>JASFYU010000019.1:0-77012 GCA_045046905.1 Flavobacteriaceae bacterium | reverse complement strand
TCTGGTAGATTAGCAAGAGATGGTATCTCTATTTTGGAAGACCGTATAAGGCCTGATGTTATTTTGTTGGATGATGCGTATCAGCACCGTAGCGTACAACCCGATTTTTCTATTTTACTTACCGCCTATACCAATATGTATTGCGATGATTGGTATTTACCCACTGGAGATTTGAGAGATGGTAGGAGAGAGGCCAATCGTGCGAATCTTATTATAGTTACCAAATGTCCTAAGGAGCTGACCGTTGAAGAACAGTCTTTAATTAAAGTGAAGCTAAAACCAAAGACTCATCAAGAAGTCTTGTTCAGTTATATGGCGTATGACCCTATGGTTTTAGGTAGTGGTTCAGAAGTGCCCTTACGTAATCTTAGGAATAGGAAAGTAACATTAGTGACCGGTATTGCCGACCCAAAACCTTTGGCTTTATTTTTAGAGAAGCAGGGTATTTCCTTTGAGCATTTGAGTTTTAGAGACCATCATTTTTTTACTCAAAAAGAATTGGAAGTATTAAATTCCAAAGAATTTATACTTACCACAGAGAAAGATTATGTGCGTCTAAAAGGAAAAGTAACTGGTATTCATCATATTTTGGTAGAACATAGGTTTTTAGATGAGGGCGGAAAACTGATTAAAGATACCCTGAGCGGTTTTATGAAGCGGAGTTCTTAATATTTTTATCAAAAATATTCTCACCTATTTTTTGATAGAACACCTCTGGTTTAAAAGGCTTGGTAACCACATCATTACAACCAGCGGCATAAAAACTTTCTAAACTATCGTCTAGAGAAATAGCGGTAAGTGCTATGATAGGAATCTCTGTATCGAATTTTCGAATCTCGATGGTAGCCTCTTCTCCGCTGATGCCTGGCATGTGGATATCCATTAAAATTGCATCATATGAATTTTTTGTGGCGAGTTCAATGGCTTCGGTACCATTACTTGCGATATCGCTCGTGATCTCTTTTTTTGCGAGCATCTTTTTTGTAATCACTTGATTTATCTTGTTGTCCTCAACAATCAATAGGTGCAAGCCTTTAAAATCATAGTCCTTTTTTGTGATTTCAAATGAAATATCATCGATGATACTATCCTTGCACTTGCACTTGAGCTCAAAAAAGAAAGAGCTGCCTTTGCCCAATTCACTTTTGAGTTGAATTTCACTATCGAACAATCCTAGAAGACTTTTTACGATGCTAAGTCCTAGGCCCGTTCCTCCGTATTCACGATTGATTTGAATAGACCCCTGCTCAAAGCCTTCAAATATATTTTGTTGTTGTTCTTTCGAAATACCTATGCCATTGTCTGATACTTCAAAATAGAGGGTAATATCCTCTTCGACTTTTTTTATGAGTTTGGCAACGACCTTCACCTCTCCATTTTTTGTGAATTTTAGTGCATTGCCCACCAAATTCATGAATATCTGTGAAAGTTTTAAGGGGTCACTCATTAAATGGCCAGGAATCGCTTCATCATAATCAAGAGTAATCTTGGTCTTGTTGGCTTTGGCACTTTGCTGTAAAGAATCTATGACTTCTTTTAGAACTTTCTGTAGGTTGAACTCTGTAATCAAAGGTTCTAGTTTTTTTGCATCGATTTTATTAATCTGCAAGATGTCATTTATAAAGTTCAATAAATAATCGCCAGAAAATTTTAATGCTTTTAGATGTTCTTTTTGATCTTCATTGGGATTTTCTTCCAGCAATAGGTGTGTTAGCCCTGTCACTGCATAGAGCGGTGTTCTAAGTTCATGGCTAACAGTCGATAAAAAGTTGGTCTTGGCTTCCATGGCACTTACCGCTGTATCTCTGGCTGTTTGGAGTTCGCTGTTCTTGGTTTGCAATAGATCGTTGGTCTTTAATTTGATTTGATTGTTTCTGTAGAGAGAAACTGCCAAGAGAGAAATGATAATTAAAAGAGCGGAAGTCAATATAGCGGTCATTTCTGAAAGATTCTTAGATTCGCTTAACTCTTCATTGCGTTGGTCTAGGCGTTTGATTTCCTCGGTCATGAAATCGAACTGTATTCTTTCAGCTGTTTTTGTTTCTGCCTTTAGCTTGTCGAGAGTGAAAACGGAGTCGCGAATTTGCAACAAACTTCTGGTGTTCGCTAAAGAAAAATCATACTTTCCAAGCCTTTCATAGGCTAGGCTCAATTGTTTATTGGCTTCTAAAATTTCTTTGAAGAATTCATTTTGCTGTGCTAGCTTTAAGGCACTTTCCCCATATGAAGCACTTTCTTTAAATTTATTGGTTGAAAAATTTAACTTTGAAAGACCAAGGTAGGCTCTGGTCGCCAAATACTTCTTTTCATAAACATCGGTATTTATGACTAAGGAGTTGAAATTTTTTGAGGCACTGTCATATTTTTCGAGATTCAGGTAAATATAACCTTCTATTAATAGAATATTATTGAAAAAATTTCGATCGTTGTTCAATTGTTTTGCTTCCTCGAGCATGAATATGGCTTGGAAGTTTTTGCCGTTCCGATAGAGTATTATAGCCTCAATATACTTATGAATAGCATCGCCATAAGGGTATTCTACATCTTTGAGCACGGCATTGGCGCGATCCCAATAAAGGAGCGTTGTTTCCTCTTTGCCAAGTCTAAGATAAAGTAGTGCAAACCTATGGTAACTATCGATTAATGACTTGATATCTTCATTTTTTTCGGCTAGTTCCGCTGCTTTGTTCAGGGCTTCAAGGGCAAGGTCTATTTGGTTTTTGTTCTTATAGATAATCTCTTGATCAAAATAAATCTGAACATCTGTTTTGATTGAATCCATTTGTTGCCCTTGTCCATACTGAAAGACAAGCAAAAGCATTAGGGCCGAAAACGTATTTCTAATTCTTATATGTCGAAGTTCAAATATCAAACGTATAGGTTGTTAATCAATAAATTGATGAGGTCTATAATTCTGCTACTATATCCTGTTTCATTATCATACCACCCTATTATTTTGACCATTTTTCCAATTGAGGATGTCATCTGAGAATCAAACGTACAAGAATAACAACTATTGTTTATATCAATAGATACTATAGGGTCTTTCGTATAATGAAGTATGTTTTTTAGTTCATTTTTTGAAATATATTCAAAAGTATCATTAATTTCTTGAATACTGGTTTCCCTTTTGACATTAAAAGTGATATCGGTTAAGGACCCGTTGGGTACCGGAACGCGAATGCCACAGCCTCCGATTGCATTGGCTAATTCAGGAAAAATATTCGTCAGTGCTTTGGCGGCGCCTGTTGTAGTGGGTATGATTGATTGTGATGCAGCACGTGCCCTTCTTAAATCATGATGTGGTTGGTCGTGTAGGCTTTGATCTGATGTGTAGGAGTGAATAGTAGTGATATACGCTTGTTCAATACCGCAGAGGTCCTTGATTACTTTTATCATGGGGGCGGCATTATTTGTAGTACAGGATGCATTTGAGATAATATGGTCGTCACGGGTAATGATAGACTCATTTATGCCAAGGACTACCATTTTTATAGCATCATCAGATGGAGGAGCCGAGAGAATCACTTTTTTTGCCCCATTTCTTATATGATGGTTTAAAGCAGCGGCTGTCTTGAACTTGCCCGTGCATTCAATAACAATGTCAATTTTGTGGGCTGACCAGTCGATATCTTTTGGGGAGGGGTGATTGAGCAAGGCAATCTCTCTTTCGTCTACCACGATACCACTATCGGTATGGCTTATTTCGCCTTTATACACGCCATGAAGACTGTCGTATTTTAAAAGATGACTTAGCGTTCTAGAATCGGCTAAATCATTTATCGCCATAACTTTTATATGGGGCTGTTCACTGAGTAACCTGAACAAGGTGCGACCTATTCTGCCAAAACCGTTGATGCCTATATTCGTCCTTTTCAATAGAATAAATTTACTTTTTGAATGTATAGATTAAATTTTTATCGGAGATTCTTAACTCAAGAATAAAGATAAAAGAACAAAGACTAAATTGTAGATAGTAGCAAAAAAAACCATTTTCACCTAACTGTCTTATATCTATTATTCATTTTTCTATGTTCTGAAACATCAATTGATATGTTTATGAGCCTTATAAGACGAACGTACTAATGCACCGCTTTCTACATGCCTAAAGCCCATTGAAAGTCCGATTTCTTCATACTTTTTGAATTGTTCAGGAAAAATAAATGCTTTCACCGGCAAGTGTTTTTTCGAAGGTTGAAGATACTGTCCGATGGTAATTACGTCGACATTGACACTTCTCAGGTCTTCCATGGTCTGTATTACCTCTTCTTCTCTTTCACCTAGGCCCAACATTATTCCCGATTTTGTTCGATTTACACCGCTTTGCCTTAAATAGCGTAGTGTTTCGAGACTTCTCTCGTATTTGGCCTGTATTCTTACTTCTCGAGTAAGTCTTTTAACGGTTTCCATATTATGGGAGACCACCTCTGGAGCAACTTCGATGATTCGGTCTAAATGCCTTTCAATACCTTGAAAATCAGGAATTAGAGTTTCTATAGTCGTGTTGGGGTTCATTCTGCGGATGGCCTTTATCGTCTCTGCCCATAGTATTGAGCCCATGTCCTTGAGGTCGTCTCTGTCGACAGAAGTAATGACTGCATGTTTAATACCCATTATTTTAATAGATCGAGCGACTTTTTCGGGTTCTGCCCAATCAATATCCTCGGGTCGTCCGGTCTTTACTCCACAAAAACCACAGGAACGGGTACATATATTTCCTAAAATCATAAATGTGGCCGTACCCTCACCCCAACATTCACCCATATTCGGACAACTGCCTGAAGTACATATAGTATTCAGATTATATTTATCGACCAATGACCTTAGTTGGGTATATTTTTTACCGGTCGGAAGTTTAACACGTATCCATTTGGGCTTTCCTTTCGGCGGTGCTATACTATCTACGCTCATAGTTAAATTTTAAACAAATATACTAAGAAATTGGGGAGTGTTTTGTTAGGGTTATTTTGTTTTTTTTTATATTTTTTTCGCCTATTATAGACTTACCCTTGTGAGTGATATCCAATTTTTTAATCTTTTGACCTGATAAGGGTCTGGTGATATTTGGATTGGGGGTCAGGGGTATTTTCTCGGCAGTAAATAGGCTTGTTCCTTTGGGGTTTCAGGCTTAGCTCTTGTTTTTGATTACCTCTGCCAGTAATTTTTTTGCCCTTAGTAATTTTACTTTTATATTGTTGATGGGCTCATTGAGTTCCTGGGCTATAGAGGCGTAGCTCAATTCATTGAAATACCTCAGGTTAATGACTTTTTGATAGTGAGGCTTTAATTTTTTGATATGCTGTAAAAGTGCCGCCAAATTTTGTTCTGTAATCAAGCGGTCTTCAGGTGAAGGAGCATCGTCGAGTACCCGTATTATAGCTTCGTTATTTCCACCAGTTTCCAAATTTCTTTTTCTTTTCCGAACTAGGTCGACATGTATATTTTTAGAAATGGTAATCAACCAGGTTTTGAACTCGTAGGAGTCGTCATACAAGTTAATCTTATCAAAGGCTTTTGAAAAAGTCCGAATCGTAATGTCTTCGGCATCATTTTCGTTCTGGGTACGTTTTAACTGAAATCCGTATACATCATTCCAAAAAGTATCTAGCAAAGTACTAAAAGCAATTTGATTGCCTGACTTGGCTTTATCAATAATACTATGAATAAGGTTTTCAGTTTTGTTCAATGGAGTATGCGATTAGAATTGCAATAATCAAATATCGGAGCCTATTGAAGTTTGGGTGTGTTATCCTTTTTGCAATCTTGTTCATTCGGTAATTTTCCACACATACCACAAGCTTCTCCATCTTGATTCAAAAACGGACTTTGACTGGCACAGGTGCCAGCAAACTCACCATCTTTTTTCGACCAAATTTTTATGGCAATACCTGTAAATGCTAGCGCTAGTAAACCAATGGTCAGTAAAAGTAACTTCATGCTTGAAATTTTTGTAAATATACGAAAATAAAGCCCTGAAGATAGCTTTGAATCTTTTCAATTTTAGGCCTGTCTAATAGGGGATATTGGCTACGATATTTTCTATTGAGGGTGATACATTGCCGCCCTTGGGCTCAATAGTTATATAGCCGATAGCATTTTCTGCATACGGAAGTGCCATTAGTTTTTCTTGCCCTACCACTTTTTCGATAATGCCTAAATTTATCAATTCTCCATTGACCTCTGCCCACATTTGAAAGCACTGATCTTCTGGTAAATTGGGCAACTTGCGTACGTTTATGTATGAAAGCTTTTTTACAGGATTTATATAGGCGACCGCTTTTAGCTCTCTGGCCTTTTTGTTTCCTTTTACATTGAATCTTTTGGTCTGTGGATTGTTCAAGACGATAAATTGGTTACGTACATCTTCCAATTGTTCGTTCATGGTTTTTTCCAAGTTCTTGATTTTATTGGAGACCATGGTATTTTCCTGTTGTAAGCTCTGATTTTGTTCCCAGAAAAAATAAGAAGCTCCAGCGAACATCAGTGCGGCGATACTCGCGGCCACTGCATATCTGAAAAATTGTTTTCTGCCGGTATTATCCTCCTTGATCCTGGCCAGAATACGTTCCTTTAGGCCTTCAGGAGTCTTTATAGCATGCAACTTGGCAAAAGATTCCAAATTTTCCTGAAGCTCGTCATAGGTTTTCCTGACTTCAGGGTGCATTGCGATATAGCGCTCTACCTGTAAAACCTCCTGATCGGTAGTTGTTCCTAATAAATACTTTTCAAGAAGGTCGGTATCTAAAAATATTTTTATTTTATCTTTCATTATAACAGATTTAATACAAGTGCAAGCACCATAGTTGGGCCGTAAATTTTCTTTAATTCTCTAAGACCTATTTTCAATCGAGATTTAATAGTACCCAAGGGAATATTCAACTCGTCGCTTGCTTCTTGTTGTGTCATGCCTTGAAAAAACAAGGCTTCGAGGACAATTTGATATTTGTCCTCTATTTTTCCCAGATTATCCTTGACGTCTATAAACTCTGGTCGAATACTTTCGACGCCTAAATTATATACGTCAGAAACATCCATTTGGATTTCTTTATCTGTTTTTGTGTTAACACTTCTTAACTTATCTATTGCCGTATTTCTGGTAATACGAAAGAGCCAGGTAAATAATTTCGCCTTGGTAGAATCATAGGAGTCTGATTTTTTCCAAATCTTTATAAAGCTTTCCTGTAGTACATCTTGTGCCAGTTCACTATCGCGTACTACCTTATACGCTACCCCATAGAGGGTATTGCCATAGTGTTCGTACAAGAGAGAAATGGCCTTTTCATTTCGTTCCTGAAGCAGTTCAACAATATGCTTTTCAAGAAGTGCGCTCATATGTGAGTTGAGTTTTAGAAAAAATGCCGGGTAAAAGTATCCAACGCAATGTCTTTTGCCGTATATGCTTTAAACGCTAATTTATAAAATTGATTGTTAGGACTAGCGTTATCTCAAAATTTTAATTGATAAATGTGCAACTGGTAATTGTACATTTAGTTTTGGTTAGTTTGGTTTGGTATAGCCCCCGTCGACTTTTCTTCGGGGGGTATTTAACCCCTCTGTCGAATAATAGAGTTTTTAGAATGAGGTGAATTATTTTTTTTTAATTGAAGCGAAATTTAATGGTTTTACACCTAATGAAGGCTTTTTAGTACTGTATAGCAGAGCTTCGGAGTAAGAAAAAAACAAAATACCGAGGCAAAACGGTTATTTTTTAGCCGATTTAAAAAAGTGTAAACTACTTCAATATGTTGATGCTTCTGATAGAAGCTCACTCAATTATATTTACCTCGGGCGATATTTGAATGCCGAATTTATTTTTCACCTCGGCGATGATGGTATGTGCCAAACTCAGTATTTCTTCCCCTGTAGCCTTGCCGTAATTGACTAAAACCAAGGCTTGGTCTTTGTGTACACCAGTATTCTTATATCGCTGGCCCTTAAAACCACATTGTTCAATGAGCCAGGCAGCAGGAATCTTGTATGAACCCTCAGAAGTTTTATAAAAGGGTGCGTTTGGGTGGTTGCTAGTAAATATATTGAATTTTGAGGCCGTCAATACAGGGTTTTTGAAAAAACTGCCACTATTTCCTAATTCTTTAGGGTCGGGTAGCTTACTTTTTCGAATGGCCACTACAGCATTTGAAATGTCTTTGATAGTGGGTTTGTTAATATTGTTTTTCTTTAGCTCGTCCGCTATGGTTCCATACGATATATTGAGTTTGTGACCGTGTTTAGTCAGTTTAAAGGTGGCCGAGGTTATGACATACTTTCCTTTTCCATCATTCTTGAAATAGGAATCTCGATACCCGAATTGGCAATCTTCATTACTGAACTTCCTTAGCTTGAGCGTACTCACCTCCATAGCCTCGCAGCCTTCAAAAATGTCTTTTAGCTCTACCCCGTATGCCCCAATGTTTTGAATGGGTGCTGTGCCGGTATTACCGGGAATCAAAGACATGTTTTCTAATCCGCCATAGTTCTGTTCCAAGGCCCATAGTACCATTTGATGCCAATTTTCTCCGGCCATAACCTTCAGAAAAACATGGTCAAGATCCTCTGAAACCACTTCTATTCCTTTTAAATTAATATGAAGTACCAAAGCATTGATATCTTTAGTGATAAGCAGGTTGCTTCCGCCGCTGATGATGTATTTATTAGGATGCCGATCATACTGTAGGGCTTCCCTAAGATCGTTCAAGCTATTGATCTGGCAAAAGTATTCGGCCTTTGCATCTATGCCAAAAGTATTGTAGGGCTTAAGAGATATGTTTTTTAAGACTTTCATTAACCTATATAGTTTTTCAAGGCTTCTTTTAGTATGGCGACAGCTCTCTTTAAACTTTCTTTGTCTAAGACATAGGCGATGCGTATTTGATTTTTACCCAATCCTTTTGTGGCATAGAATCCTGCTGCTGGAGCGACCATCACGGTCTCTCCGTTCAAGTTAAAATCTTCAAGAAGCCACTGGGCGAAATCATCGGCGTCGCTAATTGGCAGTTCGGCGATACAGTAAAAAGCACCTTGGGGTCTACCGATTGTAATCCCGTCGATTTTTTCCAATTCTTCAATAAGAACGTCTCTGCGTTTTACGTACTCTTTTTTTACATCATCAAAATAACTTTGAGGTGTTTCAAGGGCTGCCTCACTGGCTATTTGTGCATACGTTGGTGGAGATAAACGCGCCTGCGCAAATTTTAGAGCGGTTTTGATAATATCCTTGTTCTTGGAGACCAAGCAGCCTATTCGTGCGCCACACATGCTATATCTCTTTGAAACCGAATCGACTATAATTGCGTGTTCCTCTAATCCAGGTTCTTGCAGTATTGAATAGTGTTCTTTGCCGTCATAGATAAACTCGCGATACACCTCGTCTGCAATCAAGAATAAATTGTGCTTTTTTACCGTTGCGGCCAATTTCTGTATTTCCTCCTTGCTGTAGAGATAGCCTGTTGGGTTTCCGGGATTACAGATAAGAATAGCTTTCGTTTTTGGCGTGATGTGCTTTTCGAACTCTTCAATAGGGGGTAAAGCAAAGTTATTTTCAATATGTGAGACTACAGGAACTATGATTACACCTAATGCGGTCGCAAAACCATTGTAATTGGCATAAAAAGGCTCCGGGATTATGATTTCATCCGCCGTATCGGCAATGCTACCCATAACAAAGGAAAGTGCTTCAGAACCCCCAGTAGTTACGATAATATCTTCGGCCTTGACAATGATGTCATTTTTGGCGTAATAGGCAGCAAGTTTTTTACGATAGGTTTCGGAGCCTTCTGTTCTGCTATATTCTAGCACTTCTAAGGTGTTGTTTTTTACGGCATCCAAAGCGGCTTTCGGTGTTTTTATATCGGGTTGACCAATGTTAAGGTGAATGACCTTGACCCCTTTCTTTTTTGCGGCCTCGGCGAAAGGTACCAGTTTGCGAATAGGCGATTCGGGCATTGAAAGCCCTTTTCGTGATACTGATGGCATGGGTATGTAGATTTTACACAAAAATGGGGAAACCTGACGGACAAAGCAATAGTAAACGACTTTATTCCTACTAGGAGGGGCGAGTTGTAGCTGGGGGTAATCGCGATTTTAAGAGAGTTTTTAACGTCTCTTGAGCCTGTCTTGCCTACACGCTGGTTTGTACAGGGGCAGATTGCTCCTCCTGTTGATTTTATGTTAAATAACTAGGTTCTAAATAGTGAATTAATGTAAATTTAAGAGGACAATTACTTAATAATAAGAACGTTGAAAAGGTTTTATCTGGTTTTGATTGCAATTGTATTGTGTTTTCCAGTTTTTGGAATATCACAAGGCTTCGATTTGGCGAAGGGTCAAAAATTTCAAAAAGTAAAATTTCAGCTTATCAATAACCTCATTATTATTCCTATGGAGATAAATGGGAGTGAGCTGTCTTTTATTTTGGATTCTGGTGTTGGCAGACCAATTCTTTTTAATATTTCAGATCAAGATTCTATTCAAATAAACAATGTGTCTAAGATAACTATACGAGGTCTTGGACAGGGTGAGCCAATACAGGCACTTCGCTCAAGGAACAATTTCTTCAAAATAGGCAGGGTTGAGAACAGAAATCAACAACTATATGTGGTGATGGATAAAAGTCTGAACTTTTCTCCTAGTTTAGGAATTCCTGTACACGGTATAATTGGGTATGGCCTGTTTCGCGATTTTGTTGTAAAAATCAATTATGGATCCAATATCATTAAATTTTATGATCCTGAATTTTATCAATATAAAAATAGTAAAAAGGATGAAACACTGCCGCTGCAAATCATCAAAAAGAAGGCCTATATAAATGGCACGGTTTATTTGAGCAATAAGGCCAAAGTACCAGTTAAAATGTTATTGGATACCGGAAGTAGTGATTCTATATGGCTTTTTGAAGATGAGAATATCGAAATACCTGATAAAAGTTATGATGATTTTCTTGGAAGGGGATTGAGCGGTAATATCTTTGGAAAGCGTACTATGGTCAATAGTATCAAGATAGGGCGTTTTACACTGAAAAATGCCAAAGCGGCTTTCCCTGATATGGAATCCTTTGGTGCTAGTATGAACCTAGGAAACAGGAACGGAAGCTTGGGTGGTGAGGTGTTAAAGCGATTCGACATTGTTTTTGACTACCCCAACAATAAAATCACGTTTCGGAAAAATAGAAATTTTAAAATACCCTTTCAGTATGATATGAGTGGTATACAATTACAGCATAATGGGCTGAGGTATGTTTCGGAAAGCATCTCCGATGCAAGGGGCATTGTAGAAAATGGTGAGAAAGGATCGTTTGGCGATGTACAAATTTTATTTGAGGCACAAACAAGATTGAGCTTGGTTCCTGAGATTGTAGTGTCGGGAATTCGTGCAGGAAGCCCTGCCGAAACTTCTGGTCTCAAAGAAGGCGATGTGATTTTGGCCGTGAACGGAAAAAGTGTTCATCATTATAAATTACAGGAAATAACCCAAATGCTCAATGAAAAAGAAGGAAAGAAGATACGTGTACTAATCGAAAGATTTAATTCTGATCTGCTATTTTCCTTTGTTCTTGAAAATATGTTCAAAGAAAAGCCCTGAACAACACAGTCGTTCAGGGCTTTTCTAGTAGTAGAATAATCTTCTTACTTAGTTCCGTTGCTCGGGTCTTTAATCTCTCCTTTGATTTTCAAAACCTTGGTAGGTGTGTCTGCATTTGAGATTACCGTTATGGCCTTTCTGATTGGGCCAACTCTATTGGTATCATACTTGACCTGAATTTTTCCTGTTTTGCCAGGAAGAATAGGACCTTCTGGTTTTTTAGGTATGGTGCACCCACAACTCGAACTTACCTTACTAATAATCAGAGGAGCGTTTCCGGTATTGGTGAACTCAAATACACGAATGCCGTCGGCACCCTTCGTAATTTCACCATAATCAACGGTTTCGGTCTTAAACTCGATTTTTGCCACTTTATCCTGGGCAGTCAAGCTAAATCCAAATAAACCTATAAATAATACAAGTACTATTTTTTTCATCATTTTTAATTTAGGGTGAATTTCAAAAGTAAATCTTTTCAGATGAACGTCCAAAATTCTTTTGTTATCTACCAACGTTACTTATTTTTGTTTCGTATTTATATTGTGGCAAAAAAACCACGACATAATAAAATTTAACATATCTATTTGACACTATTTGTGATTGTCAGTAGAGCTTAACCAAAAACTGTTCCAAAAAATGGAAATCCCTTCAAAATATGAACCTCAAAAAATTGAAAATCAGTGGTATGACTACTGGATGAGGCATAATTACTTTCATTCTACTCCAGATGATAGAGAGGCGTATACCATTGTTGTTCCACCACCGAATGTAACGGGGATATTGCATATGGGACATATGCTTAACAACACAATTCAAGACGTTTTGATCCGAAGAGCTCGTCTTATGGGTAAAAATGCTTGCTGGGTACCCGGTACAGATCACGCCTCAATTGCCACCGAGGCCAAAGTAGTCGCTAAATTAAAGGAACAGGGAATTCGTAAAGCCGATATTACGCGCGAGGAGTTCTTAGAGCATGCTTGGGACTGGACACATGAGTATGGCGGTGTAATTCTGGAGCAATTGAAAAAATTGGGCTGCTCCTGTGATTGGGAGCGTACGGCTTTTACCATGGATGAGAATATGTCAGCATCTGTAATCAAAATTTTTATCGACCTATTCGATAAGGGGTTGATTTATAGAGGGTATCGTATGGTTAATTGGGATCCAGAGGCGCAGACGACACTCTCCGATGAAGAGGTGGTTTACGAAGAAAAACAAGGCTTATTGTATTATCTGACCTACCCTATTGAAGGTTCTGACGAAAAAATTACGATTGCTACCACTCGGCCCGAAACCATATTGGGTGATACCGCTATTTGTATCAACCCAAATGATGATCGATTTCGACATTTAAAAGGAAAAAAGGCCATTGTTCCTATTTGCAATCGGGTCATTCCGATTATCGAGGATAGCTACGTCGATATTGAATTCGGTACAGGATGTCTTAAGGTTACCCCTGCTCATGATATAAATGACAAGGCATTGGGCGACAAACACCACTTGGAGACCATAGATATCTTTAATGCAGATGCAAGCCTCAATTCTTATGGGCTGCATTATGAAGGAAAAGATCGTTTCGTGGTCCGAAAAGAAATTACCAAAGAGTTGAAGGAAAAGGGTTTTTTGGTAAAGACAGAGCCTTATATAAACAAGGTAGGTACTTCTGAACGTACTAAAGCCGTAATCGAACCACGGCTCTCTGACCAATGGTTTTTGAAAATGGAAGACTTGGCAAAACCTGCACTAAAGTCGGTGTTGGAAACCCGTGAAATCAAATTCTTTCCAAAAAAATTCGAGAATACGTACCGCCATTGGATGGAAAATATTCGCGATTGGAACATCTCGAGGCAATTATGGTGGGGACAACGAATACCCGCTTATTATTTTGGCGATGGCCAAAATGATTTTGTAGTTGCTAAAAATAGTGCCGAAGCACTCATAAAAGCGCAAGAAAAATCTAAGAACCTTCAACTAACAGAAGCCGATTTAAGGCAAGACGATGATGTGGTCGATACTTGGTTTTCCTCATGGCTGTGGCCCATGACCGTTTTTAATGGTATCCTTGAACCTGATAATGAAGAAGTGAGCTATTACTACCCCACCAATGATTTGGTGACCGCACCTGATATCATATTTTTCTGGGTAGCAAGAATGATTGTAGCTGGTTATGAATACCGAGATGAACGGCCCTTTGAAAATGTATATTTCACTGGAATCGTAAGAGATAAACAAGGGCGAAAGATGTCAAAATCTTTGGGAAACTCGCCAGATGCCCTTAAATTGATAGAAAACTATGGTGCCGATGGTGTGCGTGTGGGCTTGTTATTGAGTTCGGCAGCAGGTAACGATCTTATGTTCGATGAAGACCTCTGTCAACAAGGAAAAAACTTTGCCAATAAGATCTGGAACGGATTCCGGTTGGTGAAAGGTTGGGAGGTATCTGACCTGCCACAGCCCGAAGCTTCAAAATTAGGTATCAAGTGGTACACGGCCAAATTTAATCAAGTCTTGGCCGAAATCGAAGATCATTTTAGTAAGTATAGAATCTCTGACGCTCTGATGTCGATTTACAAACTGGTTTGGGATGACTACAGTTCTTGGTTATTAGAGATTATAAAACCTGCTTACCAACAACCTATCGATAAGGTGACATTTGATGCGGTCGTACATATCTTTGAACAGAATCTAAAATTGTTACACCCGTTTATGCCTTTCTTGACCGAGGAAGTTTGGCAGCATATTGCAGATCGCTCACCCGAAGAGGCACTGATCGTCGCAGAATGGCCCAAAGTTGAAAAAGCCGATAAAACCCTTATTCACAGCTTTGACTTTGCTGTTGAGGTTATTGCCGGTATCCGTACCATTCGAAAAGAAAAAGGTATTCCCTTGAAAGAAGCATTGGAAATTTCTGTGCTGAATGGTGAAAAGGTTGACAGCGATTGGGATGTGATTATTAAAAAGTTGACCAATATTTCGGATATTTCCTATGTAGATGCCACCCTAGATGGGGCATTGACATTTCGAGTGAAAAGCAATGAGTATTTTATTCCAATAAGTGGCGTTATCGACCTAGAGGCCGAAATAAAAAAAATACAAGAAGAACTCGACTATGCCAGAGGCTTTTTACTGTCGGTTCAAAGAAAACTATCTAACGAACGCTTTGTCAATAATGCCCCGGAGCAAGTAATTGATTTAGAACGTAAAAAACAGGCCGATACAGAGGCTAAGATAGCGACTCTAGAAAAGAGTTTGGTGAGTTTAGGCTAATCTCAGGGTATCACAGGCAGACGGGGTGCGGCTCTAATTAGTTGTGATATTGAGTTATGCTCAATTATCTAAAATCAAAGGATAGCTAAGACGGTAAATTTTTTTATCTTTATAAAAAAACAAGAATATGAAACCCTTTGTACTCGCTATTACATTACTTTTTATGTTTTTCGGTATTGCCCAAGAGGCAGAAATTGAAATACTTCCAGTGAAAATTCAGATAAAAACAGCGACTTTACCTGCCCCCGAGGCCGAGAAAGAGGCCGCCATGGTTTATGGGTATAATGAAGATGGAAAGTTAGTGGTTTTACGGGTGGGCACCAATAACCTCGTATGTCTTGCCGATAATCCTACCAAAGAGGGTATCAGCGTATCTTGCTATTCGAAAAAACTGGAACCCTTTATGGCAAGGGGCAGAGAGCTGGCCTTAGAAGGAAAAAACCGTAAAGAGAAAAGGAAAATTCGAGGTGCCGAGGTTGGTGAAGGTAAAATTCAGATGCCTAAAGAACCTAGCATGACCTATATTTATTTTGGTAGCGAAGCCGCTTATAATACGACTACAGGTGAGTTGAGCGATGGGCAATACCGTTATGTTATTTATACACCTTTTGCTACCCCTGAATCTACTGGTTTGCCTTCAAAGCCTCATGAAAAAGGAATGCCTTGGTTGATGGATCCCGGTACTTTTCGAGCGCATATTATGATTGGGCCTTTTAACTAAAAAACGTCACTAAATTTTATCTACTGCTAAAACTTCTTGTATGTAGTGCTTTGATGCTTATTTGTTTAAATGATACAAAACATGATTTTTATCACTAAAAAGTTGTGCGCAATTCATTATTTTAATAACTTTTTTAAATCTGATTCAATTGATGGAATATAGTTCAAAGGATTTTTTAAGGGCAAAAACCAGAAAAGATTTAATTAGCATTGCCGAAAAAAAAAATATTAGTGTTGAAAACGTAATAAAGAACTTAAAGTATGAAATTGAACTAAGCAAGCTTCAAAGTGAGCTGGTCAATTTACAGCAATGGATTACAAAAAATAAGTTACGGGTAGCCGTTCTTTTTGAAGGTAGAGACGCCGCCGGTAAGGGAGGTTCGATAAAACGTTTCAATGAGCATTTAAATCCACGATCTTCAAGAGTGGTCGCACTCTCAAAACCTACTGAAAATGAAAAAGGCCAGTGGTATTTTAGAAGGTATATTAAAGAATTGCCGAACCCTGGTGAAATTGTGTTTTTTGACCGTAGCTGGTACAATAGGGCAGTTGTAGAACCAGTCATGGGTTTTTGTGATAAAGAGCAATACAAGCAATTTATGGTGCAAGTGCCAGAATTTGAGCATATGTTGTATGAGGACGGAGTCATTGTTATTAAATTTTGGTTCTCTATTTCCAAAGAAGTTCAAAGCAGCCGTTTTAGCGCACGCTTAAAGAACCCCCTTAAGCGATGGAAGTTTAGTCCGGTCGATAGAAAGGGCCAAGAACTTTGGGATACCTATACCTATTATAAAGAGCAGATGTTCACCCAAACCCACACTAATTTTTGTCCTTGGATAATAGTGAAGACCAACGATAAGAAAACGGCACGGTTGGAAAGTATGCGCTATTTGCTCTCAAAATTCGATTATTCTAGCAATAAAGAGATGGGTAACCTGCTACAGCCTGATCCAAACGTAATCGTTCGCTATTATCGCAATGCCAAACAAATCGACATTTAGCTATGAAATCAATTCAAACCACAAATATATCTGAGGATGATCTAGAGTTGCTAAACTCTAAATTGGGTCTGCGCAGTTTATTTGCGAATAAGAATATTGATTTAGAAAAAACCATACGTGATGTAAAGTATGAAAATCAATTGCGCGATCAACAGGCCGAACTGGTTAAACTACAGACATGGGTCATTAAGAACCGAAAAAAAATCGTAATACTTTTTGAAGGAAGAGATGCCGCCGGTAAAGGAGGGGCAATACGAAGGGTTTCAGCACATCTTAATCCGCGCTATTATAGAATTGTTGCCTTGGACAAGCCTACCGAGGATGAAGAAGGGCAGTGGTATTTTCAGCGGTATGTAAATAGATTACCAAAACCCGGTAAAATGGTCTTCTTTGATCGTAGTTGGTACAATAGGGCTGTTGTCGAACCAGTCAATGACTTTTGTACTGATGAACAGTATAGTATTTTTATGTCGCAGGTCAATGCATTTGAAAAAATGCTTATCCAGTCGAACACCTATTTTATTAAATTTTATTTCTCGATTACCAAGGAGGAACAACAAAAACGTTTTGAGGATATAAAAAAAAGTGATCTTAAACGTTGGAAAATGTCGGCTGTTGACGAGAGGGCGCAAGAACTTTGGTACGATTATACAAAATATAAAGAGGTCATGTTAAATGAAACCAATACGGCACATGCTCCCTGGGTCATTATTGAGGCCAATAAAAAAACCGAGGCAAGATTAGAGGTAATAAATCATATCCTTAAGACGATACCCTATAAAAAATAGGGCTTCGCCATAGTTGAATTTATTGGTTAAGTATTTACTTTCGAGCTATGTGAATGTCTATTTTTAGTACCTTTAGAAAAAGTTTACTTATTCTATGGAAACCTATGCCAAGGCGCTTTTGTACGCTATTCCATTTTTTATGTTACTCTTGATTCTTGAAATAGCTTATGGGTATTTTGTGAAGAATCAGAAACATAAGGTGATGGATTCGGTTTCAAGCATTAGTTCGGGACTCACGAATATTTTAAAAGATTCTCTAGGCATTGGCCTTATCATAGTTACCTACCCTTATTTATTGAAACATTTGGCCCTAATGGAAGTACAGGCTTCATGGGCGGTATGGTCTATTGCTTTTATCGTTATTGATTTTGCAGGCTATTGGAACCACCGTTTGAGCCACAAGGTCAATTTCTTTTGGAACCAACATGTAATTCACCATAGTAGTGAAGAATTCAATTTGGCCTGTGCTCTGCGACAATCTATTTCAAATCTTATAGGTTATTTTCCTTTGTTGTTAATCCCTGCCGCTTTATTGGGTGTACCCCATAAGGTAATCGCAATTTTGGCCCCAGTACATTTGTTTGCTCAATTTTGGTACCATACCCAGCATATTGGTAAGATGGGCTGGTTAGAGTATGTCATCATCACCCCTTCGCAACATCGTGTGCATCATGCTATCAATACCGAATATATCGATAAAAATTTGGGACAGATCTTATGTCTTTGGGACCGTTGGTTTGGTACGTTTCAAGAGGAGCTCGATGATGTACCACCACAATATGGTGTTTTAAAACCAGCGGCAACCTGGAATCCTATCCTTATCAATTTTCAACATCTGTGGCGATTGCTAAAGGATGCTTGGCGCACGAAAAGCTATTGGGATAAACTGCGTATTTGGTTGATGCCCACTGGTTGGAGACCTCTTGATGTAAAGGAAAAATACCCGATTTCGATTATAGAGGATGTATATAATTTTGAGCGTTATAAAACACCATCATCAAGGAAATTCAATGCTTACGTCATTTTTCAATTGTTGATGGCGAATGCTTTTTTAATGTTTATGTTTTTTAACTTTTCGGAAATTGGTTTTGAAGGTCTGTTGCTTTTCGGAGCCTTTATATTTGTGGGTATATATGGGTATACCAGTTTGATGGATAGAGCCAAATATGCGGTCTGGGTAGAGCTTGTTCGCGGTGTTTTGGGAATCGGTTTTATTTGGTTTGAAAATGATTGGTTCGGTATCAATAATTATATTTCATGGGGCAGCATACTCATGGTTTTATACTTTATAATTACAATCTTTGGACACATATATTTCACCTATCTTGAAAAAGACAATATTAATATCGGAATAAGATTATGAAAAGAAACATTAGACCATATATATTAGCCGAAACCAATTGGAATACCCTAAAAGATGCAGAATTTGATTTGGCCATTCTGCCTTGGGGAGCTACCGAAGCTCATAATTACCATTTGCCTTATGCTACTGATAATATTCAAGCAGATTATCTTGTAGCCGAGGCGGCTAGGCTGGCTTGGGAAAAAGGTGCAAAGGTCATTGTATTGCCGACTATTCCTTTTGGTGTAAATACAGGGCAGTCTGATATTTATTTAGACATTAATCTGAACCCCAGTACCCAATTGGCGATTCTTTCAGATATTGTTGAGGTATTAAATCGCCAAGGCATATATAAGTTGCTTATATTCAACGGTCATGGCGGAAATGATTTTAAGCCCTTGATAAGGGAGCTGGGTTTGCGGTACCCTAAGATGTTTATCAGTTTTTCTTTTTTTCCGAAAGTATTTGACAATTCTTTATATTTTGAAGAGAAAGGTGATCATGCCGACGAAATGGAGACAAGTTTAATGCTTTATCTGAAGCCTGATTTGGTGTTGCCAAAAGAAAAATGGGGTAGTGGGGCCTCTAAAAAATATAAGATCAAGGCATTTGCCGAGGATTGGGTTTGGGCAGAGCGAAAATGGTCGCAGATTAGTGAAGATACTGGAATAGGAAACCCTATGCATTCAACCAAGGAGAAAGGCAAGCGATTTTTTAAAGATATAACCGAAAAAATAGGAAGTTTTATGGTCGAATTGTGTAAGGCCGATATTGATGAGATGTATGAATAAAAGGAGCGGTAAAACCCCTCATTGAGGGTTTAAACTGCCTATGCCGGCAGGCAGGTTTCCCAAGGTTTGCCTCGAAATGAAAAATGTTTTTTCGGAAGCATACCTCGTGCCCTTGGGTTGAGGTTGTTGATTTGTAGTTGCAATTACTTCGACATAAAAAGAATTACGAAGATAGGGGGCGTGGCGAGGAAGTCTTCAGCTTTTTTATGTTGACGATTGCTGTGGCTTAGGTACTTTTTTTTATCTGGTTCCTCACCAGTTTAATATATTTCTTCATCGCTTCTTGCCTATTTATATCTTTAGCTTGTATCAGTGCGTTGGCTTTAAAGGCATTAATCAAAGGCATACTGCTGCCAGGGTCATTAAAATTCTTATTGGCTATTTTGTAATAGGCATAGAGCTTTAGTAGAAGATCTGCTGGCAAAGCTTTTGTGTAATTGCTTATATATTCTACTTCTTTTAAAAATTCAGTATGTAATTGATTACTGTTCATTTCCTTTTTTCTGGGGAACAGTAGCAATACATGTTTTGGCACCAATGACCTTTTGGTTTA
Source organism: Flavobacteriaceae bacterium (assembly GCA_045046905.1). Lineage (GTDB taxonomy): Bacteria > Bacteroidota > Bacteroidia > Flavobacteriales > Flavobacteriaceae > JASFYU01. The sequence continues at coordinate 56,973 of JASFYU010000019.1, read as the reverse complement.
ATTTTACGGCAATGGCACTATCCAAAGGTAAGAGTAAATCGACTCTGGATCCAAATTTAATAAAGCCCGCATCATCACCCTGTTGCACACTCTCGCCCTTTACCGCATAGTTTACGATACGACGGGCCAAGGCACCGGCAATTTGGCGGTACAAAATAGCACCAAATTTAGGGGTATCGATAACAACTGTGGTTCGCTCGTTTTCTAAGCTTGATTTCGGATGCCATGCCACCAAATATTTTCCTGGGTGGTATTTTGAATATTTTATACTGCCACTTGCAGGATACCTTGTCACGTGAACATTGGTGGGTGACATGAAAATAGAAACTTGGATTCGTTTATCATTAAAATATTCGGTTTCTTCAACTTCTTCTATGACCACTACCTTACCGTCTACCGGAGCTAGTATTTCGTCAAAGTTTTTTATGGCCACTCGCTTTGGGTTGCGAAAAAACTGAAGAATTAACACTAAAATAACCAGAGCCAGAATTTGTAGACCTAGTTTAAGCCATAGATTGTCAAGATAGTATTCTGATATAAAGACAATGGCACACACGATAAAAAAAGTGGTCAATATTATCTTTTGGCCCTCTCTATGAAACATAAGCAAAAATATTTAATGTTAAATAAGCGAAAGGTGCGGCAAACACCAAACTGTCTAATCGATCCAGCATTCCTCCATGGCCAGGTAAAATGGCTCCACTATCCTTTACGCCAGCCGCTCTTTTAAATTTTGATTCCAATAAATCTCCCAAACTGCCGGCAATGACAATTACTGCTGCCAAGATCATCCACTGTAGTGGGCTGATGATGGGTTCGTATATTCCCATTATGTAGGCAGCGACCATAGCAAATATAAACCCACCGACCGTACCCTCCACGGTTTTTTTTGGTGAAATTGCCGAATATAGTTTGGTGCGACCTAAACTACTTCCTACAATATATGCAAAGGTATCATTAACCCATATCAATATGAAGATACCCATAATTAAAAGTTTAGCAAAGTCATTTTCCTTGTAGGGTATCATGGTGAGAAATATACACCCGCCACCAATATAGAACAATCCTATGATAAATTTTTGAACTGTATTGAACAGCTTCTCCTTATTTGAGAATAAATAGAACAATAGTATTATATCTACAACAATAGTTAAACCCATTAATATATTAATCAACATCTGGTCGTGTGTCAAATAGATAAACACCCACCAAAGCGCCAAATAGGCAATGAATATATAATAACCTTTGAGCTCAACAAGGCGCTTGTATTCATAAAGACATGCAAGGCCAAAGGTCATGAACAGAAAGTCAAAGGCATCTGAATTAAGAAAAACTGCGGAAAGTAACAAGATAATGTATACGACCCCTGTAATCGAACGCCTTAAAATTTCTTTCATCTGCTGTTTTTTAGCTTAAAAAATAAGTCAGATGTAGTTTGGCATCGAACATTAAGTCGGTTATCATGAATTTTTCACACCCCATTTGTTTTATAGATCCTCTAGAAGTAAAAGGTATAGGTTCTTTGAGCTACTACCGTAGGTTAGAAAATCATCTGAATTTTCGGTTGTGGGCAGAAAATGTTTTAAGGTTGTAATGTTGGTAGGAATGTTGTGCCCGTATTTCTTCTTAATGACCTTTAGACCTTCACCGATAGATTCTACCAACTGACTGGTAGTGGCAAAAACGATAATATTATCTGGTAATTCATTAAGTTTTCTTTCATTCAATTGATTTGAACAGACTAAAATAGAACCATTCTGGGCGATTAAATGTTCACAGGTCGTAAAAAAGACCTCACTATCTGTTGTCTTGTCGGTGAATAGGATGTCTTCTTTCTTGAATTTCTCCTTTAACTGAGCATTCATGACAAGGAAGGGAGACTCTTGCCAACTGTTTTCATCGACAATATTTTTCAAGGCCGTTGAAATTTCAGAGAATGAATCACAGTAAAGAAACTTTCCGCCGTTTTTCTTAAAATGAATGGTAAATTTCTCGTCTACGGGGATGTTGAGGTCGGGCATGTGTACGCCTCTTGTTTCCGCAGTTTCTTTGGATATCTTCTTGCCGCCACCAAAAAGCTTGTTAAATAGCCCCATTTACTTTTGTAATACTATTATTCTTTGTTGACCTTATTTTATAAAGGACAACGTCAAACATGATTATTCCTTTTCTTTTGTTTCGTCTTCTGTCACAGTGGTTTGCGTGCCTTTGGCGCCGTTGTTTTCAGCAGGAGTTTCTTTCTTCTCTGATGTGATTTCCTGTTGTCTATCCTCGAAAGGTCTTTTTCCGAAAATCTTTTCTAAATCTTCTTTAAAGATAACTTCTTTTTCTAATAATCGCTCTGCTAATATGGTCAATTTATCTTTATTGCTTTTTAAAACCTCTATAGCCCTTTTATATTGCTTTTCAATGATTTTTGAAATCTCTTGATCGATCTTCTTAGCAGTCTCTTCGCTGTAGGGTTTAGTGAAACCATAATCATTTTGGCTTGAAGAATCGTAATAGGTGATATTTCCTATTTCCTCGTTCAGGCCATAAATGGTTACCATGGCCCTTGCCTGTTTCGTCACTTTTTCCAAATCACTAAGTGCTCCTGTAGAAATTTGATCGAAAATCACTTTTTCTGCAGCCCTACCGCCTAAAGCGGCACACATTTCATCTAACATCTGTTCTGTGCGGACAATCAACCTTTCTTCGGGGAGATACCAAGCTGCACCCAGAGATTGCCCTCGAGGAACAATGGTGACTTTTACCAATGGTGCTGCATGTTCCAACATCCAACTGACCGTAGCATGCCCGGCCTCGTGATAGGCTATGGTTTTTTTCTCTCTTGGGGTGATGATTTTGTTCTTTTTCTCTAGACCTCCTACAATCCTATCGACCGCATCTAAAAAATCTTGTTTGGTTACCGCCTTTTTCTCTTTACGGGCGGCAATCAATGCTGCTTCATTACAGACATTGGCAATGTCGGCTCCTGAGAATCCAGGGGTCTGTCTTGCTAAAAAGTCTAAATCAAGTGCTTCAGCCGTTTTAATAGGTCTGAGGTGTACTTCGAAAATTTCTTTACGTTCTCTGATATCTGGTAGGTCTACATAAATCTGCCTGTCAAAACGCCCAGCTCGCATTAAGGCTTTATCAAGAATATCTGCACGGTTGGTGGCTGCCAATACAATTACGTTGGTATTTGTGCCAAAACCATCCATTTCGGTCAACAACTGATTCAAGGTATTTTCACGTTCGTCATTAGAACCTGTAAAATTATTTTTACCTCTGGCCCTACCAATAGCATCGATTTCATCGATAAATATAATAGAAGGTGATTTTTCTTTGGCTTGTTTAAAGAGGTCACGTACCCTTGAGGCACCTACGCCCACGAACATTTCGACAAAATCAGAACCTGATAATGAGAAAAACGGTACTTTGGCTTCCCCTGCAACAGCTTTGGCCAATAATGTTTTACCCGTTCCAGGAGGGCCGACCAGCAATGCTCCTTTAGGAATTTTTCCTCCCAATGAGGTATATTTGTCAGGATGTCTAAGAAATTCTACAATCTCCTCTACCTCTTCTTTTGCTCCTTCCAAGCCAGCTACATCTTTGAAAGAAGTACGGGTATCGGTTTTTTCATCGAAGAGTTTGGCTTTTGATTTTCCGATATTGAATATTTGACCACCGGCACCACCGGCACCACCGCCAGACATTCTACGCATTAAATAGATCCATATTCCAATGATAAGAATAAATGGGATTATAGAGATAAAGACATCGCCAAGAATATTGGACTCTTTGTCGAATTCGACTATAGTATCTAGATTGCTTTCTTTTTTAATTTCGGTAATCTCATTCTGAAAAATCTGAAGATCTCCATAATCCAACACATATTGCGGAATATTGGTCGAAGTAAGCGAAAAAGGTTGCTCAGATACGTCTTTGTGCACGTCTTTTTGAAGCGCCTCCTGAGAAAGAAAAACTTTGGCCCGATTCGTATTGGTGATAATCATTATTTTACTGATATCACCATTTCTCAGATATTCTTGAAGCTCTGAAGTCGTTGTAGTTTTAGTACTGGACAGGTTGCCGCTTCCAAAAATCTGAAACCCAATAAGAAATATAGCTATTAACCCATATATCCACCATGAGCCGAATTTGGGTTTTTTGGAACTTGTATTATTATCTTTTGCCATTCTATTTTTTTACTGATTAACGCTACTTTCAATTTCGGTAAACTTTGCATCGCCCCAAAGGCCTTCTATATCATAGAATTCCCTAATGTGTTTCTGAAATACATGAACAACAATGTTCACATAGTCCATAAGAATCCATTCGGCATTGTCTTCACCTTCTACATGCCAAGGTTTATCCTTGATAGCTTTGCTAACTGTTTTTTGAATTGATCCGACTATTGCGTTTACGTGCGTGTTCGAGGTACCATCGCATATGATGAAGTAATCACAAACGGTATTCTCAATTTCTCGAAGGTCAAGTAAACTTATATTATTTCCTTTTACTTCTTCTATGCCTTGTAAAATTAATGAGATTAACTCGTCTGTACTAGCTTTCCCTTTCTGCATTCAAAATTTTTAGTTTATGCAAAGTTATTATTTTTTTGTTCTTTTAGCCCTAGTTTTTAACATTAGATTGCATATGTACATAAAGGCCATTACATGCGAATAATCAAACTTAGTGCCACGGACTCTACAAATGTGTACTTAAAAAACCTAATGCTCTCAGAGCCCTTGGCTGATATGACCGTGGTCGTTGCCGATGAACAATCGAAAGGCAGAGGCCAAATGGGTACAAAATGGGTATCCGATCCGGGTAAAAATCTAACTTTCAGTGTTTTAAAAAAACATGTCGGCCTTGACGTCAATGATCAGTTTCGATTAAATATCTGTATTTCTTTGGCTATCGCAGCAAACTTAAAGGCTTTGCAATTACCCGATATAAAAATAAAATGGCCTAACGACATTCTGTCAGGTACATCAAAAGTATGTGGTGTCCTAGTTGAAAACATACTATTGGGAAACCAAATCAAAGCATCTATTATTGGAATCGGACTTAATGTGAACCAATTAGACTTTAATAACTTAATCAACGTATCCTCGATTAAATTGTTGTTGGGTCGAGCCATTAATCTAGATGAGTTGCTACTGGCGGTTATGTCGAATCTTGAGCGAAATTTTTTTCGCCTAAAAGAAAAACCGTCGTATGACTTATGGCGCGATTACGAAAACCTTTTGTTTCGCAAAGACAGGCCATCTACCTTTAAAAACAAAAAGGGTGAATTCTTTATGGGTTTTATAAGGGGCGTGTCAAAGGAAGGGCGGCTTATGGTCGCTCTGGAAGACGAGGTCATTAAAGCATTTGATTTAAAGGAGGTCAAATTAATGTACTGAGAAGCTGTTTAGGTTTTATCCTTTGGTTCTGTTAGGGCCCTTTTTTATATCGATAGTCGTTAACAAAGACCTCGATTAGCGCTGTTAAATTCTGTTTTTGAAGTCTCGATTGACGAAAAAATTGGCCTAAAACCTGAGTTCGTCTTAATATATTTGTATTCTGTAGATTTAATCTTCGGTTGAATTAAGTTTATAACAAATTTCAAACAGGTTTTGATGGTTTATACCTTTTCATATCTGTATACAGTACGTTTATTCTTTGAGTTCTCTCTGAAAAGAATGAATTTGTATCGCAAATGAATCTAGATTTTTCCTAGGTTCGCCGAGAGTGTAGCTATAAAGTTGGTAATGGGCGTTTTTATCATCATGGCCATCATTGCGTTGAACTCTCCGCTAAAACTAATGACCACTTCACTTTCATTTTCGTTGACTGATACGATATCGGCCGTAAGGGTAAAGGGTAGTTTTTGGCTGGCGGCACCCAAGACTACTTTATGGTATTGTAGCTGTTCTTTTCTTTCTAGAATAATTTCGGGCATGCCTTTTAAGGCAAAAAGAAAGCGATCCTCATTAAGGACTTCGAACTTATCTATGGTCTCAGGCATTAACTTTTCGAAGTTCTGGAGGTTGGTCAAGAATTCAAAAATCACCTTGTCACTTTTATCTACGGTTTTCTTAGGGGTTTCTATATGCATATCTCTATTGTTGCCATTGAGATGGATCTTTCCTCCATTCAAGCAGCGTATTTAATTGTTCGTCTTTTATATAACCGGTATCGGAAGCTTGTTGAATCAAGTAATCGTAGTTGCTTAGGGTATGAAGGCGTACATCTTTTTTTTTGAAATTTTCTGTGGCGATATCAAAGCCATAGGTGAATATAGCAATCATTCCTTTTATATTGGCCCCAACTTCATTTATGGCGTCAACAGCTTTGAGGCTGCTTTTACCCGTGCTAATTAAGTCTTCGATAACCACTACGGTCTGATTGGGTTCTAGTTGGCCCTCTATCTGATTTTGTCGACCATGTGATTTTGCCTCTGGCCGAACATATACGAAAGGCAAGCCCAAATAATCAGCTACCAAAACGCCGATTCCTATGGCTCCGGTGGCCACACCGGCTATAACATCTGGTTTGCCATATAGTGTTTCGACCTGTTTAGCCATTTCTTCACGCATATAATTTCTGATAATCGGATATGAAAGTATAATCCTGTTATCACAATATATTGGTGATCTCCATCCGGAGGCCCATGTAAAAGGATTTTCCGGTTTCAATTTTATTGCATTAATTTGCAGTAGAAGCTCTGCTGTTTTTTTTGCGGTGTCCTTGTCTAAAACCATGACGCAAATGTATAAAGTTTTTGTTAATGAATTGCCTTTGATTTTAACTAATAAACTCTCGGAAACCGCAAATGGCGAATATTTTTTGTTAAATGAAGAAGCTATACAGCAGGCCATAAAAGCACTTTCTAAAAGAAAACTGACCGAAGCTTATATTTATCATCCCAATCACGAAGAAATACTCAAGAAATTTACCAAAAAAATTAAGTTAGAGGTTGCTGCTGGTGGCGTTGTGACGAATAAAGAAGGTAAAGTGCTGTTCATATATAGAAATGATAAATGGGACCTTCCTAAGGGGAAGTTAGACAAAGGGGAAACTATTGAGCAATGTGCCCTACGTGAAGTTGAGGAAGAAACTGGGGTAAAGGGCCTTAAGATTGAAAACTTTCTGAAGACGACCTATCACGTTTTTAAAAGAAATGGAGTATACAGGTTAAAAGAAGTTCATTGGTTCGCTATGAAAACTTCATTTGAAGGCAAACTTAAAGGACAAAAAAGTGAGGGTATTGAAAAGGTGAAATGGAAAGGCCCGAAAAAAATTCAGAAGGCCTTACAGAATTCCTATGTCAATATTAAAATTTTATTCGAAGGCTAATCTTTTGTTTTGCTTTTTTTATCTTTTAAAATTCTGTAGACAGGATATTGCATATGGGCAGTTTCATAATACTTGGATCGTTTGTACAGCCAATTTAACTGGCTATACCAATTTTCGGAAAAATCGGTATCTGAACGTTTTTTTGATTCAAATTCTTTTTTCAATAGGGCATTCCTTTGCAACATATCTAGTGCGATATCCTCAAAAACATAGGGCGAGAATCCTTCCTTGAGTTGCAAGATGGTATCAAAAAAATTCCAATTAAAATAAGAGTCCATTGCCATGGGTTCCAAAGTCTCAAGCAGGTAGCGAAACCCTAGTTGGTTCGTAGGCACGACTAGGTCACCTTGTCGAAATTGTAGCTGTTCACGGCTTTTGACCACTTTTGTGTTGTAGTGAAGGTAATGCCCTTCATAGGGCTGTTCTAGCGTCTTATAACCATCAATCTTATACGACTCAACAGTCAATACGGTATCTTTTTGTAAAATGCTATAGTCTATTTTGTTAAGTTCTAAACGAGATATGATTTTTGTCCACCCTTTCTTAATAACGTACGCTTTAGGAATTTTGATAGAGTCTATTTGTGTGAAATAGTTCTGGTATTTGACTTCTTTGACAAAAGGCCGATTTTCATCATACTTTAACCTTGGAAAACCCGTCACCTCGCTAGTATACGTATTCGCTTGAAAACCCTTGAAATTAAGTATTGACGTTTTGGTGGTATCTACTTTCCAGGCTAAGGGGTAATACTTTTGGTTCATTTGTATGTTATTGGCATGCTCTCGAAGTTTCTTTATTTTTTTTCCGTCGATTTCGGCAATGGCTATCATTTTGTTTAGTAACAGATAGGTGCCTTCTACTCTCTTTTTATAGGGCTTGAGCATGTGGGTCTCTACCATCATTCCTAAAGTGTTCCACAGTGTTGTGTAGCCTGTCGAATATCTGGGGTGATCCATAAATTGAGTAAAACCATTTTCTGGCACCTCATTGAATACGTTTACATAAGGAGTAATATCCCAATGTTCTTTTGCCAATAAACCTTCGAGTTGGGGTATCATTTCTTCATATAGGTATTTGCCTAGTTCTCCGCCCAATTTGTTGTGTTGGGTAAACAAATGGGTCAGCGTATATTGGTAGTCTGCACCATTGCTAACATGATTGTCGATAAAAATATCAGGTTTTATCAGATGGAATATCTTTGAAAAGGTTTTAGCATTTTTGGTATCAGTTTTAATAAAATCTCTGTTGAGGTCATAATTTTGGGCATTTCCTCGAAACCCGTACGACTTTGGGCCATTTTGGTTGACCCTGGTCGAGCTGTTCCTGTTCAAGGCACCGCCGATATTATAAATAGGAATGGTCGTCAGAACGGTATTTTTCGGCTGATTTAATTTTCCTGATGCCAGATCACGGTACAACAACATAGTAGCATCTATACCATCACTTTCTCCGGGATGTATGCCATTGTTGATCATAATGATCGTTTTGTCTTCCCCTATTTTCTGAAAGTTGAAATTGCCTTCAGGGTTATAAGTGACTATATGAAGCGGATATCCGCTATCGGTCTCGCCTATGGTTTGAATATTGATTTCAGGAAATTCTTTGGCCAATTGAATATAAAAATCAATGGTCTGAAGGTAGGTAGCGGTCTCGGTTCCGTTGGTTTTCTCAAAATGAGTCTGAAAATAAGTTTCCTTATTCTGCTTTTCTTTTTCGCAGGAGATGAATAGTAGAACTAAAAATAGAAAAGAGTTTAACTTCATTGCTTAAATTAATTTCACCAAATAAAAAGCCTTATTGGTAAAATTAAGTAAAATCACTTGTACTTTGATATTTAGGCAGCTTTTGTAATGGCTGCTATCTCTTCTTTTTTAATTGGTTTATGGTTGTATGTTATGGTGTGATGCGTTTTAGTTTTGTAATACTCCCAGTTTTCATGGTCGTGGGGGTCGATAGAGGAGGTGACAATATTGACCCTGACCTTTTGTTCAATGGGGAGGGTAATAAATTCTTCTAAAAACTGCCAGCCGTCCATGATTGGCATATTAATGTCTAAAAATATTACTTCTGGGATTGCTTCATTTTCCTTTGCTAAATCAATGATGCCGTCTAATGCCAATTTCCCATTACCATAGGTTTTGATAGAACTGCAATCAACAACAGACGTCAACATTTTTTTGATTCCGAATACCATTATGGGGTCGTCATCAATAATGTAAATAGTATTAATTTTTCTCATTAAAATATATATTAAAGGTGGTGCCCTTACCTAATTCACTACTGACCATTACCTTGCCGTTCATAGCTTCTATTTGATTTTTTGTAATATATAGACCAATACCTCTTGCATCTTGATTGTTATGAAAGGTTTTGTACATTCCGAACAATTTGTCGCCGTATTTCTTTAGATCGATTCCGGTGCCGTTATCCTTGATACTAAGAATGGTATAGCCATTTTGGCTTTTGGTACTCAGCCGTATAATCGGACTTCTTTCAGGTAGACTATATTTGACCGCATTGGTGATGAAATTCATTAAAATACTTTCTATATAGGCTGGTATTACCTTTATGGATACCTCGTCTGAAATAGCGTTTATTATTTTAGCGTTGTTGTTGAGCAAGAAGGGCCTGAGGTTTTTTTCGACGGCAGCTATTTTTTTATTCAGGTTAATTGATTCCTTTTCTTGATTTACATTCGTACTAATAGCTACGACTTCATTTAAATTGTCTAATGTCTCTAATAGATTATCAGAGGCTTCGACCAACATTTTCATAATGTTCTGCTTCTCATCCTCGACTTTTTCATGAACTAGAAAATCTAATAGCATTGAAAAATTTGCCGTATGCGACCTTAAATTGTGAGAAACAATATGGGCGAAATTGATGAGTTTTTTATTTTGTAATGAGGTGACATTGATTAAGTCTCTTAACTCTTCCTCTTTTTGCTTGAGGTAAGAAATATCAAGGCTAATACCCACTAGGCCATATGCCTTGCCGAAATCATCTTTCAATGGGATCTTGGAGGTCAGGAATGTGGTCACAGTACCGTCTTTTTTGATAATGACGGTCTCTCTAGAGAGAAAGGGTTTTAAAGAGTTCATGACCTTCAAGTCTTCGTCTCTGTAAATTTTAGCAACATCCTTGTCATATAACTCAAAATCAGTTTTTCCCAAAAGTTCTTCTGGGCTCTGCACTCCTAAATATTCACACTCCGATTTATTGACCAACAGCTTTCTAGATTCGGTATCCTTTATATAAACATTCAAAGGCAGATTGTCAATAACCGTTCTTAATAATTTTCGTTCTTCCTTTATTTGTTTCTTTTTCTCTTCCGCTTCCGATATATCATGAACAATGGCCCATACCAGTTTTTGGCCTTTTTTGCTTACGACCAAAGATTTACTGATCATTACAGGAAAGGAAGAGCCATTTTTCTTGATAAAGACTTCTTCTATTGGTCCAAAAGAGGCTTTGGCTTCGAGTTCTTTGATAATTCGATTCTGATGTTTCTTGTCCTGAATTAGTTCAAAATCGGAGTACTTCATTTTGTCTATATCTTCTTTGCTATACCCTGTGGTATCTACAAAAGAGGGGTTGAAGTCTAATACCTCTCCTGTTTCCAAATCGTATAGAACGTAACCGATAGGTGATAGTTCAAAGAGGGCCCTGAACTTTCGCTCGCTTTCTTTCAGTTTTACCCTTGCTGCGACCATTTCGGTAATCATTCGACCTTCGGTCATTAAGGAAACAATCTTGTTGTTGCTGTCGTAAATGGGTTTTATGCTAAAATCTACATGAACCTGTTTTTTGTTCTTGTCGAGAACAACAATTTCACTTCGCATGAACTCTCCTTGCGCTGCCGCTTCTATTATTTGTTTTAAGCCGTCTTTTATGTAATCAGGCACTGGCCACCAATATGCATCCCAGAATTTTTTATGAATCAAATCTTTCGCTTTTAAGCCTGCAAAGTCTAAAGCGGTATCATTAATTTCTAAAAGTGTACCATCAATATCTAGAATTCCGGTAAATTGGTAGGAAGAATTGAAAATACTTCTAAAATAGCGCTCTTTCTCTTCTAAATCTAGTTGAGTTTTTCTTATATCGCTGATGTCTAGGCTTATACCAATGATCCCTTCAACTTCGCTCTTTGCATTGAACAAAGGGATCTTAGAAGTCAGAAAAGTAGTAATAGTACCATCTTTTTTGACACTGGTTGTTTCTTCACCTAGAATGGCTTTTTGGTAATTCAATACGCTTAGATCAACTTTTCTGTGCATCTCGGCCGTTTCATTATCGTAAAAGTCAAAATCTGTTTTACCTAATACATCTGAAGGACCATCAACACCCAAAAAATCACATTCCGATTTGTTGACCAATATTTTTTTTAGCTCTCTATTCTTTATAAAAACATTTACAGGTAAGTTATCGATCAAAGATTTGAGCAGGGTTTCACTTTCCTTGGCCTTAATACGCGTTTGCACTTGGCTATCAATATCTTGAAAAGTACCTACCAATCCGATAAATTCATTATTCTTGAATATAGGCTTACCTGTTGTAATCACCCATTTCCCCTTGTTTGTAGTGGTGTCAATTTGTAGTTTTTCATACCATGCACTACCTTTTTCGGCCGCTTCATATATGGCCATTGATATCGTATTTTGACTATGACCCTCTTTGTAAAAACTGATTCCGTTTTCTAATGTCGGCACAAAATCGTCATCAACTTCATGGATTTTCCTCGTCATTTCGCACCATGTAATTTTGTTGGTCAATGCATCGTATTCCCAGCTACCGATTTTGGCGATTTTTGATTTTTCTTTTAGAAGAATTTTAAGCTTTTCAAGCTTTAACTCATCAGCAATTCGTTTTGTGATATCCTCTGTTTGAACTATTATGCCGATAATGTTCTCATTAGCATCGTACCAAGGTATATTGGACCATTCATACCATTGTTCGTTCTCTTGGCTATCGATATATCTTTTTATTCGTATTTCGCCAGATTTGCCTGAGAGGCAATCCTTTAAGATATTCTTTAAATCATCGGTGACATTATCGAAAAGTGCAAATATCGTTTTACCGAAAATGTTTATCTCATCAAAACGAAATTCATTAATCCACTTGTCGGAAGCATGAACAACTTCGAATTTTTTATTGATGAAAACGGTCGCCTTAGGCAGCTGTTTTATAAGATAATTATTAGTAGATATTTTAGAGCCCTTCAACATTAAGTCGTAATTTCCTACTAATGTAAATCGATTTTTCAATTTATCTAAAGGTTTGTTGTGAAGTGAACAAAACACGTTGTGTACTACTAATATTCAAGTATAACAGGAAATTATTTATTAAAAGTAAGCTATTTCTTACTAAAGTAAAATAATTATTGAACAAAGTCGATTACCAATACAATGAAAGTTATTTTTTTTTAGGATGAAGAGATGCAGGGGGAGCTTTCTATTTGACACGTACGGTATCAGGTACCAAGCTCGTATAGTCGCCACCGTTTCGTATGACATCACGAACAATAGAAGAGCTTATGAATGATTTTCCGGAAGAAGTAAGTAGAAAAACAGTTTCGATTTCAGAAAGCTTCTTATTGGTGTGGGCAATGGCTTTTTCGAATTCAAAATCGCCAGAATTACGCAGGCCTCTCAGTATGAAATCGGCATTTATTTTTTTGCAGAAATTAACGGTAAGTCCTTTGTAGGTCAAGACCTTTATTCTCGGCTCATTTTCGAAGGACTGTGTAATAAATTTCATACGCTCCTCTACAGAGAACATGTATTTTTTTTCAGTATTAACCCCAATCGCTATGACGAGTTCGTCAAAAAGAGTAATTCCTCTTTGTATAATATCAAAATGACCCAAGGTCAAGGGGTCGAAAGATCCAGGGAAAATTGCTCGTCTCATAGGTCAAAGTTAGTTGTTTTCGCGCAAAGCCTCGTATATGGAGCTTTCGAACAGTTCAGAAAGGCTTATGCCGGCAATATGCGCTTGTTGTGGCAATATACTCTCCTCTGTTAGGCCTGGGGTAGTGTTCATCTCGAGCATATACGGTTCATCGTCAATGAATATGAATTCGCTTCTTGAAAACCCCTTCATTTTAAGCACCTCATAGGCTTTTTTTGCTATTTCCGAAACTCTTTTGGTCTGCAATCTTGATAGTCTGGCAGGAGTGATTTCTTTGGATTTTCCTTCGTACTTTGCTTGATAGTCGAAAAAATCATTTTCGGTGACAATTTCGGTAATGGGCAAAACTCTAGTTTGAGAATTCAAGGTAATTACACCAACCGATACTTCGATACCATCTAAAAAAGCTTCGATTAATATCTCATTGTCTTCCTTTAACGCATTGTTTATAGCTGCTTTAAGATTTTCTTTTTTATATACTTTCGATATTCCAAAACTGCTTCCCGCCCTATTAGCCTTTACGAAACAAGGAAGTCCTACAGTTTGTATAATACCATCCTCATCGACAGAATCACCTAAATTCAAATAATATGATTTGGCCGATTTTATACCATAAGGTTTCAATACACTGAGCAGATCCCTTTTGTTAAATGTCAAGGCCGATTGGTAATAATCGCATGAGGTCTGGGGTATGCCCAATAATTCAAAATAGGCCTGCAGCAGTCCGTCCTCGCCCGGTGAGCCATGGATAGCGTTGAAAACGCAATCAAAAAAGAGGGTCGTATCTCCTATCTCTACTGAAAAGTCATGGCGATTTACAGTGAATTCTATTTCTTCATCATTGACGTATACCCATTTTTTATTAAAAATGTGAATGCGGTATACTTCAAACTTTTCTTTATCCAAATACCTGTATACCACATTTCCGCTTTTAAGCGATATCTTGTATTCAGTGGAATACCCCCCCATAATAATGGCGATTTTTTTTTTCATTGTACTGCGTTATTGCTTGGTATAGAACAAATATCATATAATTAAAGTAAAGAAAAAAGCGATGGGTTTGCTATATTTGTCAGTTCAACTATAGTTAATGAGGAATTTTCTGAATTTTTTAAAGAGCAAAACACTTTTAATACAATTTGCCCTTGCCGGTTTGGCATTGGTGATTCTAGTGTTTTTAATGCTCCGTTGGTTAGATAATACGACTAATCATGGCGAGTTCGTAGAAGTGCCTGATTTTTCAAAAATGTCGGTTATGGATATGAGAAAGGCCGTTGAGGATGCCGGTTTGCGATATGAGGTATTGGATTCTGCAAATTATAATCCCGAATACCCAAGGTTTGCGATTATTGACCAAGATCCACCTGCGGGTAATAAAGTAAAGGAGAATCGAAAGATTTATTTTTGGGTAAATCCATCGGGTTACAAAAAAGTTACCGTTCCTAATATTATTCAGGTGACGCAGCGTAATGCTACGTCGATGCTGAGGGCGGTTGGCCTAGATGTACAGCGAGTGACCTATATTGATGAGCTGGGTGAAAATATGGTGTACTATATAAAATATAAGGGAAAGAATATTGTTCCTGGAGACAAAATACCCAAAACTTCAAAAATAGAACTGATCTGTGGTAATGGTACTATACCCGGTCACGCACGAATAAAAGCCGATTCAAAATAGCATATGGAATCACAGGATAGTAAAGAACCGAATGATGGCGATCTTTTTGAGCATCACAGGTTTACGGCCTCAAAAGGGCAGGAGCCTTTGCGGGTCGATAAATTTTTAATGAACTTTATTGAAAATGCCACTCGAAATAAAATTCAGCAAGCGGCCAAAAAGGGGCATATTTGGGTAGATGATACTATTGTTAAGCAGAACTACAAGGTAAAAGCCGGTGATGAGGTAAAAGTGCTTTTCGAACATCCGCCCCATGAATTTTTATTGACCCCTGAGGACATTCCCCTAGATATTGTTTATGAAGACGAGGTACTATTGGTCGTAAACAAAGCTGCGGGCATGGTGGTGCATCCCGGTCATGGTAACTACTCTGGAACCTTGATCAATGCCCTTTTGTTTCATACAAAGGATCTGCCTGCCAACAGTAATGAGCGCCCCGGTCTTGTACATCGAATAGACAAGGATACTTCAGGACTTTTGGTAGTTGCCAAGACTGAAGCTGCCATGACTCATTTGGCCAAGCAATTTTACGACAAAACCTCAGAACGCGAGTATGTCGCATTGGTCTGGGGAAATATGGAGGATGATAGTGGAAGGGTGGAAGGTAATATTGGCCGCAACCCAAAGAACCGCTTGCAGATGCAAGTTTTTCCTAAAGGAGATGAGGGAAAAGAGGCGGTAACGCATTTTAAGGTCCTCGAACGCCTAGGTTATGTGACTTTGGTCTCCTGTAAATTAGAAACGGGTCGCACACATCAGATTCGGGTTCATATGAAATATATTGGCCATACCCTTTTTAATGATGAACGCTATGGTGGCGAGAGAATTTTAAAAGGCACGACCTTTACCAAATACAAACAGTTTGTCGACAATGCTTTTAAGGTACTGCCGCGTCAAGCCTTACATGCTAAAACATTGGGGTTTATACATCCAATATCAAAAAAGCCTATGCGCTTTGATTCTGAAATACCTCAAGATATGGCCGAGTGTATTGCAAAGTGGCAACAGTATGGGAGGCACAAATAGATTGTCTTTGAGTAAAGCTAACTGACGGCAAGGCAGGCCTGCTGGGTGTAGGAAAGAAACAATCCTTAAAATTTATTCCAAAGCCCTGAAAGGTTGAGTCTACTCGTAGGAATAAAAATAACTTTCATTTATACTAGTATCGAAAATTACATTAATGAGGGTAGAGGCTATCCCAAAAATTGGTGTTATTTTTATATGTAAAATTGATTTGAAATGAAAATTGTTATCTCACCGGCAAAATCTCTTGACTTTGAAAGTGCATTGCCCACTTTAAAGTATAGCCAACCAGAATTTTTGAAGCTTACTGAAAAGTTGAATAAAGTTTTAGTGAAGAAGAACCCCAAGGCACTATCAAAGTTGATGGGGATTTCAGATAAATTAGCCGAACTCAATTGGAAGCGTAATCAAGAATTCTCAATACCGTTCACTCCTAAGAATGCACGCCCCGCAGTTTATGCCTTTAATGGTGATGTATACCAAGGGCTGAATGCCTATACTATTTCTGAAAATAAATTAGACGAGCTTCAAAAAACACTTCGAATACTATCAGGTTTTTATGGTATTTTAAAACCTTTGGACCTTGTTCAGCCCTATCGATTAGAAATGGGAACGCAATTAAAGATAGGCCGTAAAAAGAATTTATATGAATTCTGGAAGAAAGAAGTGACCTCATATTTAAACTCAGAATTAGAAAGCAATGAGCTTTTCGTGAACTTGGCCAGTAATGAATATTTTGGGGTGGTGGATGAAAAACAAATAAAGGTAGCTGTGATTACGCCTGTCTTTAAAGATTGGAAGAATGACAATTTAAAGATAATCAGTTTTTTTGCAAAAAAAGCGAGAGGATCAATGGTGCGATACATTATTGATTCAAATGCAAGGACTTTGGATGATATTCGGGGGTTCAATTTAGAGGGCTACGAGTTTAGTAAAGAACATACCCTTAAAGAAAACCAGCCCGTCTTCGTGCGATAACATTTTTAGATGCATTTTTTATTCTCTTTCAAATTTAAGATGCATGCACCTTGGGTAGTTTTGTGCTAAATACGGTTATCGATTGAAGACTTGGCTTATATTTTTTCTTGACCGTTGTTTTCGCTACTACCGACTTTTTTATTGACTTTTTTAAGCCTTCTAACTCCGAAGGAATTGTTGGCGATTTTCTCCCTTCTTGATTTTAGGGACCCTTTTTTTATAGCTCATTGTTTTTTGAGATTGTTTTTAACAACTAACTATTTCTGAGAAGAATGTCAAGAAACCTTCCTTATCTTTCTGTAATAATCTATAGATTCTTATGACCTCAAAATTATTTTTACATACACATCCTTATCCGCCTTTTCTTTTCGAGGAAGCAACAAAGTGGCTTGTCGGCACTCTTCCTCCTCCACGATTTTCCCTTGGGCATTTGAAAGAAGGTGATGTTAATTTTAGTTATGGTAGTAGAGATGGGCTGCTATGGCCAATTTTGAACAAGCTCTTTGACCTAGACTTGAAGTTTGAAACCACAAGAGAGGCTATCGAACAACGAGCAGACTTTTTAAGAAAACAAAAAATAGGAATCTGTGATATTGTAGCAAGTGCTGAAAGATTAAAAATCGACGCCTCCGATTTGGGGATGCAGAACATAGAACTTAGAGATTTACTATCATACCTACGGCAATATCCTAATGTTCATACCCTGTTGTTTACTGGGGGAAATAGTAAGAATGGGCCAGAATATTTTTTTAGGAAACATTTAAAACAAAATAATTTGACCCTTGAAACGGTTTCTGACAAGATTCCAAGAATTCACCAATTCGAATTACCTTTTACTAGGAATTCAAAAATTCGAAATCGAATTATTAAGACGGTTTCCTTAACGGCACCTTCTGGTTCAGCCAATAGGTCAGTAGGTAGTCTATCGGCCTACAAAGAGCTAAAGAAGAACAACCTGAGCTTCAATACAATTGATTTTAGGCGGTTGCAATACAGGCCATTTTTTTAGCAATAAGGCTAGAGAAAGATGCCGAAAATAAGATCCACTCTGTTGTTTTTTCTTATATCAGTAACTTATTTTGTTATTTGGGAAATGTTTCCAAGGGTAGTGATGAATTTATGCCGATATTTGTAAGTTGAATTCGGTCATCGAAGATTTATTTCGAGCAGAGGATTTAATACTCCTATGATTACATCGAATTTAATATGGTTTTACTACTAATTTATACCTTGTATGCCTGCATCGAGGTAGTTGATATCAAAATTTTATAACCATTTATGCACCTTTCAGAAAGATTAAAAGAATTTAAAAAGTTGGTCAGCAATAAGTTTAATATTTATAATAGCTTGTTTCTTAATTTGCCGTATCAGAATATTGAAAATGTAGGCATGCTAATTCCCTTGCTACTTGATCAATGTGAAAAAGGGCTTGAATCGGGAAAAGACCCTCAAGATATCCTGGATTCGTTTTTTCAAAACTATGCTAATATCGAAGGAGAAAAGGATAGGATAGATTTCATGTTTAGAATCATTCAATATGTTGAAAGGCAGGTAGTGCTCTATGATAGTGTTGAGGACACGGCATTTCCGAAAATGCACGAGCATAGTAATTCTTTGACGATTAAAGATTATTTTCATTTGGTAGAGAAGAACAAGAGTTGGGATAAAGTAGCTGAGAAACTTTCTAATTTTAGTGCTCGTATCGTTTTAACGGCACACCCGACACAGTTTTATACCCCAGCTATTCTCGATATAATTGGCGAGCTGAGAGCATTGATACTTGAAGATAAAATAGATGATATCGATGTTACCTTACAACAACTGGGGCTTACTTCTTTGATAAATGCAAAAAAACCTACGCCTTTGGATGAGGCAAAAAATATTATTTATTTCCTTAGAAATGTATATTATGATGCCGTAGGCGACTTGTATGCCTATATCAAAGAAAATATTAGGAATAATCATTTTGAGAACCACAATATCATAAAACTAGGTTTTTGGCCTGGTGGTGATCGTGATGGCAATCCGTTTGTGACGGCTGAGATTACTAAAAATGTCTCCGATGAATTGCGATTGAATTTGATGAAATGTTACTACAATGATTTGAAAAGGCTACAAAAAAAGTTGACTTTCAAAGATTTACAAGAACATCTGAAACAGCTTAGAAGTAACTTGTATATCGCCATGTTCGATACGAGTAAAAACATTGACTATACTGATATTATCGACCCGCTTTTAACCATAAGAAAGGTGTTAATAGAGAAGTACAACAGCTTGTATCTAAGTGATTTGGATTATTTTATCGATAAGGTGAAAATTTTCAAAATTCATTTTGCTACACTTGATATTCGTCAGGATCATAGTGTTCACATACAAGTGGTTCAAGAAGTACTTCTGAAAACCGGGCTTATCAAGGAAAATCTCGATGAGCTTTCGGAAGATGAGCTGGTAGATATTCTGTTGCATAAAGAAATACAACTAAAGCCTGAAGATTTTGAGGCTGATATCGTAAAAGATACCATCCAGAACATTTCACAATTGAAAAGTATTCAAGATAAAAATGGAGAAGAAGGCTGTAATCGGTATATCATCAGTAATTCGGAAGATATATTTTCAGTACTATTCGTGTATGGCCTGTTCCGTTGGTGTGGATGGAAATCAGATTCAATAACATTCGATATCATTCCGCTTTTTGAAACCATGAAAGGAATGGAAAGTTCGGAGCAAATAATGCAGACCTTGTTCGACTTACCTGAATATCGAAAACATTTAGAATTTCGGAACAACAAGCACACGATTATGCTTGGTTTTTCAGATGGCACCAAAGACGGAGGCTATGTAAAGGCAAATTGGTCAATTTTCAAGACAAAGGAAATACTATCTAAAGTTTGTAGTAATAATGGGGTAATGGCTATTTTCTTTGATGGGCGAGGAGGACCACCAGCAAGGGGTGGTGGAAAAACCAATCGTTTTTATGCAGCGCAAACCAAGGATATTGCCAATCATGAAATACAGTTGACGATTCAAGGCCAGACCATTACCAGTACCTACGGCACAAAAGAACAGTTTATGCACAATAGTGAGCAGCTGCTCACAGCGGGTTTGTCGAATAATCTGTTCGGCAAGGAAAATGTCATTTCAAAAGATTTTAGAGAATTACTTGAAGAACTCTCAGACCTTAGTTTTGCCAAGTATGACTCCTTAAAGCAGCATGAGAAGTTTATGCCGTATCTCGAGAATATGAGTACGCTGAAGTACTATACCAAAGCGAATATTGGTAGTCGCCCGGGAAAAAGGGGAAATAAGAAAAAATTGGAGCTTTCTGATTTAAGAGCCATTTCATTCGTGGGGTCTTGGAGTCAACTGAAACAAAACGTTCCAGGGTATTTTGGAATCGGTACGGCTTTGAAAACTTTGAAGGATCAGGGAAGGCTTGAGGAATTGAAAAAACTGTATAAAGAGGTGCCGTTATTTGAAACTTTGATGCTCAATAGTATGATGTCACTTTCAAAGTGTTATTTTGGACTGACCAGCTATATGAAAGAAGATAAGGAATATGGCGAATTTTGGCAAATACTACACAACGAGTATATGCTTTCTAAAGAAATGTTGTTACTTATTTCTGGTTTTAAAATCTTAATGGAGAATGAAGCTGTTTCTCGAGAGTCAATTAAAATTAGAGAGCATATTGTCTTGCCTTTATTGGTGATTCAACAATATGCCCTTCAAAAAATTGGTCAAGAATCAAATTTTAAAACCTTGTACGAGAAGATTGTTACTCGGTCCTTATACGGTAATATCAATGCTAGTAGAAACTCGGCTTAATAATATTGGATTATAATTTTGTATTTGTAATCCTAAATTTGCTTGAGACTATGCCGTACGCTTATTGATTTTAAAATGGATAAAACCTTACTATTTGAATACGTTATTATTATAAAGACATGTACTTCTATTTAATCGTCGCTTTACAAGTGTTCTGTATTTATCATTGCTATACGAACAGAAACTCATACTATTGGATATTCGCAATATTGTTTGTGCCTGCCATTGGATCATTGTTGTATTTGTTTTTGAATGTTTATAAAAAGAATGATATTGATAGTGTACAAGCTAATATTACCGCTGCAATCAATCCAACGAAAAAAATCAAGGATTTAGAGCAGAAACTTAAGTTTATCGATACTTTTGAAAATCGATCTGCATTGGCCGATGCGTATTTGGAGGCGGGTATGTATGAGGACGCCATAGAAAACTACGAAGTTTCATTGAAAGGTACTTTTCAAAATGATTTTTATGTGATTTCGAGGCTAGAAGAAGCCTATTATTTTTTCTCGCAATTTGATAAATCTATGGAATATGCCCTTAAAATAGTTGATAATCCTAAATTCAAGAAATCGAGAGCTGGGTATTTATATGCTTTGGCATTGGAGAAAACGGGGGATATCACCAAGGCGGAGGAGTATTTGACCGAATTTGATGCCCCGTATAGTAAATATCAAGAGCGGTTAGAGTTGGCGAAATTCTATATTAGAAATGAAAAGCCAGACAAGGCAAAGGAACTGTTGAATGAAATGATGTCAGAATCTGAGGGCATGTCAAAAACAGGGTATCGCGAGTATGGCACAACAATTAAAAAAGCAAAGGAATTACTCGCTACTGATTTTTCCTTTGACTAGCTTTAAAAGCTATAGCATTATTGCTTTTTTATCTGAATCAACTTTAGGAGTAATAGGCGTGCCAATAGTAAAAAAGGCAGGCCGTGAAAAATCAGGTCGAACCAATCTTTGAATTGCATACCAATGGCTCCGCCTACCACCCATTTGAGTTTTCCCCAAAGATGTGGTTCAGGAAAAAATGGGGCTAGACCGAGGGTAAGACAAAAGAGAATCACTATTTTCCAATTGTTGATTATATTCATATAGTATTATTTAAAATAGACCGAAAGAGTACAGCACTGTTTTTAGTTCGATTCGACCAGTTCAACCTGCTCATTTGTTCTTAAATAGGCAAACAGGTCTAAGATTTCTTTATCGGAGAGCGTTTGCATCAATCCCTCGGGCATCATCGAAACCGTTGAGGTCTCTCGAGATTGAATATCGGATTTGTTGAGTACCAATTGGTCTTGTCCAATTACACGCATGGTAAGTTGTCGATCATTTTCGGCAATTATATTCCCGCTATAGGTACGGCCATCCCTACTGGTTATGACTACCATTTTATAGTCGTCTTGAATTTCACTACTGGGTTCGATCAAGTTGTTGAGCAGGTAATCGGTATTGGAGCGGTTAGATCCGGTAATATCAGGCCCTATGGTGCCACCCTCATTATACAGGCTGTGACAAGCACTGCAGCTGCGTTGAAATAAATGCCGCCCCTTACCGGGGTCGGCAGTCGCCAATGCTTGCTCAGTGAGCAAATGCCGGTATCTTTTGTATGCAGTCGCCTTATTACCTGAGAGTTGATCAATGGGTCCCCAGACTTCTACGAAACCATTGCCCACCACACGACGCAATTGGCGCGCGACATAAGCGGGTACATCGTTTTTTTTAATAGTTTCATTCTTGATAGCTTGAGTCAGCAAACGACCATAGGTAGTACGAGATGCCAATGTTTGCAATGCTTCTCCTTGTTCTTGCGTATTAAACGTATAAAACCTAGCGACCAGTAAACTAGCAAAAGGCTCGTGTTCATAGGCCGCCATTGCCCTGATCGCAACTAGGCTCAGTTCGGGTTGATTAAGTAGGGTCGAGAGTATCGGTACTAGCTCCTCCCTTTGGCGCGATGCTAAACTTTTAAGCGCTTCTTTTTTCACCTCTACAGTCGCAGTTGTGTTTTTTAGGGTAAGCAGAAATTGTTTCGCAGCTTCGGTATCTCCAAAGAGCTGTGCAACTTTCAGAGCGAGGCCTGCTACCTCTTGATTTGATTTTAACCGAGGATACACGGTTTTCCAATTCTTTGGAGCCCTGATATCGAATCTGCCTTCGAGACCAGAAAGCATACCGGTCAGCATGAATTTTAGCTGGTCAGGATGTTTGCCTAATTCCTCTACAAGCACTTGCAATGCATCGGCATCAACAAGACGCCTGGCGGTAAATTCTGAAATTAAGGGCAGTTTAGCAGAGGAGACCATTGTAATCGCCCTGTTCGGGTCTTGTTTTACCAAACTTTCGATTCCGAACCATATCATTTTGGGGATATTGTGGTCCTCGGTATCCTTATCTTGAGAAATTAATCCTTTCGTTATTTGCCAACGGGCTTCCTGGTCAATACGTTGAATGGCTGCTGCCAAATAGAGTCTAACCACTGGCGATGTGTCACTGAAACTCATGCTGACCATTGTTTCCATGGTTTTTTTAGATGGGTTTTGATCTTCGCAAAGCATTTGTATGGCCCAAGCCCTTATGTATTCATCGCTATCGGTCAATGACTCTTGTAGGTTGTCTTGCGTGAAATTATTGGTAATGTGCAGGGTCCACATGGCTCGTAGTCGATAATCGGGGTTATTGCCCTCTGTAAATAGTTTTTTTAGATAGGATAACGAGGTACTGGATAGCGATTTTTTTGTTGCCCGGTGTTGCAATAGTACCCTTGCTCGCCGTGAGTGCCAATCACTTTTGCTGGTTTGTAATTCGACCAATTGCATATCGGTCATATTCTGCAAATTCGTATATCTTCCCTTCCAGTTTTTTGCTAAAGAATTTGTGGGACTAATGCGGAATATTCTTCCCGTCTCTTTATTCAATACTTCTTTTCCACAAATATCCGCGTCATGCCAATCGAGAACATATAGATCACCTGATGGGCCGACTTCCATACTAAAACCTATCCATTGGGCATTGTTGGCCTGTAAAAAGTCGTCTCCGTGATGTGCAATAAAGCCCGAACCCTGAGATTCTAGAACATCGGAAAGTACGGCATGTTCATGTATATTCGCCATAAACAGGCGGTCTTGATGAATTTCAGGAAGGGCATCCGATTGGTATATTCGAGCGCCACCATGTGCCGATCGGTGTCTGTGGTCAACGATTGTCTTAATATCGCTATATACATAAGGGTTAAAGTGTTGCCCGCCTTGACGATGGTATATACCTCCTGGGATGACATGAAAAAGGTGCGGAATCACACATGCGGTAATAAAAAGCTGCCCTTTTTTGTCATAGTCAATTCCCCAGGGGTTACTGAAACCATGGGCTACTACTTCAAATTGTCTTTTTGTGGGATGGTAACGCCAAACACCTCCGTTTATAGCGATACCTTCTGCTTCCAATAAATCCTCGGGAAAAGACTCTTTATGTCCGTATATTTTACCTTTACCAATTGGTTTCCTGATTTTAGAAGGTGTTGCAAAGCCTTCCAATCCATAGAGCCAACCATCTGGGCCCCAGTGAAAACTGTTGATGGTTTCGTGCCTATCACGAATACCCCAGCCTGTAAGCAATACTTCAATATTTTCTGTGTCGGCCAGATCATCGCCGTTTTTGTCAGGAACAAAAAGAAGATTGGGTGGCGCTCCTAAAAACAATCCGTCGAAACCTACTGCGATTGCGGAGGGGAAGGGGATGCCTTCGAGAAATATTTTTCGGCTATCGGCAACACCGTCATGATTCGTATCTTCAAGAATAACAATTCTGCTGTCACCTGAATTTGAGAAACCATCGCCTCTTGATTCATAGTCGCGATTTTCGGCCACCCACAGCCGTCCGCGGTCATCCCAGCAAAAGGCAATAGGTTGGGTTATCAAGGGTTCTCCTGCCCATGCACTGGCTTCGAAACCCTTCATCAAGCTCATATTCTCTACAGCCTCTTCGGGACTTAAAAATTTAGCGTTTCTACCCTCCTCCTGTGCGATATTCCATAGTGAGGCGATGGAGTATAGTGAACTACTGCCGATGTATTCATTCCAAAGTTGTGTAAGTGCCAAATCATCAAGTTCACCGGTATAGGCCACAATCTGATGTCTTATGATTTCGGTCTCGCCTGCCTTGATATGCCAATCGCCCATACGTGCTCGAACGGGCCCAATACCTAGTTGGTCGTCTACACGCCATGTTTGCGGAAAACCGTTATTTTCAGGATGATCAAAAATGGTAATATGGGCCAAGTCATCTCGCCCTTCTAGCTGCATTGCTACGTCTACCCACATGGCTCGTTGCCCTTCTGCCTTTTCATTGCGTTGTCTGGCCGCATTTACTACTTCCGCCTTAATGTTTTCTTTCCAAGGCATTCTCAGGAATAATCCTCCATAATCGAATTCCCCTATCGTGATATCGATAATCGCTTTTCCTTGCCATTCTAGATCGAGCAAAAATTTCCCGTTCTTTTCCTTCATGGTCCATATTTGGGTTTCCTCGAGAATGGGCTGTCCGTCGGTATCCAACATATTATAGACTGTTCGCCAAGAGACCTCGGTGCCTTCCCCTTTTAAAACCTCAAAAGATACCCGTTTCCAATAATCACCCTCTGGATGATGAAAAAAATCACGACCGATCTTTTTTTGAATTTCGGGTAGATTGTCCTTTTTATAAAAGTATTTATGGATAGTATCCGAGGCAACGCCTTTTCCGTTAACCCTTGTAAAGCCCCAGTACAAACCTGTTTGATGCTTGTGGTGGCCAGGGCTATATTCTGTTAGGGAGCCTTTGCCGTCTGGTGCCATTATAGGATGTATAAAGGGACGAAAATCAGGTTTGGCATTTTGGGTTACTATGGCCTTATTGGTTCCCTTCCTAAAAACCGATAGGGTGCCTGCAGTTGTATCTTGTTCGATTTGTAATTCAAAGGTGGTCTTGGACTCGGTATTTTTCTGGCCGCAGGACGCAAACATTAAAAGTATTGCTACTAGACCAAAAAGAGATGTAAAGTTATGATGCTCATTCATTTGTATGAAAAATTCTTGTAAGCTTTAAATATACTCTTTTAGGATATTAAATGTATTTAAGTCATTCAAAAAGACCTAATCGTAATTTGAAGACCATATTTTAAGTACGCCAGTGAACCCATGACGGGGAGAAGGGCTTTGCTTATCGTATTGTTTTCACAAATTTAGAAATAGAATCAACACCATTTTGCTTTAGATGTTTTATAAAAGCCGAACCAATGATGGCACCTTTGGTCATTTTTGTAGCCTGCTGAAAAGTTTCTTTATTGTTGATGCCAAAACCAACAATCTGGGGGTTGTTGAGCTTAAGTGATTCAATACGTTCGAAATAGATGGTTTGAACAGTACCAAAACCTTCTTTTGAGCCGGTAACACTTGCCGAACTTACCATATAAATAAAACCATCGGAAGCCTTGTCAATTTGTCGAATACGCGCTTCACAGGTCTGGGGCGTAATAAGAAATACGTTGATAAGGCCATACTTTTTAAATATAGGCTCGTATTCTTCTTGATACACATCTAATGGTAAATCAGGAATAATGAGTCCGTCAATGCCTATTTCTTGACATCTTTTGGAGAATGCCTCAACACCATATTGTAAAATGGGGTTAAAATACCCCATAATGAGCAAGGGTATCGACACAGATTTTCGAATGTCTTTTAATTGATTAAAAAGCAGTCCAGTGGTCATACCGTTCTTTAAAGCTGAGGTTGAGCTTTCCTGAATGGTAGGGCCATCGGCCAATGGGTCACTGAAAGGCAGGCCTATCTCGATCATATCTACTCCGCTTTTTTCAAGATCTTGAATAATCTTAAGCGTGTCATTCAAGGCAGGGTAGCCTGCTGTAAAGTAGATGGAAAGTAATTTACCCGGCTCTTGTAATTTTTGATTGATCCTGTTCATTTGATTGGTATTGAGATTTGAGTATCGAGTCGTCAGCCAGTGCTGAAAAATTCAATACTCATATTTATTGTTGATTGTACTATAGTTGAAAATAATCGATATACGTATTTAGATCTTTATCACCGCGCCCTGATAAATTAACAACAACAATATCATTTTTTTTAAAGGCCTTCTCTTCAAATATGGCAAAGGCATGAGCGGTTTCAATGGCAGGAATAATTCCTTCCAATTGAGAAACCATAAGTCCGGCTGCCATTGCCTGGTCATCTGTTATTGAAATAAATTCTCCTCGCCCCGAGCTGTACAAATGGGCATGCATGGGGCCAACGCCAGGGTAATCTAATCCTGCGGAAATAGAATAGGGCTCGGTAATTTGTCCGTCTTGAGTTTGCATCAATAGTGTTTTACTGCCATGTATGATACCTACTTTTCCCAATGCAGATGTTGCGGCACTCTCTCCGGAGTCAATACCTTTTCCTGCGGCTTCGACCGCAATGATACCTACATCAGCATTGTCTAAATAGTGGTAATAGGCTCCTGCAGCATTACTGCCGCCGCCCACACAGGCAATCACATAATCAGGATTTTCTCTGCCTTCTTTCTCTAGCAATTGCCACTTTATTTCCTCCGAAATCACCGATTGAAACCGTGCTACCATATCAGGATAGGGGTGAGGCCCTACAACTGAACCGATTATATAATGGGTATCGACAGGATTATTGATCCAGTCTCTAATTGCCTCATTGGTAGCATCTTTTAAGGTGCGACTTCCTGATAGTGCCGGGCGTACTTCAGCTCCTAACATTTTCATACGAGCTACATTTGGGGCCTGACGGGCAATATCAATCTCGCCCATATAAACAATACATTTAATACCCATTAAGGCACAAACGGTGGCTGTGGCGACACCGTGCTGCCCAGCTCCGGTTTCAGCAATAATCCTATTTTTACCCAGTTTTTTTGCCATTAGAATCTGCCCAATTGTATTGTTTACCTTATGCGCACCTGTATGGCAAAGATCTTCGCGTTTTAAATATATCTTGGTCGTATATTTTTTAGAAAGGCGTTTCGCAAAATAGAGTGGAGTAGGGCGACCTACGTAATCTTTTAATAGTTGGTCAAACTCCTTTTTAAAAGAGGGTTCTGCCATGATTCGAAGGTAGTTTTGTCGCAACTCTTCGGTATTTGGGTATAGCATTTCTGGAATGAACGCTCCACCAAATTCGCCATAATATCCTTTCTCGTTAGCTTGATATGATTTCATAGTTCTTAGGAATCGGTATTAAGTAATAAGTAATAAGTATTCAGTAAACAGTAATAAGTAAACAGTATTGAGTAAATAGTATTCAGTAAACAGTAAACAGTAAACAGTAAACAGTAAACAGTAAACAGTAAACAGTAATAAGTAAACAGTAAACAGTAAACAGTAAACAGTAAACAGTAAACAGTAATAAGTAAACAGTAAACAGTAAACAGTAATAAGTAAACAGTATTCAGTAAACAGTATTTAGTGAACAAGGGTCATAAATTTCGTTAGTTTTTCAATATCCTTCAAGCCCGGTTTTATTTCAAATCTACTGTTCACATCAATGGCATGGCAGTATTTTGCTTCTGGCCGCTGTATAAAGGCTTTAATAGTTTCTACTTCTTCAAGACCTATACCGCCGCTTAAAAAGTAGGGCTTTGTAGAGGGGTAGTTTTTCAAAAGCTTCCAATTGAAAGTATACCCATTACCTCCTGGAAGTTTTCCTTTCGTATCAAATAGATAATAGTCACAGACTCTTTCATAAGGTTCCAAGGTTTTAAAATCAAAATTGTCTTTAATTGAAAACACTTTAATGAGCTTAATTTGGTTCGAGTTCTTTTCGAGATTTAACAAAGCTAGTTTGTGACCTAAAGTGTCACAATATTCAGGACTTTCCGCACCATGTAGCTGTACGCCTTGTAGGTCGAATTGATGAATCTTTTCTATAACGTCATTACTATTGGCATTGACAAATACTCCTATTTTTTTAATACGCGAATCAATATTGGGAATATGGCCTTCAAAATACCGTTTGGAAGGTTCCCAGAATATAAAACCCAAATAATCGGGTTGTAATTCTGCAACCTCCTCGACATTATGTTTCATTCCGCATACTTTCAATTTCATGTTGCAAATTGTTTTATGAAATTAGTTGCGCTCTCACCCGGGTTATCAGTTTTCATAAAATTCTCACCGATTAAAAACCCTTGGTAGCCATATTGTTTTAAATCTTTAATCGCTTCAACAGAACTAATGCCGCTTTCCGAGACCTTGACAAAATCATTAGGAATACATTCGGAGAGTGTTTTACTGGTATCTAAGCTGACCTCAAAGGTTTTTAAATTTCGATTGTTTACCCCCAGCATATCTAAGCTTGGCATAATAGACTTGTGTAGCTCTTCTTCATTATGCACTTCTAACAGTACATCTAGATGAAGGCTTTTTGCCAATTCTGAAAAGGTTTTGATTTCTTCCTTTGGCAAAATAGCGGCAATCAATAAAATCACATCGGCGCCATGGGCCTTGGCTTCAATGATTTGATATTCGTCAATAATGAATTCTTTGCGTAGCAGCGGAAGTTGTACCGAGGCCCGTGCCAGCAGTAGGTCATCTAAAGAGCCGCCAAAATATTTTCCATCGGTTAAAATTGACATGCCGCAAACTCCTGCACTTTCATAGCCCGTAGCAACGTCTTGAACACTTAGGCTTTGATTGATGACCGACTTGGATGGGGAGCGTCTTTTGTGCTCGGCGATAATACCCGAAACACTATGGCGCAATGCATTGGCCAAAGAAATCGTTTCGCGTTCAAAAAGCACGGATGCTTCCAATTGGGTAACGGGGATAATCAATTTTTTTAAATCGACTTCCTTTCGTTTGTCCAGTGTTATTTTTTCTAAAATGTTCATTCAACAGTAGTGTTGGTTTTAGTTGTTCGTCGTTAGATAGTTGAAAACCGACAACGAGTGACCATCAACGGCTTAGTTCTTGTAATTTTTGTAAAGCGATCAATCCTTTTCCACTTAACAGTGATTCCTTGGCTTTTTCAAAACCTTCTTTTGGTGACAAATTGTTAACTGTGGCAATGGCTATGCCTGCATTGGCGCAAACAACGTTGTTCTGAGCGTCGGTGCCATTTCCTTTCAATATATTCATAAAAATTTGAGCGGATTCTTCTATGCTCTCGCCGCCAACAATTTCGGATTGTTTTATTGCCTTTACGCCAAAATCTTCTGGTTTTAAAATACCTTCGGTAGTATTGGATATTATTTTGGTATCTCCGGTTAGTGATATCTCATCGTAGCCATCAAACGCATGCAGTACCGTGAAATTTTTATCGGTATTTTGGTAGAGGTAACCATACATTCTGGCAAGTTCCAAATTGAACACGCCTACCATTTGGTTTTTCGGAAAGGCAGGGTTGACCATGGGCCCCAGCATATTAAAAAAGGTCTTTATGGCCAGCTCTCTTCGTATGGGCGCAACATTTTTCATGGCAGGGTGAAAGAGTGGTGCATGAAGTACACAAATGCCTGTTTGGTCGATGCATTTCTCTAAAAAATTGACATCATTACTGAATTTGATACCCAAAAACTCCATCACATTGCTACTGCCGCATTTTGAGGAAACTCCGTAATTACCGTGTTTGGTAACTTTTACACCGCTACCGGCCGTTACGAATGATGCTAGGGTAGAAATATTAAAGGTGTCTTTTCCGTCGCCGCCCGTGCCACATAGGTCAATCGCGTTATAGGCAGATAGGTCTATGGCTAAACACAATTCTAATAGGGCATCTCGAAAGCCTTCTAATTCTTCGATAGTGATACTTCGCATCATATACACCGTCAAAAATGCCGCAATTTGACTGGTGTTATAATCGCCTTTGGCAATATTGACCAAAATCTGTTTGGCATCCTCTTTTGAGAGAATATCATGATTGATTAATCTGTTTAATGTTTCTTTCATAATCCTCATATAACTTCCTCAAAGGGAAGGGTTTTTATTCCCACCACTGGGTTTAACCTGCCTATGCAGGTAGGCCTGCATTGTTCCGAATAGTTATCGGAATGTTAAAACTTGTTTCCTTTTACTACCTCCTGAGACTGCCTGACGACAAAGGCTAGTTTACTACTCTCCTTCTTTGGAGGGGTCGGGGCAAGGCAGCCAATTCTCCAATATTTTTTTACCGAGCGGTGTCAATACCGATTCAGGGTGAAATTGTACTGCACAAACATCATATGTCTTATGTCTTAAAGACATAATTTGCCCATTTTCATCTACTGAAGTAGCTTCTAAAGCATCTGGTAAATTTGGATCTACAACCCACGAATGGTATCTTCCTACTTCAATTTCGCTTGGTAGGCCCCTAAATAAAACATCATCTTTTATCACTTTTATCTTGGTTGCAATACCGTGATACACCTCGTCTAGATTAATTAGAGACCCGCCGAAGACCTCT
This sequence comes from Flavobacteriaceae bacterium, assembly GCA_045046905.1. Taxonomy (GTDB): domain Bacteria; phylum Bacteroidota; class Bacteroidia; order Flavobacteriales; family Flavobacteriaceae; genus JASFYU01. Next base: position 25,789 of record JASFYU010000019.1, on the reverse strand, counting down.
CCAATGGCCTGCTGGCCCAAACACACCCCAAAAATACTTTTTGTGGGGGCATATGTTGCGATAATCTCCTTTAATAAGCCAGCCTCATCAGGTATTCCCGGCCCAGGCGAAAGCACTATCTTATCAAAGGCCTCAACCTCTGCTAGTGTCAATTGATCGTTGCGTTTTACAGTGACCTCACAACCCAAGTCCTCTAAATAATGAACGAGGTTATAGGTGAAGCTATCATAATTGTCTATTACTAAAATCTTCTTTGTCATCATTATATGGTTTCAGCAATTTCCAATGCTTTTGTCAATGCCCCTAATTTGTGGTAGGTTTCTTGTAATTCATTTTCAGGGTCTGAAGCCGCGACTAGTCCTGCCCCAGCCTGATAATGAAGTTGGTGGTTCTTACTAAGAAAGGTGCGAATCATGATGGCATGGTTGAAATTTCCCTTAAAATCCATAAAGCCTATGGCACCACCGTAATAACCGCGACTGGTTTTTTCATATTTCTCAATCAATTGCATGGCCATATGTTTGGGTGCTCCACTAAGTGTGCCTGCAGGAAATGTATCGGCTACAACTTTCATGGTCGGTATGTTTTTTTTCTTTTGCCCCGTTACTTTGGATACTAAATGTATAACGTGCGAAAAGAATTGTACCTCTCTATAGTTGGTTACTTCGACCATGTTACCGTTTCGACTGAGGTCATTTCGAGCTAAATCGACCAGCATAACATGTTCGCTGTTTTCCTTCTCATCTTCGGTAAGTTCTTTGGCAAGGATCGCATCTTGTTCGTCATTGCCCGTTCTTTTAAAGGTGCCGGCAATAGGATGTATTTCTGCCTTTCCGTTTTTGACAATTAATTGTGCCTCTGGAGAGCTTCCGAAGATTTTAAAATCGCCATAATCAAAGTAAAACAGATAAGGTGACGGATTTACAGAACGCAGTGCCCTATATACATTGAACTCATCACCTTTAAAGGCTTGTGAAAATCTTCGCGATAAAACTAGTTGAAAGACGTCGCCTCTTTGGCAATGTTTTTTTGCCAAATTCACATGTTCTTTGAATTCCTCGTCGGTAAGATTCGAAGTTGCACCGCCTTCCATCGAAAAATTATAGGAAGCAAAATCACGTATACTGAGTATTTGCTCAATTTCAGCGATATTAGCCTCACTTTCGAAACAATGAGCGAAAATATAAGCCTCATTATTAAAGTGATTTATGGCAATTATATTTTGATATACCGCATAATAAATATCCGGAATTTTATATGAATCACTCTTTTTTGAAATGCTAATATCTTCGTAATAGCGTACCGCATCATAGGCCATATAGCCGAACAGACCATTATTTATAAATTTAAAATCATTGTTTCCGACTTCGAATTTTTTGCTGAACTCGTCTAATACAGCAACTACATCGGTATGCTTGTTGATTTTAATCTCTAAACTAGTGCCATCAGGAAATTGCTGTGTAATCACTTCATTCTCTACCCGTATCGATGCAATAGGGTTGCAACAGATATACGAAAAACTGTTATCATTGGCATGGTAATCACTGCTTTCGAGAAGAATACTATTCGGAAATCGATCACGTATTTTAAGATACACGCTTACCGGGGTAATGGTATCGGCCAATATTTTTTTAAAATGGGTATCGAGCAGGTACTTCATATTAAATTCTATAAAATAAGTAAGGCTTGTCGTGATGACAAGCCTTTATATTGTTTTACTACAATGCTGCTTAGCTCACGTTGTTTTGCGTAAGGTATTCCACCACCAAGTATTTATTTTTGAGTTTTTCATTAGGTCAAATATAGAAATGATTTTTAAAACTACAAATCAATTTTCGGAAAAATAAAAATCCCGTAGCCAAATCTATTGACTACGGGGTTTTAAATGTGAGGTCAAGCTTACTAAAATTCCAAATCTACTACAAGGTCAAACTCGTCGTAGATGGTTTTGTCACCAAGATTCTTAAAGAAACTTCCTGAGTTGTATTTTACATTGTATTTAGCCCTGTCTACTTTAAGGGTTGCCGTTGCCTTGTTTCCGAATATCGAAACAACAAAGGTAATAGGCTTGGTAATGCCTTTAATGGTCAGGTCACCAATTACAGTATATGAGTTTTTGTTGAAAGATGTTGCTTTTGTAAACGCCAATTTGGCAGTAGGATGGGCTTCGACTCCAAAAAAATCATCTGATTTAAGGTGTCCCTCTAGTTTAGACTTCATATCTCCTAAATCGTCTGTAGTCACCAATGTGGTCATATCGACCACAAACTCGCCACCTGTAAGTTTTTTGCTATCGAAAACCAAAAATCCAGACTTTAGACCAATTGTTCCCGTATGACCACCACCTACTTTATATGCTTTCCAAGTTACCTTGCTTTGCTCGGTCTTCACTATTTTTTTTTCGCCATTAATGGGTTCTGTCGCGTTTGCCGAAATTCCAAATACTATGGCTAGTGCTAAACTTAATATTCCTTTTTTCATTGTTTTGAAATTTAATTAAAATTGATGATTAGTGTTTGTTCTTTTTAATCTCTCATTGAGGGTTTAATCTGCCTATGCCGGCAGGCCTGCCCCGAGGTTATTGACTCTAAAATTTGTTGAATAAGGTGTTCATTTGTTCCAATTCTTGCTTTGTGTGGTTTCTTAAAATTTCATTTTCAGCCGATTGCATTGCGGCATCCATTTTAAGAAGAGCGCTATTGCCACTATCTGTTATACGTATTTCAACCTTTCTTCGGTTCGACGGGCACGTAATTCTATCTGCATAACCCTTTAGTAATAATTTATCTACTAAGCGGGTCGTGTTACTCATTTTACTGATCATGCGCTTATTTAAGGTCGATAAATTCGCCGGTTTGCCATTTTGCCCTTTCAAAATGCGCAAAACATTAAACTGTTGTAGCGAAACGTCAAATGGCCTGAGAACGGTTGAAATAACTTCATTTATTTTAGTGTTAATCAACATAAAATGAATAATCGTCCTGCTTTCTAGCTGATTTTTTTGATTGGTTTTTATGATTTCTTCAACATTCATGCCATTATAACAATTGTATATACAAATGTATAGCTATATTTTTTCGATTTGAACCATGCATTCGTCAAAATTTTGTTAAAAATGAAGAAGCTCTTCTTTGTCTTAAAAGCCTTATTTTTGAAGCCTAATATTTTGAACGATATGGCAGATTTATCACAAGAGGAGTGGGAAGAGCAATTGCAAAATGATGATAATGCGTTTATTTTAGATGTGCGTACCCCCGAAGAGGTCGAAGAGGGGTATATTCTCAATGCCATACATATAGATATTTACCTGGGCCAAGATTTTTTGACTGAACTTGAAAAATTAGATAAGAGCAAAAACTACTATGTTTATTGTAGGAGCGGTAACCGAAGTGGGCAAGCCTGTGCTATAATGAACAGCTTAGGCTTTGAAAACACCTACAATCTAGAGGGTGGTTTTATGAATTGGGAAGGAGAGACTGTGGAGTAGTTGCTGTTGAAGTGGGGTACTCGACCTATTTGGTTTTTTAAGTTGTTTTTTTTCGACGATATAAGTACTTAGTGATTTTCTAGACTTTAAATCAAAAAACACCCCATGCGTGAAGACTTTCTTCATTTTATCTGGAAATACAGAAAATTTCAGTTGACCGGTTTGGTCACTTCTGAAAACGAAGTGGTTACTATTTTGGATGTGGGCTCTCATAACCATTTGGCCGGCCCCGATTTTTTTAATGCAAAAATAGATATCGACGGCCAACTCTGGGCCGGTACTGTAGAAATTCATATTAAATCATCGGACTGGTATGCACATAATCACGAAAGAGATAGTAACTATAACAATGTGATTTTACACGTTGTTTGGGAAGATGACGCAACGGTTTTCAGGAGTGACAAAACCGAGATTCCTACCTTAGAACTCAAGAATTATATTTCTAAGAATCTATTGGAGGCGGTTCAGAAGCTATTCGATAAAAAAGGAGTGCATTTCATCAATTGCGAGAAAGACATTGCAGAGATTGATGGCTTTGTGTTTCAAAATTGGCTTGAACGGCTCTATTTTGAGCGTTTGGAACAAAAATCTGTTTTAATCGATGAGCTACTTGAAAAATCTCAAAATGACTGGGAAAAAGTGGTTTTCACCTTGCTTCTGAAAAATTTTGGTTCAAAAATTAATAGTGAATCATTTTTAAGCTTGTCGCGAACACTTGATTTCTCGGTCATAAGAAAAACACAAAACCATGTGCTGCAGCTCGAAAGTCTGCTTTTCGGACTGTTAGGCCTGCTCGAAAACGATAGTAGCGACCAGTATCTTATAAGCCTGAAAAGAGAATATGATTATCTAAAGCACAAGTTCAACCTATCTTCGAAGGGAGTACGAAGGCCTGATTTTTTTAAGTTGAGACCCTCTAATTTTCCGACAATTCGCCTATCACAATTCGCAAATTTGTACGGGGTGCATCAAAATGTATTTAGTAAAATTATTGAGGCGTCGACTTCAAAGGAAATCTATGCGATTTTTGAAATATCGGCCAGCACCTACTGGAGCAATCATTTTACCTTTGGAAAAGAGTCGAAGAAAAGTATCAAGAAATTAACGAAAAACTTTGTGGACCTGATTATTATCAATACCATACTACCCATTAAATTTAGTTACGCCAAACATTTGGGCAGAGATATAAGTGAGGAGCTCATTCGAATGATCTCAATGACTAATAAAGAAAAGAATACCGTAATTTCGAGCTTTGAAAAAATTGGTGCAAGGGCTCTAAATGCAAAAGATAGTCAGGCATTTATACAGTTGTATACTCAGTATTGTACTAAAAATAAGTGTCTGCAATGTACTGTGGGCAGTAGTTTGTTGCAGAGAAATTAATTAAATTGTGGACATGAAGCTATTTTACCAAATGCTGTACTATTTTCAAAAGAGAGGGTTCGATGTTTGCAAGCGTATTGCCGAGCGCTTGGGTATTCGAACAAGAGTAGTACGAACTTCGTTTATTTATCTTACGTTTGTCACCCTTGGTTTTGGTTTTGCCCTGTATTTGTTTATGGCATTTTGGCTTAAGATCAAAGATTTCTTATACACTAAGCGAACCTCTGTTTTTGACCTTTAGCATGATAAAATTTTTCAGATCTAGAATGTATTTGGCTATCGCTCTGATGTTAGCCGTATTGCTGTTTGGCATTTTTGGGTATCGATATATAGCCGACTATAGTTGGATGAACGCAATTTATATGACTATAATTACGGTGACCACTGTGGGTTTTTCTGAAGTGGGGCCTATGGATGCTCAGGCCAAGGTTTTTACCGTAATTTTAATTGTAACCAGTGTTTTTATATTTGCCTTTGCCATTTCGGTCATTACAGAATATGTACTAAGTAGAAACTCCTTACAACTCCTAAAGAAGAAAAAAGTGAAGAACAAAATTGACAGCCATAAAAACCATGTTATTATATGTGGCTTCGGTCGTAATGGCATGCAGGCGGCCGAGCGTTTAAAAGCCTATAAGAGGCCGTTTGTGGTCATTGAGAGAGAAAAGGAAATTATAGAGAAACATGATGAGGAGATTCTTTTTGTAGAAGGCGATGCCAATGATGATGATGTGTTGTTGCAAGCCGGGCTAGAACGTGCCCAATTTCTTATTGCAGCCCTGCCCGATGATGCTGCCAATTTATTTGTCGTATTGTCGGCAAGACAAATGAACAAAGATCTTTTTATCATAAGTAGGGCTTCATTGGCAAACTCACAGAAAAAATTAAAACTGGCCGGTGCCAATAAGGTAATCATGCCCGATAAGATAGGGGGTGACCATATGGCCTCTCTAGTGGTCATGCCAGATTTAACCACCTTTATGGATAAGCTTTCGACCGAAGGCGAACATACTACCAATTTAGAGGAAGTGGCCATAGAAGATTTTAGAGGTCAGATAAATTGCAACTCATTACGAGACTTGGATCTAAGAAGAAAAACGGGCTGCACCATTATAGGGTATATTGAACCTGACGGCACCTATATCATCAACCCTGAAGCCGACTTGCAATTAAAACCGAGGAGTAAGGTAATCGTATTGGGAAGACCCGAACAGATACATAAATTGAACAAGATGTTCAATATCGATTAATCTCTTATCGAAGCTTTAATAAGCTGCCTTGCCGTTAGGCAGGTTCCCCTCTCGAGTACTCGAGATTGCCTCGGTCTGATAGTTATCGAAATAAAAAATGTTTTTTCGGAGGCATACCTACTACCCTTGGGTCGAGCTTGTTGATTTTTCAAAATGAAGGAGTTTTATAAGCTGAGTTCGTAATAAAGGCTTCCAATCATTCTAAGCACAGTCGAAGAATTTGAGGCCTACAAAGTGTTTTTATAAAGGCGAAACATTGAATTTTGGTTTTTAATCCGATATTTTAAGACCAAAATGTATTTGATAGTGATGAACATTGAACATCGTCCTGAACTGCAGTATTGAGCATTCTTTTTGAATATTCTGTTTGTAGAATCTAGTTATTTCGGTAGTATTATTTGATTGTATTGCTTATTTTTTCGATATTGTCGAACTACACCAACATAAATACTAAAACACAACTTATGAAGCACAGACGTCTTCTTGCATGTATAACCGTTTTTTTTCCCTTTTTGACCTTTGCACAAGAAATAGGTTTAGATGAAAGGATTGATCAGGGTTTTAAGCCAATATCAGATTTCTTTTCTGCGGTTATTTTCTTTGAAGTATTTGAGATTCCGTTTGTTTTGATAGTATTGGTGATGAGTGCATTGTTTTTTACAATTTACTTTGGTTTTCCGAATTTCAGATATTTTAAAACAGCGATTAATATAGTGAGGGGTAAGTATGACAGTGTTGATCATCATACGGTTGGTGACCCAGAGTTAGCGATAGATGGCGATATAAAAGGTACTATTGAAGATGAAAGTAAAGATGGTGAAGTAACACACTTTCAGGCATTGGCAACGGCGGTTTCCGGTACGGTAGGAAACGGGAATATAGCAGGAGTAGCCTTGGCAATTGCCTTGGGTGGCCCTGGAGCAACTTTTTGGATGATTATCTGCGGATTGTTGGGGATGTCAACAAAATTTGTGGAATGTACTTTAGGGGTTCAATATAGAGATGTTGGTGAAGATGGTACTATTTATGGTGGCCCAATGTACTATATAAGTAAAGGATTAAAAGAAAGAGGATTTGTTACTTTTGGTAAGATTACGGCAGTGATATTTGCGATTTTCTGTATCGGAGGTTCATTCGGAGGCGGTAATGCAGCACAATCTAATCAGGCAACCATTGTATTAAAAGACCTAATGGGACTTGAAAGTGCAAGTGCAGGTGCGTGGATTGGATTGGTTTTAGCAATTCTGGTAGGAATAATTATTATTGGAGGAATTAAAAGAATAGCCTCCGTTACTGAAAAAGTTGTTCCCTTTATGGCTGTTATGTACTTAATTGCGTGTCTGTACATTATATTAAGTAACTTTTCTTTGATTGATGATGCAGTAGCGTTAATTATGAGAGAAGCGTTTAACCCAACAGCAATTGGTGTCGGAAGTTTAATAGGGGTTTTGTTAGTCGGGTTTAAAAGAGCAGCGTTCTCGAATGAAGCAGGAGCAGGTTCTGCATCTATTGCGCACTCTGCAGTAAAAACAAAATATTCAGCCTCTGAAGGTCTAGTGGCCTTATTAGAGCCTTTTATCGATACCGTTGTAATCTGTACAATGACAGCATTGGTAATCATTATTTTTAATTTTGGCGGTGCGTTCGAATATGGAGGTGAAGGGTCAGTATTGATCGATGGTGTTTCGTACGAGGGAGCAGGAATTACATCTAAAGCTTTTGCAGAATACATTCCTTATTCTGATATATTCTTGACCATAGCCGTAGTCTTGTTTGCTGTGTCTACAATGATTTCTTGGTCGTACTACGGATTGCAGTCTTGGAAATTTTTATTCGGTAGAGGTAAAGTTGCTGATTTAACCTATAAGGTGTTATTCCTAATATTTGTTGTAATTGGTGCAGCTGCAAGTATGAAATCTATTTGGGATTTCTCTGACGCTATGATTTTCGCAATGGTATTTCCGAATATGGTAGGGTTATTCTTCTTGTTTCCTGTAGTTAAAAAACAGTTGGGTATATACCTTGATGCGATAAAAGTTGTAAAAGAAAGCTAAAATTGAAAAATATTAAACCCCACTTCAAGTTCAATAAACAAGAACGAAGTGGGGTTTTCTTTTTACTCCTAATTATAGTACTACTTCAAGTCTTGTATTTCGTATTTCGAGTTCTTCCTTTTGACGCTGAAGAGGATATGATTTTGGTTGATATCGAAACTCAGGCAAAGGTTGATGCTTTAAAGGAAAAAGCCTTGCAAAAAGACTCGGTCACGATATATCCTTTCAATCCCAATTTTATTACCGATTATAAAGGCTATACCTTGGGTATGTCCCATGAAGAGATAGATCGACTACACCTGTTTCGAAAACAGAATAAATTCGCAAATACCGCAGAAGAGTTTCAAAAAGTAACTCAGGTCTCTGATTCTTTATTAGCCGTGATATCGCCCTATTTCAAGTTTCCTGATTGGACCCAGGAAAGCAGTAAGCGCCCCCTAATCGGCAATGACCCTGAGCGTAGCCGAAGGGTAACGAGTAATGTAGATAAGACTGATTTAAATGCTACCACGGCCAATGAATTGAAACAAGTCAGGGGTATCGGTGAAAAACTATCAGCGCGTATCATAAAATTCAGAGACCGCTTGGGGGGCTTCTTGGTCGATGAACAATTATATGATGTCTACGGTCTGGATCGAGAAGTAGCCGAACGAGCATTAAAGAAATTCAAGGTGCTGAAAAGACCTGAAATTGATAAAATAAACATCAACCTGGCATCGGCGGCGGAGATAGCAAAATTAGTATATATTCAAAAATATATCGCTGAACGCATAGTAGATTACAGGAATATCAACGGAACTATTGTTTCATTTGACGAATTGACAACTATTCAGGATTTTCCAGCAGATAAAATAGAGAGAATTGCGTTATATTTGCAGCTCTAAATTTGCTGTAAATGAGTACCAATACTAAGTCGAATATTTGTTTTGATTATTCTGAAACACAACAGATGGTCGCAGCCTCTGCCAAGGTGTTTGCGGAGCAATATATAAGACCATATATTATGGAGTGGGATGAGTCTCAGACATTTCCTATCGAAGTTTTTAAGAAAGCGGGTAAAATGGGTTTTATGGGTGTACTGGTGCCCGAGGTTTATGGTGGTTCAGGATTGGGGTATCATGAATATATCGCAATCATAGAAGAAATTTCAAAAGTAGACCCATCAATAGGGCTTTCTCTTGCAGCCCATAATTCGCTCTGCACCAATCATATTCTTTCTTTTGGCAATGAAGAGCAAAAACAAAAATGGATTCCCAAATTGGCAACGGCAGAATACTTGGGTGCCTGGGGCCTTACCGAACACAATACAGGTTCCGATGCGGGCGGAATGAGCACCACCGCTATTAAAGATGGAGATACTTGGATTCTTAATGGGGCCAAGAACTTTATTACCCACGGTATAAGTGGCGATATTTTGGTCGTAATAGTTAGAACCGGTGAAAAAGGCGATAGTCGCGGAATGACGGCCTTTGTGGTCGAGAAGGGAACCCCTGGTTTTAGCAGTGGAAAAAAAGAGAATAAGCTAGGAATGCGAGCAAGCGAAACGGCAGAATTAATATTTAATAACTGCAAAATTCCAGATTTCAATAGGCTAGGTGCTGTTGGTGATGGTTTTATTCAATCGATGAAAGTTTTGGATGGCGGCAGAATCTCGATTGGGGCCTTGTCATTGGGTATAGCAAAGGGTGCTTATGAAGCGGCACTTAAATACTCGAAAGAGCGGGTGCAGTTTGGTAAGCCCATTAGCCAATTTCAAGGCATTTCTTTTAAACTTGCCGATATGGCTACCGAGATCGAAGCATCTGAATTGCTATTGCACAAAGCAGCCTTTTTAAAAAATGAAGGCCGTCCAATGACAAAATTAAGTGCTATGGCGAAAATGTATGCGTCAGAGGTCTGTGTGAAAGTAGCAAACGAGGCCGTGCAGATCCATGGGGGTTATGGCTATACCAAAGACTTTCCTGTCGAAAAATTTTATAGAGACGCAAAACTCTGTACCATAGGCGAGGGTACCACTGAAATTCAGAAAGTTGTCATCGCAAAAAATATTTTAAAATAATTGCTAGCATATTCGTTTAATACGTTTATATTTGTACCCCTAATCACTAAAGAGAGGAGGTTGTAGCCCATGCTGATAATACCAATTAAAGAAGGAGAAAACATCGATAGAGCTTTAAAACGCTTCAAGCGAAAGTTCGATAAAACAGGTACAATGCGACAGTTGCGCAAGCGTCAACAGTTCACAAAACCTTCTGTAGCGCGAAGAGCGCAGATACAAAAAGCAGAATATATTCAAGGTTTAAGAGATAAAGAAGAGATTTAAAGTCTTCTAGCCTTAAGTTTATAATATTTAAAATCCTATCGAAAGATGGGATTTTTTTTGGTTTATACGTTACACTGAATAACTTTTGTAATTTTGAGCTATGGCCCTTAAAGAATTTATATCGTATTTGTCTTTGGAGAAAAACTATTCCAGGCATACGGTGATTGCCTATGAAAAAGATATTGAAACTTTCAGTTCTTTTTGTGCAAGCGAATACGATCTTGTTGCTATTGATACTGTCGATTACGGCCTGATACGAAGTTGGATAGTTAGTTTGGTTGATTCAAACATCTCAAACCGTTCAGTAAATCGCAAGGTAGCTTCTTTAAAAGCGTATTATAAATTCTTGCAGCGAATAGGAGCAATTGAAATAAGTCCATTGGCTAAGCACAAGGCACTCAAGGTGTCAAAAAAAATTGAAGTTCCCTTTTCGGTAGAGGAAATGAAAAGAGTGTTGTCGCAGATGCATTTCGAAAAAGGGTTCGAGGGTACACGAGACAAACTAATTATTGAACTCTTTTATGGCACAGGTATACGTAGAGCGGAACTGATTAATTTAAAAATCAAGGATGTAAGCCTTCAAGGTGGCACCCTTAAAGTTCTAGGCAAGAGAAATAAAGAAAGGATTATACCGTTGTTGCCATCTATAAGAGACTTGTTTTTGCATTATTTTACGATGAGAAAATCATTGGATTGCACAATTGATGAAACCTATGTTTTTTTGTCAAAATCGGGTCACAAAATATACGAAACTCTTGTTTATAGAGTTATAAATGGGTATTTTAGTAAGGTGTCTTCTAAAGTGAAAAAAAGTCCGCATATTTTGAGGCACACCTTTGCTACACATTTGCTTAATGAGGGGGCGGATTTAAACTCGGTAAAGGAGCTGTTAGGTCATTCAAGTTTGGCGTCGACGCAAATTTATACACATAACAGTATTGCCGAACTCAAAAAAGTACACACATCTGCCCATCCAAGGAGCAAAAAATAGAGCTTTAATCGTGTAATCATTTAAAACTCCAGCTTATGAAAATAAATGCACAATCAGTTAATTTCAACGCAAATGAAAAACTTATTGAGTTCGTCAAAAATCGATTGAACAAACTTGAAACTTTTTATGACAAGGTCATAAGTTCAGATGTATATTTAAAGGTCGAAAATACAAGCTCAAAGGAAAATAAGATTGTTGAAATAAAACTGAGTATTCCTAAAGATAGGTTTATTGTTAAAAAACAATGTAGGTCTTTTGAGGAAGCTATTGATTCTGCTTGTAGTTCGCTGGAAAGAAGGCTGATAAAACGAAAGGAAAAAATGCGAATTCAAGTATGATTAAAATTTTCTATTATTTGTTTTGATTAAACAAATAAATATATACATTTGCAGTCCGTTAGAAATAGCGGACTTTTTTATGCTTAAAAAGCGTTGAAAGGCCGATGTAGCTCAGCTGGCTAGAGCAGCTGATTTGTAATCAGCAGGTCGTGGGTTCGAGTCCCTCCATCGGCTCAAAAAAGGAGAAAGTTCTTACATAATAAAGTTTGAGGGGAGATACTCAAGCGGCCAACGAGGGCAGACTGTAAATCTGCTGACTACGTCTTCGCAGGTTCGAATCCTGCTCTCCCCACAAATAGCTGAATTTTCGGCTTAAGCAGGAATCAGTGTAGATTGCGTTTTGAAATATTGGATTACTTTTGGAGTCGCCAAAAGAAAATGCGGGAGTAGCTCAGTTGGTAGAGCGTCAGCCTTCCAAGCTGAATGTCGCCGGTTCGAACCCGGTCTCCCGCTCTAATTTGACATATAGGTCATTTCAAACGAACTTGCCTGCGGTAGGTAGGGGAGGAATTCTATACCTTTGCCTTTATTATTGAAGGTTGAGGATTTAGCACTTTAGGCCGGTGTAGCTCAGGGGTAGAGCGTTTCCTTGGTAAGGAAGAGGTCACGAGTTCGAATCTCGTCATTGGCTCAATTATAATATAATTTGAACTTACTAATATAAACTTAAAGATTAAAATTCATTAAACATGGCAAAGGAAATTTTTGATCGTTCCAAACCGCACTTAAATATTGGTACTATTGGACACGTAGATCACGGTAAAACTACATTGACTGCTGCTATTACAAGTGTTTTGGCAAACGCAGGACTTTCTGAAGTGAGAAGCTTCGATTCTATTGATAATGCTCCTGAAGAAAAAGAAAGGGGTATTACAATTAATACATCACACGTAGAGTATTCGACTGCAAACCGTCACTATGCGCACGTTGATTGTCCTGGTCACGCTGATTATGTGAAGAACATGGTTACTGGTGCTGCCCAAATGGACGGTGCGATTTTGGTTGTAGCTGCCACTGATGGTCCAATGCCTCAAACTAGAGAGCATATCCTTTTAGGTCGTCAGGTGGGTATTCCAAGAATGGTTGTTTTTATGAACAAGGTCGATATGGTCGATGATGAGGAGCTTTTGGAGCTTGTTGAGATGGAAATAAGAGAATTGCTTTCTTTCTACGAGTATGATGGTGATAATGGTCCTGTAATTGCTGGGTCTGCCTTGGGTGCACTTAACGGTGAGCAAAAATGGGTAGATACGGTAATGGAATTAATGACTGCCGTTGATGAGTGGATTGAATTACCAAAAAGAGATGTTGAAAAAGATTTCTTAATGCCTGTTGAAGATGTGTTTACCATTACAGGTCGTGGTACTGTTGCTACTGGTCGTATAGAGACGGGTATTGCCAATACTGGTGACGCTGTTGAGATTATTGGTATGGGTGCTGAAAAGTTGACTTCAACGGTTACGGGTGTTGAAATGTTTCGTAAAATATTAGATAGAGGTGAGGCTGGTGATAATGTTGGTATCTTGTTAAGAGGTATTGAAAAATCTGATATCAAAAGAGGAATGGTAATCTGTAAGCCAGGTTCTGTAACGCCACATGCTAAATTTGAAGCTGAGGTATATATCCTTAAAAAAGAAGAAGGTGGTCGTCATACACCATTTCATAACAATTACCGTCCACAATTTTATGTGAGAACAACAGATGTTACTGGTACTATTAATCTTCCTTCAGGAGTAGAGATGGTGATGCCAGGAGATAACTTGACAATTATTGTTGATTTACATCAAGCAATTGCTTTAAGTGAAGGCTTGCGTTTTGCAATCCGTGAAGGAGGTAGAACAGTAGGTGCTGGTCAGGTTACCAAAATTTTAGATTAAAAAAAATCAATAATAGTTTATATTAAGGGTGTCCTGCTACGGCAGGATACCTTTCAATGTAAATATAAACGGGTGTAGCTCAGTTGGTAGAGCACTGGTCTCCAAAACCAGGTGTCGGGAGTTCGAGTCTCTCCTCCCGTGCTGCAAAAAGATAAATTATGTTGACGTATATAAAAGAATCGATAGAAGAACTTCGAAACAATGTTACGCTTCCTCCTAGAGCAGAATCTTCCAATCTTATGGTCATAGTGGCTGTTTTTTCTGTTTTGTTTGCTTTGGCAACATGGGGAGTTGATTCTGTGTTTAGCAAATTGATAAAATTATATTTCAATAACGTTTTAAATTAAGCTCAGCCTTATGTCAGAAGTATTGGAAAAGAAATGGTATGTGGTAAGAGCGGTCAGTGGCCAAGAGAACAAAATTAAAGGATATATTGAGAGTGAGGTAGAGCGCCATGGTTTTTCAGATTATTTAGAAGATGTTCTGGTGCCGACCGAAAAGGTTATTCAAATTCGTAAAGGAAAGAAAGTAAGTAAAGAAAGAGTTTACTTTCCAGGTTATATTATGGTGAAGGCCAATTTAGGCGGAGAAATGATTCATATTATACGCTCCATTACTAATGTGATTGGTTTTTTAGGTGAAACTAAAGGAGGTGATCCAGTGCCATTGCGAAAGGCGGAGGTCAACAGAATGCTAGGTAAGGTTGATGAGTTGGCTGTTAGTGCAGATAGTGTGGCTATACCGTTTGTTTTCGGAGAAACTGTAAAAGTGATTGATGGGCCATTTAATGGATTCAATGGTACCGTAGAAAAAATAAATGAAGAGAAGCGTAAACTTGAGGTGATGGTGAAAATTTTCGGAAGAAAAACACCATTAGAACTAAGTTATATGCAGGTAGAAAAGGTTTAAAAAAAGTGTTACACATATAAAAAGTTGTGTTGCTTCCCATGAACACGCTTTCAATTTAATTTTAAAGAATGGCAAAAGAAATAGGTAAAGTAGTTAAACTACAAGTTAGGGGAGGTGCAGCGAATCCGTCGCCACCGGTCGGACCCGCCTTAGGTGCTGCCGGTGTTAACATCATGGAATTCTGTAAGCAGTTCAATGCTCGTACGCAGGATAAACCAGGCAAAATATTGCCAGTTGTTATCACCGTATATAAGGACAAGTCTTTTGACTTTGTCGTTAAAACTCCACCAGCGGCAGTTCAACTTATGGAAGCAGCTAAGATTAAAAAGGGATCTGGCGAACCTAACAGAGTAAAATCGGGTAATGTTACTTGGGACCAGGTCAAGGTGATCGCCGAAGACAAAATGGTGGATCTCAATGCTTTTACTGTAGAATCGGCAATGAGCATGATCGCAGGAACGGCAAGGTCTATGGGTCTTAAAGTTGCAGGAAAAAGACCTTTTTAAAATCTTAAAAGCAATTAAATGGCAAAGTTAACTAAAAATCAAAAAGAGGCCCACGCTAAACTAGATCGAGATAAGCTCTATTCGGTAGATGAAGCTTCGGCCTTGATAAAAGAGATAACCAATACAAAATTTGACGCATCGGTAGATTTGGCAATTCGCTTAGGGGTCGACCCCAGGAAAGCCAATCAAATGGTTCGAGGGGTTGTTACATTACCTCATGGTACCGGTAAAGATGTCAAAGTTTTGGCATTGGTGACCCCCGATAAAGAAGAAGAAGCCACAGAGGCTGGCGCTGATTTTGTAGGGTTAGATGAATATTTGGATAAAATAAAGGGCGGTTGGACAGATGTTGATGTGATTATCACCATGCCAAGCGTAATGGGAAAATTGGGTCCTTTAGGCCGCGTATTGGGGCCAAGAGGTTTAATGCCCAACCCAAAAACTGGTACTGTGACTATGGATGTTGCCAAAGCGGTATCTGAAGTCAAAGCAGGTAAAATAGATTTCAAAGTAGATAAGACTGGTATTGTGCATGCTGCAATAGGAAAAGCATCTTTTTCTGCAGATAAAATTGCTGATAATGCCAAGGAACTATTGGAAACCTTGAATAAATTAAAGCCCACGTCCTCAAAAGGAGTGTACATGAGAAGTGTTTTTATGTCAAGCACAATGAGTCCGAGCATTCAATTAGATCCCAAAACAGTTTAACTAACTGGTAGTTCAAAATTAGTAGTATGACAAGAGAAGAAAAAGCAAGCGTAATACAAGATTTGACTGCGCAGTTGGCTGATAATTCTACCATTTATTTGGCAGATATATCAGGTTTGAATGCATCAAGAACTTCTGACTTAAGAAGAGCGTGTTTTAAGGCCAAGGTGAAACTGTCGGTCGTTAAGAACACATTGCTGGCAAAAGCAATGGAAGCTTCTGATAAAGATTTCGGAGAACTCTCAGGAGTTTTAAAAGGCAATACGTCTTTGATGTTCGCAGAAGCCGGAAACGGCCCTGCAAAACTCATCAAAAACTTCAGAAAAAAATCTGATAGACCTTTATTAAAAGGTGCATTTGTCGAGGAATCAGTGTATATCGGTGATGAAAGTTTGGATATGCTAGTAAGCATAAAATCCAAAGAAGAAATGATCGGCGAGATTATTGGACTGTTGCAATCACCGGCCAAGAATGTTATTTCTGCACTTAAATCAAGTGGAGGTAAACTGGCAGGTATCCTTAAGACATTATCAGAAAAATAAGAACGCACACTAGAACAATTATATTTTAAAAATTTATTAAACGATAGAAAAATGGCAGATTTAAAAGATTTCGCAGAACAGTTGGTTAACTTGACCGTAAAAGAGGTAAATGAGTTGGCTGATATATTAAAAGATGAATATGGTATTGAGCCTGCAGCTGCTGCAGTAGCTGTTGCCGCTGGTGGTGCTGCCGATGGTGGCGAAGCTGCCGAGGAGCAAACTGAGTTTGATGTTGTTTTGATAGCCGCAGGAGGTTCGAAATTAGCAGTAGTAAAATTGGTTAAAGAATTGACTGGTCTTGGATTAAAAGATGCTAAAGACATCGTTGATAGTGCACCAAAAGCCGTTAAGGAAGGTGTTTCTAAAGACGAAGCTGAAGGAATCAAAAAATCATTAGAAGAAGCAGGAGCAGAAGTTGAGCTTAAATAGTAGTTGCAACCATAGCACTTTTGGTTTAGGTCTTTTCGCTTAATGTGAATAGACCTAAGCCTTTTTATATATACCGTATATTATGGCGTATACGACCAATTAGTATTCACGATCAAAATACTGACTATAGATGTTCACAAATCAGACTGAAAGAATAAATTTTGCATCCGCTAAGAACACACCGGAATATCCTGATTTCTTGGATATTCAGATTAAGTCATTTCAAGATTTCTTTCAACTTGAGACAAAATCCGACGAGCGGGGCAATGAAGGTTTGTACAATACCTTCATGGAAAACTTTCCAATCACAGATACCCGCAACCAATTTGTATTGGAGTTTCTCGATTATTTTATTGATCCACCACGATATTCTATTCAAGAGTGTATTGAACGTGGCCTAACCTATAGTGTTCCATTAAAGGCACGGTTGAAATTATTTTGTACGGATCCGGAACACGAAGATTTTGAGACTATTGTACAAGATGTGTATCTAGGAACCATTCCTTATATGACTCCTAGCGGTACATTTGTCATCAATGGTGCAGAAAGAGTTGTTGTGTCACAGTTACACCGTTCTCCGGGTGTCTTCTTTGGACAATCTTTTCATGCAAATGGCACCAAACTTTACTCGGCTAGAGTAATTCCGTTCAAAGGTTCATGGATAGAATTTGCTACCGATATCAATGGCGTTATGTACGCATATATTGATAGAAAGAAAAAATTGCCTGTTACTACTCTATTTAGAGCTATAGGCTATGAAAGTGATAGAGATATTTTAGAGATTTTTGACCTTGCCGAAGAGGTAAAAGTGTCGAATGCAGGTTTGAAAAAAGTATTGGGACGTAAGTTGGCCGCAAGGGTATTGAACTCATGGCACGAGGATTTTGTGGACGAGGATACTGGTGAAGTTGTATCTATAGAAAGAAATGAGATTATTATAGATCGTGATACGATTCTTGAGAAGGATCATATTGCTCAGATTATGGAGGCTGATGTAAAGACCGTCCTTCTGCATAAAGAGAGTACTGCGCAAAGCGATTATGCGATAATTCACAATACACTACAAAAAGATCCCACAAACTCTGAAAAGGAAGCTGTGGAACACATATATCGTCAATTGCGTAATGCCGAACCGCCAGATGAGGAAACGGCCAGAGGCATCATTGATAAATTGTTCTTTTCTGACCAGCGCTATAATCTAGGAGAGGTCGGTCGGTACCGTATGAACAAGAAATTAGGTCTTGATATTGGAATGGACAAACAAGTCTTGACCAAAGAAGATATCATAACCATCATTAAATATTTAATCGAGCTTATCAATTCCAAAGCAGAAATCGATGATATTGACCACCTTTCTAATCGTCGTGTTAGAACAGTTGGTGAACAGTTGTCATCTCAATTTGGTGTTGGTTTGGCACGTATGGCAAGAACCATTCGTGAACGTATGAACGTACGTGATAATGAGGTGTTTACCCCAATCGATTTGATTAATGCGAAGACACTATCTTCTGTTATTAATTCTTTCTTTGGTACCAACCAGTTATCTCAATTCATGGATCAAACAAATCCGTTGGCCGAGATAACGCACAAGAGAAGGTTATCAGCATTAGGACCAGGTGGTCTCTCAAGGGAAAGAGCAGGTTTTGAAGTACGTGATGTTCATTATACGCACTACGGAAGATTATGCCCTATCGAAACTCCTGAAGGACCAAATATTGGTTTAATTTCTTCACTTGCCGTTTTTGCGAAAGTGAATCCAATGGGTTTCTTAGAAACACCATATCGAAAAGTTACTGATGCTAAGGTAAATACATCTGAATTTAGATATTTAAGTGCAGAAGAAGAAGAAGGAATGAAAATTGCCCAGGCAAATATTCCTTTAAAAGATGATGGTACAATTGATAGCGAAAAGGTTATTGCCAGAGAAGAAGGCGATTTTCCTGTAGTGGATCCATCTGAAATAAACTATACCGATGTTGCCCCAAATCAAATAGCATCTATTTCGGCATCATTGATTCCATTTTTGGAACATGATGATGCGAACCGTGCTTTGATGGGATCTAACATGATGCGTCAGGCTGTGCCGTTGTTGAAGCCTCAATCACCGATTGTAGGTACTGGCTTAGAACGGCAGGTTGCTTCCGATTCAAGGGTGTTAATCAATGCTGAAGGTGATGGCGTTATTGAGTATGTTGATTCACAGAAGATTACCGTAAGGTATGATAGATCTGAATCTGAGCGATTGATTAGTTTTGAAGAAGATACGAATACCTATAGATTGGTTAAGTTCAGAAAGACCAACCAAGGTACGAGTATCAATCTGAAACCTATTGTCAAAAAAGGAGACAAGGTCAAAAAAGGCCAAGTATTATGTGAGGGTTACGCCACCGAGAAAGGAGAACTTGCCTTGGGTAGAAACCTTACCGTTGCATTTATGCCGTGGAAAGGGTATAACTTTGAGGATGCCATTGTGATATCTGAAAAAGTGGTCCGTGAAGATATTTTCACCTCCATTCACGTAGATGAATATGCCTTGGAAGTAAGAGATACCAAATTGGGTGCTGAAGAATTGACCCATGATATTCCGAACGTTTCCGAAGAAGCTACCAAAGATTTGGACGAAAACGGAATGATCCGTATCGGTGCTGAAGTAAAGCCGGGCGATATTTTGATTGGTAAGATTACTCCCAAGGGAGAATCTGATCCAACACCTGAAGAGAAATTGTTACGTGCTATTTTTGGTGATAAGGCCGGTGATGTGAAAGATGCATCGCTAAAAGCCTCTCCATCTCTACGAGGCGTTGTAATAGAAAAGAAGTTGTTCTCTCGTTCTGTTAAGGATAAACGCAAACGTTCTGAAGATAAAGAAGCTATTACTAACTTAGAGCTAGAGTATGAAGTTAAGTTTGAACAGCTAAAAGACGTATTGGTAGAGAAGTTGTTTACGATGATTAATGGGAAAACATCTCAGGGCGTATTGAACGATTTAGGAGAAGAAGTTCTTCCTAAAGGGAAAAAGTATACCATGAAAATGTTGAATTCCGTAGATGATTTTGCTCACTTGGTAGGCGGAAGCTGGACAACCGATAAAGTGACCAATACTATGGTTGCCGATTTGCTTCATAACTATAAGATTAAATTGAATGACCTTCAAGGAAACTTGAGAAGAGATAAGTTCACGATTTCAGTAGGAGATGAATTGCCAGCCGGTATCATGAAGCTTGCCAAGGTGTATGTCGCTAAAAAGCGAAAGCTCAAGGTAGGAGATAAAATGGCCGGTAGACACGGAAACAAGGGTATTGTATCACGTATTGTTCGACAAGAAGATATGCCTTTCTTAGAAGATGGTACCCCTGTTGATATTGTATTGAATCCATTAGGTGTACCATCACGTATGAATATTGGTCAAATATATGAGACCGTTTTGGGTTGGGCAGGTCTTAAATTGGGCAAGAAATATGCGACCCCGATTTTTGATGGCGCAACTTTAGATCAGATCAATGAGTATACTGATCAGGCAGGTATTCCGCGATTTGGACATACCTATTTATATGATGGAGGAACAGGACAGCGTTTTGATCAAGCTGCGACAGTCGGAGTAATCTATATGTTGAAATTGGGTCATATGGTAGATGATAAAATGCATGCGCGTTCCATAGGGCCGTATTCATTGATTACGCAACAACCATTGGGTGGTAAAGCCCAGTTTGGTGGTCAGCGTTTTGGAGAGATGGAAGTATGGGCGTTGGAGGCATATGGTGCATCTGCTACTTTACGTGAAATTTTGACGGTCAAATCCGATGACGTTATTGGTAGGGCAAAAACTTACGAAGCCATTGTTAAAGGAGAAACTATGCCAGAGCCTGGTTTACCAGAATCCTTCAATGTATTAATGCACGAACTTAAAGGTTTAGGTTTGGACATCAGATTGGAAGATTAAAATCGATAGTACGATTTAAGAACACACATTTAAAATTTAGTAGCACATATATTATGGCTAGAATACACGATAATACACCACAAAAGAGGTTTAGCAAAATTTCAATTGGTTTGGCCTCGCCAGAGAAAATCTTGGCAGAGTCAAGAGGAGAGGTGTTAAAACCTGAAACTATCAACTATAGAACGCACAAGCCTGAACGCGATGGGCTTTTCTGCGAACGTATTTTTGGTCCTGTCAAGGATTACGAATGTGCCTGTGGTAAATATAAGCGTATACGTTATCGAGGTATTGTCTGTGACCGTTGTGGTGTCGAGGTGACCGAGAAAAAGGTGCGTAGAGATAGGGTAGGACACATAAATTTGGTGGTTCCTGTAGCTCATATTTGGTATTTTCGTTCATTACCCAATAAAATAGGATACCTTTTAGGCCTGCCTTCCAAGAAATTGGATATGATTATATACTACGAACGTTACGTAGTAATTCAACCCGGTATAGCCAAAGGGCCCGAGGGAGAGGAAGTCAATAAAATGGATTTCCTGACCGAGGAGGAGTACTTGAATATTGCAGAATCCATTCCACAGGAAAATCAATATTTGGAAGATTCGGACCCTAACAAGTTTATCGCTAAGATGGGTGCTGAATGCTTGATTGATTTATTGGCACGAATTGACCTTAAAGAATTGTCGTATCAACTTAGGCATAAGGCGAATACCGAGACATCGAAACAGCGTAAGACTGAAGCCTTAAAAAGACTTCAAGTTGTTGAAGCGCTACGCGAGTCACAGGATAACAGAGATAATAGGCCCGAATGGATGATTATGAAAGTGGTCCCCGTTATACCGCCTGAACTTCGACCTTTGGTACCTTTGGATGGTGGGCGTTTCGCAACATCCGATTTGAATGACCTGTACAGAAGAGTTATTATTCGTAACAATCGTTTAAAGAGATTGGTTGAAATAAAAGCCCCTGAAGTAATTCTTAGAAATGAGAAACGTATGCTACAGGAGGCGGTTGACTCCTTGTTTGATAACACTCGTAAGGCATCTGCCGTTAAGACTGAATCAAACAGGCCGTTAAAATCACTTTCTGATTCCCTAAAAGGAAAACAAGGGCGGTTTCGTCAAAACCTTTTAGGAAAACGTGTCGATTATTCCGCTCGTTCCGTAATTGTTGTAGGTCCAGAAATGAGGTTGTTCGAATGTGGTCTTCCTAAAGATATGGCCGCTGAGTTGTACAAACCTTTTATCATTCGTAAGCTGATTGAAAGGGGTATTGTGAAAACGGTAAAATCGGCTAAAAAAATAATAGACAAAAAAGAGCCCGTAGTTTGGGATATCCTTGAAAATGTATTGAAAGGGCATCCAGTGTTATTGAACCGTGCCCCTACCTTGCACAGGTTGGGTATACAGGCATTTCAACCCAAATTGATCGAAGGCAAGGCAATTCGCCTACACCCATTGGTATGTACCGCATTTAATGCGGATTTTGATGGTGATCAAATGGCGGTTCACCTGCCACTTGGGCCAGAGGCCATTTTGGAATCACAGCTTTTGATGTTGGCATCACATAATATTTTGAACCCTGCAAATGGTTCGCCTATTACCGTACCTTCTCAGGATATGGTCTTGGGTCTGTACTATATGACCAAAGAGCGAAAATCTACACCCGAAAGACCTATTAAAGGTGAAGGCTTAATTTTCTATTCGTCCGAAGAAGTAGTGATTGCTTTTAACGAGGGTATGGTCAGTTTGAATGCAAGTATCAAGGTCAGGGCAAAAGATTTTAATGAAGAAGGAGAGTTGGTAAACCAAATTATACCCACTACGGTAGGTAGAGTTTTGTTCAATATGGAAGTTCCGGAACAAGCGGGGTATATCAATGATGTTTTGAATAAAAAATCTTTGCGAGATATTATCGGTAAAATTCTAGATGTAACCGATGTGCCTACAACGGCTGATTTCTTGGACAAAATTAAGACTATGGGATTTGATTTTGCCTTCAAGGGTGGTCTTTCCTTTAGTTTGGGTGATATTATCATTCCACCGGAGAAACATGAGATGATTGCAGAAGCCAACAAAGAAGTCGATGGTATCAAGGCAAACTATAATATGGGTCTTATTACCAATAATGAACGTTACAATCAGGTAATCGATGTTTGGACATCGACAAATGCCATGTTGACTGAATTGGCCATGAAACGTATCAGCGAAGATCAACAGGGGTTCAACTCTGTGTATATGATGCTTGATTCTGGTGCAAGGGGTTCTAAGGAACAAATTCGTCAGTTGACTGGTATGCGTGGATTAATGGCCAAGCCTAAAAAATCGACTGCAGGTGGTGGAGAAATTATCGAGAACCCTATTCTATCTAACTTTAAGGAAGGATTATCCATTTTAGAATATTTTATATCTACACACGGTGCCCGTAAGGGACTTGCGGATACGGCCTTGAAAACGGCGGATGCGGGCTATTTGACTAGGCGTTTGGTAGATGTATCTCAAGATGTTATTATTAATATCGAAGACTGTGAAACCTTAAGAGGTGTTAGAGTCGAAGCCTTGAAGAAGAACGAGGAAATTGTAGAGACCTTGGGCGAACGTATTTTGGGGCGTGTTTCTTTACATGATGTTTATAATCCTTTGGACGAGGAATTATTATTGGCCGCAGGTCAGGAAATCATGGAGACCGATGTCAAGAAAATCATGGAATCCCCGATTGAAAAAGTTGAAGTACGTTCCGCATTGACCTGTGAAGCTGCCAAGGGTATTTGTGCCAAATGTTATGGAAGAAACCTTTCGACCAATAAAATGGTACAGCGAGGAGAAGCTGTTGGTGTTGTAGCTGCACAATCTATTGGTGAGCCGGGTACACAGTTAACGTTGCGTACGTTCCACGTAGGGGGTATCGCCAGTAACATCTCGGAAGACAATAAATTAGAAGTTAAATTCTCAGGTGTAGCTGAGATAGAGGATCTTAGGACGGTTTCAGGTGAGGATAACGAAGGCAAGAAGGCCAAGATTGTTATTTCTAGGACTTCTGAAATTAAAGTTGTCGATGCCAAAACAGGAATTACTTTGAGTACAAATAACATTCCCTATGGTTCTCAGCTATTTGTCAAGAATGGTGCGAAAGTAACTAAAGGAGACATTATTTGTTCATGGGATCCTTATAACGGAGTTATTGTTTCCGAATTCCCAGGAAAAATTGCTTATGAAAATATTGAGCAAGGAATTACCTATCAAGTAGAAATTGATGAACAAACAGGTTTTCAAGAAAAAGTAATTTCTGAATCGAGGAATAAAAAATTGATTCCGACCCTATTGATTATGAACGCTAAGAAAGAGGTTTTACGTTCGTATAACCTTCCTGTAGGATCGCATCTTATGGTGAATGATGGAGACAAGATTAAGGAAGGTGAGATTTTGGTTAAGATACCTCGTAAATCCGCCAAGGCTGGAGATATTACAGGTGGTCTACCAAGGGTTACTGAATTGTTCGAGGCCCGTAACCCTTCAAATCCTGCCGTTGTTTCAGAAATTGATGGTGTGGTGTCTTTCGGAAAAATTAAAAGAGGTAACCGTGAGATTATTATAGAGTCTAAAACAGAGGAAATCAAGAAATATCTAGTAAAGCTATCTAACCAAATTTTGGTACAAGAGAATGATTATGTTCGTGCAGGTATGCCATTGTCTGACGGGTCTATTACTCCCGAGGATATTTTGTCGATTAAAGGACCATCAGCTGTGCAACAGTATTTGGTGAATGAGGTGCAAGAAGTTTATCGTCTACAAGGCGTGAAGATCAATGATAAGCACTTTGAGATAGTCGTAAGGCAAATGATGCGAAAAGTTCGTATTCAGGATCCAGGAGATACGATTTTCTTAGAGAACCAATTGGTACACAAAGACGATTTCATTCGTGAAAATGATGGAATTTATGGCAAAAAAGTTGTTGAAGAAGCTGGTGAATCTGTAAATCTCAAAGAAGGGCAAATTATCACTGCAAGAGAATTAAGAGACGAGAATTCGATTTTGAAACGTTCCGACAAGGCTTTAGTGACGGCTAAGGATGCCATTTCGGCTACGGCGACGCCAATTTTACAGGGTATCACCCGGGCTTCGCTTCAGACGAAATCATTTATATCTGCGGCATCTTTCCAAGAAACTACGAAAGTCTTGAATGAGGCTGCGGTAAGTGGTAAGATTGACACGCTCGAAGGCTTAAAAGAAAATGTAATTGTAGGCCATAGGATTCCTGCTGGTACAGGAATGAGAGACTATGAGAGCATTATTGTAGGGTCTAGAGAAGAGTATGATGAAATCATGGCTCGTAAAGAGGCATTAAAATTCTAGAGTTCAAGCCCCTGACAATTACGTCAGGGGTTATTTTTTTAATTATGAGCGATAAAAATCAGAATCAGAAACAGAAACAAATCAATATAGAATTGGATGAGAAAATAGCGGAAGGAATTTATTCTAATTTGGCTATTATCAACCATTCCGTATCAGAGTTTGTCATAGATTTTATCAGTATGATGCCGGGAGCACCGAAGGCGAAAGTAAAAAGTAGAATTGTCTTAACGCCTCAACATGCCAAGAAGTTTTTGAAGGCACTCAATGATAATGTTAGTAGATTCGAAGATGCCCACGGTGCCATTAAGGACTATGAGCAAGCACCTATTCCCTTAAATTTTGGGCCAACCGGCGAGGCCTAAAGAAAATAGAGGCGCTCAAAACAAATATCCTGTGCCTTTGTGCCCACAAAGCCTGGCCTGAGATTTAATCAGGCAAACTTTAAGATGGCGGTGTCAATAACAGAGTACTTCACTTTTTTTCCAGTACTAGTATATGCTTACTTTCTATAGTATACCTTGGCGTTAAGTCCTTGGTCGAACTCTGCAAGATATTCTAATTTTTTTCGGCGCAAGTGCTGCTGAGAAAACTGGCTTTGTTATAAACCTGAGTTCGACCTAAGATTTGTTTACAGTTTAGATGCTTTTTTATTCAATTCGAAGCTGAATTTTAGAAAGACTAAGGGGTTAATTTGATGAAA
>JASFYU010000018.1:0-8799 GCA_045046905.1 Flavobacteriaceae bacterium | reverse complement strand
CTCCAATCCCTTTTTATTTTTATGTACAAAATCAGTAGCTTACATATTAAAAATGCGGTAAATATTGATTTTTTCCAAAAGATAAATTTTGAGAAATCCTTTAAAAAAATGGATAAGGAGAAACCGGTATACCTGTATTGTCGTTCAGGTGCCAGAAGTCGAAAATCAGCTTTTAGATTAGTTGAGATGGGTTTTTCGAAGATATATGATTTGAAAGGTGGGTATATGAGATGGAATAGCTTTTAGGCAGCCGGGCAGTTAGGTCTGCCTTTAAGTAGTAGCTTTTTTGATTAAAGAAATTTAAAGGGTGATAAGTAAAATATAAATACAAATGAAAACATCGATAATAGTACAAAATTTAAAATGTGGGGGTTGCGCCAAGACCATAAGCACTAAATTAAGTAAACTCCCCAATATATCAAGTGTTGAGGTAGTTGTAGATACGGCTGAGGTTTTTTTTGAGTGCCACGAGGAAACAGATGCCATTACTGCAATTGATACATTGAAGCATTTGGGATACCCGTCAATCGAGGATGCAAATACCCTTGCTACAAAGGCAAAATCTTTTGTCAGCTGTGCCACAGGTAAAATGATTAAATGAAGCCGTTTAAACCAGTTCACCTCAAAATTGACAAACAACTAAAAATAAACAGATGAGATATTGTATTGTATTCCTATTGATTTTTGTATTGGGGAGCTGTAAAACTGATAAGAAATCAGACCATAAATCTGTAGAAACAAGCTCGGAAAATGAGTTGGTCGAGGGTAGAGAAATGGAAACCCAAAAGAACTTCGCAGCTATAGGACTTGGCTATGCTTTGGCAACCAAGGCCCAGTTGGGTAAAAATCTAATGAAGGCCATTCAAGAAAAAGGTACCGTTGGTGCCATTGGTTTCTGTACTATTAATGCCCTAAAACTGACAGATAGTATGGCGGTTTTGAAAAAGGCTGTAATAAAAAGAGTTTCAGACAAACCAAGAAACCCTGATAATCAGGCAAAAGAAGACGAATTGGACTATATTTCCAGCTTTAAAAAAATAATGGAAGCAGGTGATATGGCACAGCCCATAGTCAAAAGGAACAAGGGTGAAGTTGCCTTTTATGCCCCAATCATCACCAATGCCATGTGTTTACAATGTCATGGAAAACCGAACGAACAGATTGAGCCAGCTACCTTAAAGGCACTTAAAGATTTATACCCATCAGACAAGGCTATTGGTTACGACATGAATGAAGTTAGAGGTATTTGGAGTATTCATTTTAAGGAAGATATTACAGAATTTTAGTTCCGTATTCGAAGATTTAAGAATGTTCTTATAAAGAAACCAAAAAGAATGACTAAAAAAACAACGATAATCACCATAATAGGAGTCTTGGTCGGAGCACTTGCTGGTTATCTCTACTACGCCGAGATTGGCTGTGTGAGCGGTAGCTGTGCAATTACCTCCAAACCCTTGAATAGCACACTTTATGGGAGTCTTATGGGCGGTTTGCTGTTCAATATGTTCGTAAAATCAGAAAGAACCTGAACGTCTTCAAAACAGTCTTTTACAAAGATTACATTTGTTATAATTTGTTTCTTTAACTTATTACATTGGGCTTGCCTCGAGGTAGCCTACTTTTTTTGTATACAAGTATATTTTCAGACGAGACGCTTCTTATTTACTTTCTGACCCTAGCCTTGCGTTCAAGGCGAAAACGCCTATATCAATTTGTTGGTAACAAAGGTTACGGTACAATCGGTATTCTCCGCTTAATTTTACCGAAGCAAATTACCTAGGGCTTGCGAAGCTGTTTAAAGACGACCAAGGTCGACCCAAGGAAGTAAATTGAAACCATGAAGAAATTAATAGTTTTACTAACATTGTCAATAGCTCCTCTTTTGGTAGAGTCGCAAGAAACAATGGCAATTACCCAAGAGGAGGTTATCACAAGGGTAAAGACGCAAAATGCCACTTTAAAAATGGCCGAACAAGATGTGCTGGCGGCCAAGGGTGATTTTAACCAGACCAATGCAGTGCTTTTGCCCAACATTAGTATATCACATACTGGTATTGCCACTACAAACCCCTTGATGGCCTTTGGTACTAAACTGAACCAAGAGATTTTAACCCAGGCCGATTTTAACCCTGCCTTGCTCAACGATCCCCGACAGATTGAGGATTATGCCACCCGCGTAGTCGTGCAGCAGCCTCTATTGAACTTCGACGGTATTTATCATCGTAAGGCCGCTAAGGCCAAGTGGCATGCTACAGAACTGCAGGCTGGGCGTACTCTAGACTTTATAGAGCTAGAAGCAAAAAAGGCATATATGCAACTACAATTGGCATATAAAACGGTAGAAGTCTTGGAGAAGACCAAAGAAATGGCTGTGGAAAACAAGCGAATAGCAGATCATAGCTTTAATCAGGGTTTCTTGCAAAAATCTGATGTATTGGCGGTAGCGGTCCGTGCAACTGAAATCGATAACCAATTACACTACGCCAAGAGCGCTATTTTGAATGCCTCGAATTATGTGTCGGTACTGATGAGTGAGGATAGCTATCAAATTTTGAGGCCTATAGACACCTTGAGCGTGATATACGACGATAGTGCCTTTGAGGATTTTTCAGAAAACCGAAGCGATATTTTGGCATTACATTCTGCCACTCAGGCGTACAAGCATATATACAGTGCTGATAAAATGGCCTTTTTGCCAAGGCTGAACGCCTTTGGTACCTACGAACTACACGATGACGGTGTTTTTCAGGGCGATGCCAACGGCTATCTTTTCGGAGCAGAATTGAAATGGAATCTTTTTGAAGGAGGCAAACGGCTGGGAAAAGCTCAAAAAAGCAAGGCTGAATATGAAAAATCAAAAGTTCAGTTAGGGCAATACAAGGCAGAAAGCCGAATGGAACTGAACAAGGCTAAAAGAAGCCTTCAAGATGCGAAGAACAAATTGAAGCTGACTCAATTGGCTTTGGAACAATCTAAAGAATCACTACGTATTCGCACCAATCGATTCAAGCAAGGATTAGAAAAAACAACAGATCTACTGATGTCAGAAACCCAATACTCCCAAAAACAATTGGAATATTACGCCACTATTTTTCAGCATAATTATGCCTTTGCGTATGTCAGGTTTTTAATCAAAAAATAGATTATGGCCTCGAAAGGGAGAAATAAAAGTTTACAAAAAAATATTAAATACGTTGTACGAAGTACTTAAACCTAAAATAATGAAAAATAAGAATTACATACCAGCAGTAGCCTTGGGCTTGACTATTTTAGTAGCAGGCTGTGGTGGTGAAACCCCAAAAGAGATTGTAGATACTAGCCCGGCAATAGCGGTTCAAACCATGGTTGTGGCCGAAAATGCTAGCCATACATTTTTGACGGTCAGCGGTAAGATTGAAGCGGTCAAAAGTGCGGATCTCAGTACCCGAATGATGGGTTATGTAGATAAGGTATATGTAAAGGTGGGCGATAGAGTAGCTGCTGGGCAATTGTTATTGAGTATCAACAATACTGATATTTCAGCCAAACTGGCACAGGTGAATGCAGGTATTATAGAGGCGACGGCCGCTTTCGATAATACCGAAAAAGATTATAATAGGTATAAGGCCTTGTTTAAGGAGCAGAGTGCCTCGCAAAAGGAATTTGACGATATCAGCTCGAACTATACTATGGCCAAAGCGAGATTAGAAGTTGCTAAACAAATGAAGAATGAGGTAAATGCCCAATTGTCGTATGTGAACATTCGGGCCCCGTTTGAGGGTATTCTGACCAATAGGTTTATTAATGTGGGTGATATGGCAAAACCTGGTATGCCCTTGTTAGAAATAGAAGCCCCTGGAAAATTTCAAGTGATGGCCATGGTGCCTGAATCTGAAATTATACAGATCAAAGCGGGTGCAGAAGTAAATATTGTGCTTAAATCATTAGATACGGTAGTAAAGGGCAAAGTAGCTGAAATCAGTACCTCTGCCAAAAATACAGGTGGGCAATATATGGTCAAGGTGGTACTCGAAGAGTCGAAGGCTGAGATACTATCGGGTATGTACGCGACAGTACGGTTTCCGACAAAGCGAAAAACAATCGCCAATACTATCATGATTCCAACCCAAGCGATAATCGAACAAGGACAATTGAAGGGTATATATACGGTAAGTCAGCGAAATACCGCCTTGTTGCGTTGGTTGCGTCTGGGGCGCACCTTCGGAGATCAGGTTGAAGTGCTTTCGGGCTTATCGGCCGATGAACAATACATTGTTTCGGCAGAGGGAAAATTGTACAACGGGGCAAAAATCACTATTCAGTAGATAAAGGCTGCGTTAGGGATTGCAGCGGTTACCGCGGATCTGCTCACGATGGCAATCGAGGGCGGAACGTAGTAGAAGCGAAAAGCCCGCCCTGAGCATTTTCGAGGACTATTAAAAACCGTCGGGGCTTGCGAAGGGAACGTCAAAACCAAGGATTTAAATAATGAAATCGACATAATCTTTAGACCTAAGGACAATGATTATTTTGATGGGCAAAGGTCAGTTATGACCATTGAAAAACAATAAAAACAAACAGATGAAAGAAGGATTAGCAGGCAAGATTGCCAAAATGTTCATAGGCAGCAAGTTAACAGTGCTGCTGATGATTGTGTTCATCGTCATTGGGGTATATAGTTCATTTTTGATTCCCCGAGAAGAGGAGCCTCAAATAGATGTGCCCATGGCCGATATTTTTGTGGGATACCCAGGGGCAAGTCCGACCGAGGTGGAATCTCGGGTGGTAAAGCCCTTAGAAAAACTGATTTCGAATATCAAAGGGGTGGAGTATGTGTATTCGACTTCGATGAAGGAAGGCGGTATGGTAATCGTACAATTTTATGTGGGCGAGGATATTGAACGCTCGTTCGTAAAACTGTACAATGAGATCAACAAACATATGGATGTTATGCCGCAGGGGGTGACTTTTCCGTTGATAAAGACCCGTGCTATTGATGATGTGCCCATGTTGGGACTCACACTGTGGAGCGAAACTTATGACGATTATCAATTAAAACAAATTGCTCAAGAGTTAACGGATGAAATTGAAAAAATAAATGACGTTGCTATTACCCATAAAATTGGAGGTAGAAATCGCCAGTTACGTGTAGTTCTTGACAAAGACAAACTCTCTGCAAGCGGATTAGACTTCTTATCGGTTTCTGAAATGATAAAAGCCAACAACACGCAATTAAGTGCGGGTAGTTTTGATAAATCTGATACCGAGTTTTTGGTAACAACGGGTAAGTTTTTAGAAACAATCGAAGATGTAGAAAATCTCGTTGTTGGTGTGCAGCAAAATCAACCTATTTATTTAAAACAGATCGCACATATTATAGACGGCCCAGAAGTGCCCATTAATTATGTGAGCTTAGGTTTCGGACAAGCGAGTGAAAAAGCTTCAGATTACAAATCAGAATATCCAGCAGTGACCATTTCAATTGCAAAACGAAAAGGCGCTGATGCCATGAAAATTGCCGAGGTTATTCTTGATAAAGTTGAGCACTTAAGAGCTGACTTAATTCCAGATGATGTGCATGTCGAAGTGACAAGAAACTACGGAGAGACAGCATCTAAAAAAGTATCAGAACTACTGTTACACCTTATGGGGTCTATCATTGCAGTTACTTTTGTAGTGATGCTAGCAATGGGCTGGCGTGGCGGATTGGTTGTGTTTTTATCGGTGCCGATCACATTTGCTTTGACGCTTTTGAGTTACTACATGCTTGATTACACACTAAATAGAATTACACTTTTCGCATTGGTGTTTGTAACAGGTATTGTGGTCGATGACTCTATAATTATTGCCGAAAATATGCACCGGCACTTTAAAATGAAGCGGCTACCGTTTAAACAGGCAGCAATTTACGCCATAAATGAGGTAGGAAACCCTACTATTTTAGCCACCTTTACGGTAATCGCTTCCGTTTTACCAATGGCCTTTGTCTCTGGGATGATGGGGCCTTACATGAGTCCGATGCCAATTGGCGCTTCTATCGCTATGATTTTATCATTGTTTGTAGCCCTAACAATTACACCTTATTTAGGCGTTATTTTCCTTCGTGAAAAGAGTAAAAAAGGAGCTGCTGAAAAGGTTCAAAAGCCTTTAGAAGAAACTTTTATCTACAAAATGTATGATAAGTACGAACGCCCCTTAATTGAAAATAAAACCAAGCGTTGGTTGTTTTTAGGAATCACCTTCTTATTACTAGTGGGCTCAATAGCGATGTTCTTCACCAAAGCTGTCGCTGTTAAAATGTTGCCTTTTGATAATAAAAATGAATTTCAAGTAATCATTGATATGCCTGAGGGCAACACCTTAGAGCGTACGGCTGTGGTTACTCAAGAAATCGCTCAATATTTAGCGACACGACCAGAAATAGTGACCTATCAAAGCTATGTAGGTACTTCTGCTCCCATTACGTTTAACGGATTGGTACGCCATTACGATTTACGTGGCGGAAGCAATATGGCTGATATTCAAGTGAATTTGATTGATAAAGATGAACGTTCAATTCAAAGCCATGGTATTGCTAAATTATTACGGCCAGAAATTCAAAAAATAGCAAGTAAATACAACGCGAATGTAAAATTAATTGAAGTTCCTCCTGGACCTCCAGTATTGTCCACCATAGTGGCGGAAATTTACGGGCCAGACTATGACACCCAGATTGATGTTGCTAATCAGTTAAAAAACATCCTTAAAAATACAGAAGATGTCGTAGATATTGATTGGATGGTTGAAGCAGATCAGATTGAATATGAATTTATCATTGACAAAGAGAAAGCGATGTTGTATGGTGTTACGCCACAGCAAATTGCCTACACCATGAATATGGCCTTGTCTAACCGAGCAATTACAACGCTATACGATGAAAATGCTTCAAGTCAAGTAGGTCTGATCTTGGCCTTAGATGAGAAAGAGAAATCAACCATTAGTGATATTGCCCAATTGAAAGTGAAATCACAACAAGGCAATCTGATTACTATTGGCGATTTAGTCGACATTAAAACGACGACAAGAGCAAAAAGTATTTATAGAAAAAATCAAAAGCGCGTGGTTTACGTAATGGCAGATATGGCCGGTAAATTAGAGAGTCCGGTATATGCTATTTTAGGGATGGCCGATAAGTTGAAAGATATAGAGCTTCCGAAAGGTTATAAGCTTGATGAGCTATACATGGAACAACCTAAATATGAAGATAACTATACCGTAAAATGGGATGGTGAATGGCAGATAACTTTAGAAGTATTCAGAGATTTAGGAATAGCTTTTATGGGTGCTATTATTATTATTTACATATTAATTGTTGGTTGGTTTCAAAACTTTAAAGCTCCTATTGTAATGATGGTTGCCATTCCCTTATCATTAATAGGTATTGTTCTAGGACACTGGATTATGGGAGCCTTTTTCACTGCAACATCATTTATAGGTATGATTGCTTTAGCGGGAATAATGGTACGAAACTCGGTATTACTTATTGACTTTATTAATCTACGATTAGCAGATGGAGTTTCGTTAAAACAAGCCGTTATTGAAGCAGGTGCAGTTCGTACAACCCCTATTTTATTAACTGCAGGAACAGTGGTTATTGGTGCCTTTGTTATTCTGTTCGACCCTATTTTCCAAGGCTTGGCCATTTCTTTGATGGGCGGCACCATAGTGTCAACGGTATTGACCTTGTTAGTGGTACCCTTGGTGTATTATATGATAGAGCGGAAGAACTATCCAGAGGTGATTCAAGAAACTGAGGCTGCGGATTATGACAAGAGTGCGGAGGATAATTAATAGCGAAGAGGGAATAGTCAAAAGTGAAGAAGTAAAAGGCAAAAGCGAATAGCGAAGAGCAAAAGCCAAAAGAAGAGAAAAGAATAAAAAACATAGGAAAATGAAACTACTCATTGTAACGGTCGTAGAAGAGTTCGATAAAGAAATTCTTCAACTTTTTAAGAAAGCGAAAATTGAAAGTTTTAGTGAATCGCATATTGACGGGTTTAAGAATCAATCGGCAATAGTGCGTGCAACGAGCTGGTTCCCAAGTGAAAAGGGAGGGGTGAAGTCCAGCTTGTTTTTTTCCTTTACTGAGGACGAGAATATTGATGCCCTTTTCAGTTTGATAAAAGAATTCAATAAACATTTAGAAACCAACAACCCCATCAAAGCGGTTGTAGTTCCTATAGAAAAATTTGTATAAAAGTTAATCTTTAAAATCTAAGTAGTATGATAAATAGATATATACGAGCCATTGCAGGTTCCTTTATAATCATCAGTGTTCTATTAGCCGTTTACGTCAACATTAATTGGTTGTGGTTTACGGTATTTGTAGGAGCCAACCTTTTACAGTCTTCCTTCACTCAATGGTGTTTGATGGAAAAATTTCTACATAAGCTAGGAGTTAAAAAAGAAGGGGATAGCTGTACTATTTGATGTATTTAAAACCTGAATACGAACTCGGTTATAAAAGAAAATACGACTGTTATTGGTAAGGGTATGACGTGATGAGTATTGAGTGCAGATTGAAAAGTAGAGAATAGAAAATAGAGAATAGGCGTTCCGAAGGAGGGTAAAATTATTGCATTCTAATCTATATGAACAGAGTTACTTCGTAGCTATACTTTTCGTGAAGACTCGGGGCTTAACTTCTTTAACGGCCCTATTATAAAAATAACCAATAGTTAAGACCGTACTCTGATAGTACAGCTAAAGATACAAAGCGACACCCCCGACCAGTCCTATACCCCAAGGCTTAGGTACTGGTCGGGGGTGTTTTCTTCTACT
>JASFYU010000017.1:0-19539 GCA_045046905.1 Flavobacteriaceae bacterium | reverse complement strand
AGTGGAAAAAAATCATCAAATCCGAAGGAAATACAGATAAAAGGCAATCTTATCATATAAAATTTTTGAAATATCCAGATATTCCTTCAAATTTTCCATATCAAATCTTAGGTCGAACTCAGGTCTTTAGTAACCGGAAATTTAACGATCGCACCTACTATTTTCAGAATATAAAGCCTAAAGAATGTAAAAGATAAGACCAATACGAAGCGGTTTAAGTGTAATATCCTCGCCATTTACAGTGACATTATCATTGAACAAGTTGTTCAATGAATAGTAGGCATGTATATTAAACGTATTATAGCCAAAATTAAATGTAAGGCCGTAGTGCAGTTTTTGAATATCGGCATTAAAAAAAGATCGCTTGTATTGTTCTGAAACAAATTTAGACCTTCCTCCAAGGAGATACCCCAATTTAAAGCCCGCATATATTCTCCAGAATTTATATTCGGAAGCCGTTGAATTTCGCCAGCGAATTTCGAAGGGCATTTCAATCAAATGGGTCTCTACCTTATTCCTTTTAAAGTCATCATTACTGTCTATCACGGAATAATGAATGGCATTACCCGATTCAACCGCCAATAGATTCGAGTAGTATGAATTAACAGCATAGCCCATGCCTATACCCAAAGCAATTGTTCGATTATAGTTCAATGAGATATCCTTAATAAACCCTAATTTCAAGCCATAGGATAAATTACGTTCTGTGACATCATCGGGTTTATTGAATAAAAAATTATAGCTTATACCTACATAGAATTGATCTTCCTTGTATTTTTTATCCAAGGACAATGCTTCTTGGGCCGAAGCGTTAGAACCCCATAAGACACCAAAAAAAAGTAGAAGAAATGTGCTTCTCATGCGACTAAAGTTAACCAATTTTACGCATAAAAAAACGCTCCAAATAAAATATTTGAAGCGTTCAATATTATCAATATTACTAACTTTCTAATCAAGATTATTGAAAGCATTACCTTCATAAGTGGTATAATTCACTTTCAAAGCATTTACTTTTCGCAATTCTTGCTTAATATCAGAAATCAATCCCATATTGGCATCTTTATCGACCTTAAGCGAGGTGGTCAAAACATCTTGGAGGTCTTGCGATTTCTTCGCCCGCTCCATTAGAATATAATCTCCGACCTCAGATGGGCTAGAGAACTTATCATTCAGCTGTATTGTGGGCTGGGTACCATAGACCTTTGCATACTCTCGCATAGGCGCACCGACATAAATGGTAATAACCCTATCCTTTTTTTCTAGTCTTTTGATTTCACTAGCATTAGGCAATACGTTATCTACCTTGACCGTACTATCTTTCATGACAGTTACCGTCATGAAAAAAAACAGCAACATAAATACAATATCGGGTAATGACGCCGTTGATACTGCAGGCAAGTCTCCACTTTTTTTCTTTGCAAATTTTGACATAGTAATTCTTTTTTAGTTGGAGCTCGAAGTTTCTGCCTCGGACAACTTTTGAGGAAACAATTCTTGAATACGCTTTACCTTGTCTTTCAATTCTCCCCTTACACTAGGTGAAGTCTCAGGATTAAGGTATTCAGCCTCCATATCAGTGAAATTTCTTCCGAACAAACGCATAGCTTCCCTATTTCGTAAATCATTATACGCACCTACCAACTCATTTTGAACTGTAATGTAGGTACTGTATTTAGTCTCCCTATCATTTTTCAACGAGATAATGGCCTTCACAGGATTATCGGATGAAGCGGCATTCTTATCTCCTCTGCAATAGGTACAGCTTCCATCTCCACCATTATCTAAAAAAGACATAGCCTTTTCTCGTAGTTGTTTGATTTCAGTCAATTCCCCATCAGCTAATAATTGTCCATTTTTATTAATGCTCACTTGGAAAATGTTCTTTTGCTTGATAATAACATCAATATCAGGCGGCTCAATAGGCGGCAACATACGATCCAGACCCGCATCAGTTTCAATAGTGGTAGTCACTAAGAAAAAGATAAGTAACAAGAACGCAATGTCTGCCATAGATCCTGAATCTACCTCTGGCGGTTTTCCTCTTCTGCTCATAGTTTCAATTTTTTATTTACTAGTTGCTTTTTTAATGCCTCCAAAAGCAATAAGGCTTACCGCTACAAGTAATAGTATTCCAAACATATTAATACCCGCTCCTACGGCTTTAATACCGTCTTCAGTGATATCAATATTCTTTTTTGCCATGTCCTCTATACTGATGTCGGTTCCGCTCGAGAGCCCATAAGCAATACCTAGTGCTATTACCAGAGCTAAAATCGCAAGCCCGGCTTTCTTAAGCGCACCAGGACTTGAACCCATGTTTTTCACTCCAAAAATCAAAGCAGAAGCAACGGCGACCGCTAATAAAAAATAGGCAATAAAGAACATTCCACTAATACCGTTACTATTCATAGCAACTTCCATCGGTGCATCATCTTCTGGCATGAGAAATAAAAATACAAACGATATAACACTGATAACGATTAATCCAATTTTTACAAACTTGTGCATTATTCTTCGTATTAAGTCCTATTATTATTTTTTGTGATCAACCAACATATCAATCAAAGAAATCGAAGAATCTTCCATATCATTAACGATACTATCGATTTTTGCGATAATGTAGTTATAAAAAATCTGAAGTATAATAGCCGTTATAAGACCAAATACAGTCGTCAATAATGCAACTTGAATATCACCTGCAATAAGAGAGGCACTTAAATTACCTACCGCACTAATTTTCTCAAAAGCCGCAATCATACCGATTACCGTACCCATGAAACCAAGCATTGGAGCAATAGCGATAAAAAGACCCAACCAAGAAACATTCTTCTCTAATTGACCCATTTGAACCCCACCGTATGAAACAATGGCTTTTTCAGCAGACTCGACGCCATCGCCGACCCTATCAAGCCCCTGATAATATATAGAAGCTACCGGCCCTTTTGTGTTTCTACAAACTTCTTTGGCCGCTTCGACACCACCTGATGCCAAGGCATCTTCTACCTGTTGTTGTAACTTAGCTGTATTGGTACTGGCTAAATTCAAGTAAATAATTCTTTCAATAGCTACTGCCAAACCTAAAATCAAACATATCAAAACAAAGCTCATAAAACCAGCTCCACCTTTAATATACTGCTCTTTTAGAACTTGCGTAAAGCCCTTTTCTGCTGCCGGAGCATCATCTTGAAGCATAACCGCCGTTGCAGCAACTGTAGTAGACAAACTTGAAACCATTGTAGTAGCAGTCGTCTTAGCATTTACCGTATTTGTACTTAGGACAAATAACCCAGCTATTGCTAGGATAGAGAATAATCTTTTCATTTCTTTCAAACTTAAATTTAGTTAGTTAATAGGGTTAAAGATAAAAAAAAAACGCAATAAAAAAAGTAAAACTTCTTTGCTGTGTCAATTTATTCGCAGAGAGGAAGGGATTCGAACCCTCGATACACTTTTGATGTATACACACTTTCCAGGCGTGCGCCTTCGACCACTCGGCCACCTCTCTGTTTCAGCCTTAAAAGGTGAGCCAAATAACAAAAAATATATTAGTTAAAGAAATTAAACTTGTTATTTTTACTTCATTTCTCCACGCAATGAAGTTTCGAAAACGGTTTTCAGCGACTCATCGGAAACATTATCCCCTAAGAGACACATCAGCTTGGTGATGGCAGCCTCGGTCGTAATATCCTTACCATTAATTACTTGTAATTTCAGCAACTGTTCACTTGTCTCATATTGCCCCATCATAACACTCCCACCCGAACACTGGGTTATGTTTATAATATGTAAGCCGTTATTCATCGCTTTTTTTAGCTCAGCAAGCAACCAAAGGTCGGTAGGGGCATTTCCTGCGCCATAGGTTTCGATTATCAAGGCCTTTAAGCCATCCGCATTTAGAACACTTTTCAAAACAGAAAGGCTAAGACCGGGGAAAAATTTTAAAATCGCCACATTAGTATCGAGCATCTTATGCACCAGCAGATTTTTATTTTTTTTGGGCTTCAGCACATATTCATAAAACACCTTCAAATGCACCCCCGATTCTACCAAAGGAGGGTAATTTAAAGAAGCGAATGCCTTAAAATGCTCTGCATTTTTTTAGTCGTACGGTTGGCCCGATACAATTTATATTTAAAATAAAGCCCAACTTCTTGTATAATAGGCTTCCCTTTTTTTCGTAGGGCGGCAGTTTGAATAGAGGTAATGAGGTTTTCTTTGGCATCTGTACGCAAATCTCCAATAGACAATTGGCTTCCTGTGAAAATGACCGGCTTGGCAAGATGCTCTAACAAAACTCAAGGCCGAGGCCGAATAACGCATAGTATCACTCCCATGTAGCACAACAAAGCCGTCATGGGCATCATAATGCTTTTCAATCAGTGATGTAATTTCAACCCAATGCCCCGGATTCATAATCCTTGACCATTCCGATAGTACCGCCGGTATAAATTATCAGTATATGGTTCTCTTATTCATTATTGAATGCGCTTAAACCCCAAAAATCGATTTGGAGTTCTCAGTGGTAATTACCGCTATTTCCTCTTTGTTAAGCGTATAAATGTCCGATAGTTTTTCCAAGACGTGTATAATGTGAGCAGTTTCGTTTCGTTTTCCGCGATAGGGCACAGGAGCCAAATATGGCGAATCGGTTTCCAACACAATATGCTTCAAATCAATCTCGCTTAAGAAGCTGTCGATTTTTCCATTTTTAAAGGTTACCACTCCGCCAATACCCAATTTCATATTGTATGATATCGCCTTGTGCGCCTGTTCCAAGCTTCCTGTAAAACAATGAAATATTCCGAATAAATCTTCATCATTTTCACTTTCAAGAAGTTCAAAAACCTCATCAAAGGCAGACCTACAATGAATTACAATGGGCAATCTATATTTCTTGGCCAATTGTATTTGAAACCTGAAAGCTTCTTGCTGTTCTTTTAGAAAGCTTTTGTCCCAATAGAGGTCTATACCAATTTCTCCTATAGCATAGAACTTGTGCTTGTTGAGCATTTCTACGACATGAGCAAGCTCTTCTTTATAATTTGATTTCACATGGGTAGGATGTAGACCCATCATTAAAAATACCTTCCCTGGGTATGACTTTTCCAAATCTAACATAGCTTGGGTATAGGAAGAATCTATCGCTGGTACAAAAAAACGTTCAACCCCAATGCTTATTGCTCTTTTTATAGCCTCACCCCTATCTTCATCAAAAGCTTCACTATATAGGTGCGTATGTGTATCGGTTATAATCATGACGTAAAAATAGTTCTATCTTCGTACAATCATGTCGTACAATGATGCTAATTTTAGCTCAAAACAATCCCATTTCTTAAAAAAAGAATTGGCCTAAGCCCTAGAATAGTAAATAAACGCAATCATGTCTTCTCTCAAAAAATTTTTACGGAAAAACAATTATACTAAAATTCCTTTGATATACACCGAGACCAACCATCTAGAGATTACGGCAAAAATCAACGGTATTACAGGTCGATTTATTTTAGACACGGGGGCATCGAATACCTGCATAGGCTTTGACAAGATAGCTTTCTTTAATCTCAGCTCAAAAAAGTCTGAAATAAAAGCTTCGGGAGCAGGAGCCACCAATATGGAAACTTTAATATCGACCAAAAATAAAATTCAAATTGGTGATTGGCAAAAAAAGAAGTTGAAAATTGTACTTTTTGACCTAGTACACGTCAACGAGGCTCTTACCGCCCATAAGGCACTTCCGGTAGATGGTATAATCGGCGCCGACATACTTAAAAAGGCTAAAGCCATAATCGATTACAACAAAAATTGTGTTTATTTAAAATAACCTTTCAGATAAACAGTTTGAGACCCCATTGAACGAAAATAAACTGCTTTCCCTAGCTCTTTTACGACTTTTACGCTTTATTAATTCAATTTGAATGAAAACCTACGGAACCTACCTATTTTTTTTAGGCCTATGCGCCATTGTATTTAACAGTTGCTCCAAAGACATTGACCTGATAGAGTTACCTGAAAGCTCATCAGAACTCGAGCACAAAATTATCGATTTATACGGCAGTCTCGAAGCTTTAAAACTGCCTGAAAGCGATGACTATTTTGATATTCCGGGCGACCCAAAAAATGTGTTAACCTTTGAAAAGGTACGTCTTGGGAAATTTCTATTCCATGAAACAGGCTTAGCCTTGAACCCGAATCAAGATATCGGAAAAAACACCTATTCCTGCGCAAGCTGCCATCACGCGAAAGCCGGATTTCAAAGTGGAATGATCCAGGGTATCGGAGAGGGCGGAATCGGATTTGGCACTGCTGGGGAAACAAGGACCATGTCTCCTGAATACAGCGAGGACCAAATAGACACTCAACCCATTAGGTCACCGAGCATATTAAATACCGCATATCAAAAAGTAATGCTCTGGAACGGGCAGTTCGGCGCCGTCGGTCCAAATACCGGTACTGAAATCAATTGGACCGCAGATACTCCCAAAGAGACCAACACGCTTGGGTTCGAAGGCCTGGAAACACAAGCTATAGCCGGTCTAAGCGTACATCGGCTAGCAATAGACGCCGCATTTATAGAAAATACCGGCTATAAAGAAATGTTCGATACGGCTTTCGCAAACGTACAAGAACAAGATCGCTATTCTAAATTAAATGCAGGCCTGGCAATTGCCGCTTTTGAACGAACCGTACTAGCTAATGGCGCACCCTTTCAACAATGGCTCAAGGGCGACAGAGCAGCGATGAACGAAACAGAAATTAAAGGTGCCAATCTATTTTTCGGAAAAGGCAAATGCTATACTTGTCATAACGGGCCCGGTCTCAACGGTATGAGTTTTCATGCCCTAGGAATGAAAGACCTGTCGGGGAGTAACGTACATGGCACAGTAGATGAAATAACCCAAAAAGGCAGAGGGGGCTTCACTAACGACCCGAATGACGACTACAAATTTAAAACCCCGACCTTATATAATTTAAAGGATGTGGCCCATTTAGGCCATGGCGGTAGCTTTACTACTATCAAAGAAGTGATTGTTTATAAGAACAAGGCGATACCTGAAAACACAATCGTGCCCAGCGATAAGCTATCTCCTCAATTCGACCCCTTGGGCCTTAATCAGGAAGAAATAGCACAATTGACGGCTTTTATCGAAAACGCCCTTTATGATAATGCCTTGACCAGGTATACACCAACAAACTTACCTTCGGGCAATTGTTTTCCGAATGCAGACGACGCCTCAAGAAGTGATTTAGACTGTAATTAAGATTTAGTTTAAAAATAATTTGAAGGCTACATTTCCAAAGCTTTCTTCACATTACCGTACATCAATAATTCCTCTGGGCTCTCCAAGGCTTCTTTGACAGCCACTAAAAACCCTACCGATTCTTTACCGTCAATTATACGGTGATCATAGGATAGCGCCACGTACATGATGGGTGCTATTACAACCTTACCATCTTTCGCAATGGGTCTTTCAACGATATTATGCATTCCTAAAATGGCACTTTGTGGCGGATTTATTATCGGCGTCGACAACATAGACCCAAATACCCCACCATTGGTGATGGTAAAAGTTCCGCCCGTCATTTCATCAACCGTGATTTCACCTTCTCGGGCGCGAATGGCCAAGCGTTTCACCTCTGCTTCAACACCTCTGAAGCTTAAGTTTTGAGCATTTCGGATAACAGGGACCATTAATCCTTTTGGTCCCGATACGGCGATACTAATATCGCAGAAATCATAGGAAATCATCTCCTTACCATCAATCATCGAATTTACCGATGGATATAGCTCCAAAGCTCGTACTATAGCCTTGGTGAAGAATGACATAAAGCCCAGACCTACACCATGTTTAGCCTTAAAATCTTCTTTGTACAGTTTACGCAACTCGAAAATGGGCGACATATCTACTTCATTAAAGGTAGTCAACATGGCTGTTTCATTCTTGACGGCGACCAAACGCTCGGCAACCTTACGCCGTAACATAGAAAGTTTCGAACGGGTCTCGCCTCGACTCACTCCAGTGAGTGTACCCATCGAAGGTATTGCATTTATCGCATCTTCCTTGGTTATTCTACCATCTCTACCCGTTCCTTTAATTGTCGAGGCATCTATATTTTTTTCGCTCAATATTTTTTTAGCCGCAGGAGAAGCGGTTCCTGTAGCATATGTTTTTTTATCCTCAGAGGTCTCACTTTTCTCCCTAACCGTTTTCACTTCTTCTGGGGCCGCGTTCTTCTCTTTCTCAACACCAGCTTTTTCTTCAGGCTTCGCGGCACTAGTATCAATCAAACAAACAACGGCACCAACTTCAACAGCATCACCCACTTCGGCCTTTAGGGTAATTATACCACTTTCCTCCGCAGGCAGCTCCAAAGTCGCCTTATCGGAGTCTACCTCAGCAATAGCCTGATCCTTTTCCACATAA
This sequence comes from Flavobacteriaceae bacterium, assembly GCA_045046905.1. Classification (GTDB taxonomy): domain Bacteria; phylum Bacteroidota; class Bacteroidia; order Flavobacteriales; family Flavobacteriaceae; genus JASFYU01. Next base: position 11,119 of record JASFYU010000017.1, on the reverse strand, counting down.
TCTCCATCTTCTACCAACCATTCTGCAATTTCCACCTCGGTGATGGACTCTCCTGGAGATGGGACTTTCATTTCTAAAATCATTATTCTATTATTTGAAGTGTTATTTTTTTGTTTTCTTCCTTGTCATATTGTCTTTCGACTTGTCAAATACAAAGTCGATAACCTGTTGATGTCGTTTTTTTGAACGCACTGCACTACCTGCTGCAGGTGCTGCATAAAAACGCCTCGAAGCGACCCTAAACCGACTTGCACCCTTGAAATGCATCATTATATGACTCCATGAACCCATATTCCTAGGCTCTTCTTGCGCCCATACCAAATCATCGGCATGCTCGTACCTTTTTATAATTTCATTGATCTGCCTCGACGGTAAAGGAAACAATTGCTCTACCCGAACTAGAGCCACATCATTCCTGTTCTGGCTCTCTTTGACCGCCAGTAAGTCGTAATAGAATTTACCCGTACAAAACACCAAGGTCTTTACTTTATTCACCAAGGCCTCTACATCATCGATTACTTCTTGGAAGCTACCTGATGCGAATTCATCGACCGTAGAAACAGCCTTTGGGTGACGAAGCAGGCTCTTTGGAGTGAAGATAATCAAAGGTTTTCTAAATTTTACCTTCATCTGGCGACGCAAAATATGGAACATCTGTGCGGGCGTCGTAACATCGGCAATATACATATTGTCTCTAGCGCACAATTGCAAATACCTTTCCATACGAGCCGATGAATGTTCTGCTCCCTGAGCCTCATAACCGTGCGGCAATAACATTACCAAACCATTTTGTAACTTCCATTTATCCTCGGCGGCAGATATGTACTGATCTATCATAATTTGTGCGCCATTACTGAAATCTCCAAACTGCGCCTCCCAAATGGTCAAGGTATTCGGACTTGCCATCGCATAGCCATAATCAAATCCGACTACGGCATATTCTGACAATAATGAATTGTAAATCTCAAATTTGCCCTGCTTTTTCGACAGCCTGTTCAGCAACATTATTTCTTCTTCGCTCTCCTCAACCTTCATTACCGCATGGCGATGCGAAAAAGTACCTCTTTCTACATCTTGACCTGACATACGAACATCAAAACCTTCCTCTAACAAGCTACCATAGGCCAACAATTCACCCATTGCCCAATCCAACGCATCTGTTTCGAAAAACATTTTTTGCCTGTCCCTGACCAATTTTTCGACCTTTCTCAAGAATTTCTTATCCGAAGGAAGTACTGTCAGTACTTTCGCCACTTGGGTCAGTTTCTTTTTATCGAAAGTTGTATCGACTGTTTTCAACATCTCCCATTCACGCACATTGACAAAACCGCTCCATTCATCGGCCATAAAAGGAGTGATTATAGTCTTATCCTCTTTTCGCGAATCTTCGAGCTCTTCTTCCAAAGATGCTTTATACTCTTTTTCGAGTTGCTTTACATACCCCTCATCGATGACTCCTTCAGAGAGCAATCGCTCCGCATAGATATCTCTGGCGTTTTTATGTTTGGCTATGACCTTATATAATTTAGGTTGGGTAAAACGGGGCTCATCACCTTCATTATGCCCATATTTACGGTAGCCCAATAAATCGATAAAAACGTCTCTCTTAAAACGCATTCGATACTCCAAGGCAAAAAAAGCGGCGTGCACCACGGCCTCAGCATCATCGGCATTGACATGTAGCACCGGGCTCAGGGTAACTTTACCAACATCGGTACAATAGGTAGAGGTACGGGCATCTAAATAATTGGTGGTAAAACCTATTTGATTATTAACCACAATATGAATGGTACCATTGGTCTTATAGCCATCTAAATTGGCCATTTGTACAATTTCATAAGCAATCCCCTGACCGGCAATAGCAGCATCTCCGTGGACAACTATGGGTAAAACTTTAGAGAAATCATCAGGAAAATGCACATCCTGCTTGGCTCTTGTGATTCCTTCGACAACGGCACCCACGGTCTCTAAATGCGAGGGGTTGGGCGCAATGTTCATTTTAATCCTTTTGCCATTATCGGTCTTCCTTTCGGAGGTCCAACCCAAATGATATTTTACATCTCCATCGAAAATCTCTTCTTTATAATCCTTGCCATCGAACTCACTAAAAATATCTTTGGCAGCCTTGCCAAAAATATTGGTCAGCACATTTAAACGCCCTCTATGGGTCATTCCCATAACAAATTGCTCAACACCCAATTCCGCAGCTCTTTCTATCATGGCTCCAAGTGCCGGGATCAGCGACTCACCGCCCTCCAATGAGAAGCGTTTTTGGCCTACATATTTAGTATGTAAAAAACTTTCGAAAGACACAGCCTGGTTCAGTTTCTTAAGAATATATTTTTTACGGTCATCATCAAATTGCGGGTGGTTATCATTTACATTCAACCAATTCTGAATCCACTCTAAACGCTCAGGGTTTCGAATATACATATATTCTACCCCAATGGCATCGCAATATATTTGCTGCAAATGTTTGATGATTCCCTTAAGAGTACTTGCCCCTATTCCTATAACTTCACCGGCATTGAAAACCGTGTCGAGATCGCTTTCTGAAAGCCCAAAGTTCTCAATATCTAGAGTGGGCTCGTACTGACGTCTTTCTCTGACAGGATTGGTCTTGGTAAACAAGTGCCCCCTACCCCTATACCCATCAATCAGACGTATTACCTGAAATTCCTTTTGCAATGATTTAGGCATATCAAGCTGCTGCCCGCCTGCCTGAATATCAAGATCACTCAAAGAGCTTTCCACTCCAAAATCAAAGCCCTGAAAAAAAGCCCGCCAACTGGGTTCTACACTATCTGGGCTTTTAAGGTATTTATCATATAACTCCGCAAAAAAAGAGGTATGCGCAGTATTCAAAAAAGAATATTTATCCATAAAAAGGTCATCTATCTTTTAACAAGAAAATAGGTTCCGTCACACAACGAAACCAATGCAATATACTATCTAAACATCTGAATAAATTTCAACAAAAATACAACATTTAACATATCTAGACTTATCTTAGGTTGCAATTTTGCCAAAAAAAAAGCTCTCTAAGACACTAGATTATATGAACCTTAAAAAAAGATTTTAGACCCTCGTTTTTTTCGAAACAAGCTCGCTTGCACTCACACAAGACCAAGGCATGAAAAATGATTTTTGGAACCATGTGCATTTTGGCCGTTGCTTGGGCCTAGAAATTACCAATAGCGGTTTTAATCGATTTATATCACCTAGTACCATCTACCAATTAAACAAACGATTCGCAACTGAAATCGGCCTGAATTTCAACTCCCTAACATTTGAAGACTATTCGCTTTTTACCAACCAACCTATATACAGCTTTCGGCTGAATTCGAACAACTACGAATCAATCGGAGCTTTTCGCTCGACCACGCCAATTCAGAATACGATTATTGGCCGTCCGCCCTTTTTATAGAGACTGGGCACAGCAATCAAAGTATTTACGCAAATGTTCGAATGCCTTTTGTAGGCGTTTATTTTTGATTTTTTTAAACAAAAAATTACGGCTAAATTGCGATCAATATTGAATTTCAATCAAACAAAGCACTTATGAACACGCTTAAAAATAGATATCTATCATTGGATGTTTTTAGAGGGCTAGATGTAGCCTTGATGATATTAGTAAATTCACCAGGTCGAGGCGAAACTACCTTTGCCCCTTTAATGCATGCTAGCTGGCACGGGTTTACACTTACCGATCTGGTCTTTCCTACTTTTTTGTTCGTCGTAGGAAACTCTATGAGTTTTAGCACCAAAAAATACGAGTTGATGGGCAATTCGGCTTTCTTTAAAAAAATATTGAAGCGAGCTAGCATCATTTTTCTATTGGGGTTTTTAATGTATTGGTTTCCTTTTTTTGAAAATGGTCAGTTAAAACCTTTGGAAGAAACTCGAATTTTTGGGGTATTACAACGCATTGCATTATGTTATCTGTTTGCATCTGTACTTTTACATTATGTAAAAATAAAAGGTGCAATTATTTTCAGTATTATCGCATTGATTTCATACCATTTGATATTAATCATTTTTGGCGATTTGACCTTAGAAGGCAACGCCATTTTAAAATTTGATACGTGGGTGATGGGCGTAAATCATATGTACCATGGAGAAGGAATAGCCTTTGACCCTGAGGGGCTATTAAGTACATTGCCCGGCATAGTCAATGTGGTTGCTGGCTACTTAACGGGAAAGTTCATTCAAAAAAACGGACAAAATTATGAAACCATCTCCAAATTATTAATGATTGGGTTTGCTTTTATTCTTGTTGCTCTCGCCTGGGACATGACGCTACCTATCAATAAAAAATTATGGACAAGCTCTTTTGTGCTATTGACCACAGGTATCGATTTGTTCGTGATAGCCATATTAGTCTATTTATTGGATATGTCAAAAACCTTCAAATGGACTTATTTCTTCGAGGTATTCGGAAAAAACACCCTGTTCATTTATTTATTGTCTGAGCTTTTTATTATCTCTTTATTTCATATCGATATTAAAGGCACGACCGCATATAGCTGGATTGCAGAAAACCTATTCATCTCATGGGCAGGTGGCTATGTAGGATCCTTCTTATTTGCATTATGGGTAATGCTCAGCTGCTGGTTCGTGGGCTACATATTGGACAAAAAGATGATTTATATCAAAGTGTAAACCTGAATTCGGCCTAGTTTTCTAGGTACTATATTTTATCTTGAACCAGACCTTTTGCCATTCGCGTTTTAGGATAAGGAACGAGACTTGTTCAGCAAGCTCGACCACATCAGTGATGCGAATTTCTTTCAAAACCTTTTCAGGCACATCAACTATATAAAGCAGCTTGAGATAATCAGCGAACTTTTCTAAAATAAGGAAATATACCTTTTCATGTAAGATAGTTTTCAGGTCAATAGGGCTAACATCTAAGGAGAAATCGACAGGAACATTCGCCAGACCAAAATCTTTTTCTAATTGTACGACCAGCTTACCATATAACCGCTCTTTCAGCGCATTTTGAAGAAGCTCTGTACTATTGAGGAAAGTCATGGCCATAATTTAAATATGGTTGATGGTTGATGGTTGATGGTTGATGGTTGATGGTTGATGGTTGATGGTTGATGGTTGATGGAAAATATTCAAATTTACAATACCAGTTTCCGACCACAATACAGCCTATTGAAGCCCCTTAATCTTACACGACTTAGGGGCAAATATCAAGAGATAATAAAAAAATTCTTGAAACCGACTATCCCCGAGGCAGAGCCTAGGGGAATTCTTTTAGATTAAAATTAGCCTCTGATTTTCTGTTCCCATTCCCAAGCTGATTTCATAGCCTGATCCAATGAATATTCGGCTTTCCAGCCCAGTACTTCATTTACCTTCGTAGTATCTGCATAGGCCGTAGTAATATCTCCTGGGCGCCTATCGACTACCTTGTAGTTCAAGGCTCTACCCGACACTTTTTCAAAGCTCTTGATTACTTGTAAAACCGAACTTCCTTTGCCCGTTCCTACATTAAAAACCTCATAGTTCTCATTGTTCTTCCCGTTCAAAAGTCGTTGTAGGGCAGCAACATGAGCCCTAGCCAAATCTACCACATAAATATAGTCACGTACACAGGTGCCATCTACCGTTGGGTAATCATCTCCAAACACCGATAATTCTTCCCGTAGACCTATACCGGTCTGCGTAATGAAGGGCACCAAATTCTGAGGAACCCCTATGGGCAATTCGCCTATTTCTATGCTCGGATGTGCACCCATAGGATTAAAATAGCGTAAGGCTATGGCATTTAAACTCGGTGTCACTTTAGAGGTATCGGCGATAATTTCTTCACCCATTTGCTTGGTATTACCATAGGGTGATTCAGCTACTTTTATCGGCGCATCTTCTGTAATCGGCATTGTATCAGCCTGCCCATAAACGGTGCATGAAGAACTAAAAATAAAACTTGCCGCATCTTTTTTCGATAATTCTTTGAGCATATACACCAAGGTTCCAATATTGTTCTCGTAGTACAATAAAGGCTTTTCAACGCTTTCGCCTACCGCCTTTGATGCCGCAAAATGAATAGCCCCTACAACATCGCTATGCCTTTTGAAAAAATCCTCTACTTTGGACTTTTCTTTCAAATCTAGCTTTTCGAATTCTGGTCTTTTTCCCGTAATCGCGACAATGCCCTCCAATACTTTTTCATCAGCATTTGAACAATCGTCTATTATCACCACTTCAAAACCTTCATTCTGTAATTCAACGACCGTATGTGATCCGATAAACCCCAGGCCTCCTGTAACAAGTATTTTCATAAATATTTTTTTATTATCAGTCTTATACCAATTTAACTTTAGGTATCAACTCGCTACAAAACTGACAACCGTATCAGTTATATATGCAATTTGCTCCTCATCCAACTCAGTGTGCATGGGCAGGGAAATTACTTCTTTCACCAATTGGTTGGTCACTAAAAAATCCGACTCATTATATCGCTTATCGGCATATGCCTTTTGGCGATGTAACGGAATCGGATAATATACCCCGCAAGGAATTTCCTTTTCTCCTAAATGCTGTACCAAGGTATCACGTTTACCATTGGTTATTCGCAATGTATATTGATGAAATACGTGACAACCATCGCTATCATCATTACCAGCACCTACGATTTTAGGCACAATAATATGTTGCGTCTTTTCAAAAGCCCTTGTGTATTTTGTTGCGGTTTCTGCTCGAACCTTACAATACTCATCTAATTTGGGTAGTTTAGCACGCAAAACTGCGGCTTGAATAGAATCTAATCTAGAATTTACCCCAACCACATCATGATGATATCGCTCATACATTCCATGATTAACAACCCCTCTTAGTGTATGTGCCAAATCATCGTCATTCGTAAAAATCGCTCCTCCGTCGCCATAGCACCCTAAATTTTTAGAAGGAAAAAACGAGGTCGTACCTACATGCCCCATAGTACCCGCTTTGGGTCTAGTACCGTCTTTAGATATGTAATCTGCTCCTATGGCCTGAGCATTGTCCTCGATGACATACAAGTTATATTTTTTTGCCAGTTCAAGAATCGCATCCATATCGGCACACTGTCCAAAAAGATGAACGGGCACAATGGCTTTGGTCTTTGGCGTAATCGCCCTTTCTATGGCTTTAACATCTATATTGAAAGTAGCTGGGTTCACATCGACCAAAACAGGAGTTAATTGCAATAAAGCAATTACCTCAACAGTGGCAGCAAATGTAAAATCGGCAGTAATAACCTCATCTCCTGGCTGTAGGCTCAGGCCCATCATGGCAATCTGTAGGGCGTCAGTACCATTGGCACAGGGGATAACATGCTTTACACCCAAATAGGCTTCGAGCTCTTTTTGAAAAGAATGTACCTCAGGCCCATTGATAAAGGCAGACGTTTCTAAAACATTGAAAATAGAGGAGTTTATCTGGTCTTTGATCGGTTGATATTGCCCCTGAAGGTCTACCATTTGAATTTTCCTCATGCGTGTATTTTGATGACCAAAATTACAAAAATAAGCATCCGCAGCCAATGAATTTCTCGAAAGAAGTGTATTTTAGCACCAAACGATTCAAGTGTGTCAGTCATTTACAATACCATTGTACAAATCAGCTGGTTCCTCCTTAAATTAGTGGCGATTTTTCATGCTAAAATCAAACTTTTTGTAGATGGCAGAAAGCTAGCCTTTTCAACTTTGGAAAACGCTATTTCAAAAACTGACAAGGTGATTTGGGTTCATGTCGCCTCACTAGGAGAATTCGAACAAGGGCTCCCCATCATTGAAAAACTGAAAATTGAATATCCTTCTTATAAAATCTTGGTTACTTTTTTTTCTCCTTCAGGCTATGAGGTGAAAAAAAATACGGCTGCAGCAGACATAGTTACTTACCTTCCTATGGACACCAAGGCAAACGTACATCGATTTCTTTCACTGACAAGACCACAACTGACCATCTTTGTGAAGTACGAAATATGGCCTAATTACCTCAAGGCACTTAAAAAGAACGGAATTCCCACAATATTAATCTCCGCTATCTTTAAAAAAGATCAAATTTTCTTCAAGAGATATGGTAGATTTATGAGAACCGCATTAAGCGCTTTTTCTCATTTTTTTGTACAGGATCATAGCTCGAAAAAACTGTTGGAATCTATACACTTTAAAAACATAGCCATTGGCGGTGATACCCGATTTGATAGAGTATCGGAAATATTGAAACGCGACAATACCTTATCCTTTTTGGATCGATTCAAAGAAAATAGGCCTTGTTTGGTAGCAGGAAGCACTTGGCCCGAGGATGAATCTATTTTAGTTGATTTCATCAATACCGCTACAAAATCTTTAAAATATGTTCTCGCTCCACATACGATTAAAGCAGAACATATCAATGCGCTTAAAAACTCGATTTCAAAGCCTACAGTTGTATATTCTGAAATAGAAAACCAGAACCTTGCTGAATTCGACGTACTCATTATCGACACCATTGGCCTATTGACCAAAACCTATAGCTATGCCGATATCGCTTATGTAGGTGGCGGATTCGCAACTGGACTCCACAATACCCTAGAACCGGCAGTATTCGGAATGCCGGTAATCATAGGTCCAAATTACAAGGGGTTTAAGGAGGCTGAAGATTTGACAATCAAAGGCGGCCTTCTTGTTGTAGAATCCAAAGGTGACTTTACTTCAATTCTCAATCGACTTATAGATGAGCCAGAACTCTTAAAAAAAACAGGGCAAATAAATAGCAACTATGTCTCTGAAAATAAAGGGGCAAGTGTTCAAATCCTAGATTACATTCGTGCATTACTTTAAAAAGTGTACTATGATTTTATGAGTCCCTAATTCTACACCCCCTTTTATGTAGTGTTCTGTAGATTTCTTTCAAGAAAACTACTAACCTGAGTTCTACCTATCTTCTAAAGAAAGTACAGTTTTATCCTCTAGAAAAAGAACCCTAAAGACTCCGAACTAAGGACAGAGGTGCCCATTAGTCAAAAACAACTCCCCAAGGCTATTCAAAATATCCCAGGATCCTAAACGCCTTACAACCGAAGATGTCAAGGGCGTATGAACACCTTCTTTCGATTGTATATTTTTTTGCTAGCTTTACAATATCAACGCTTAGAACCATGAATTCAAGACTATTTCGAATATCACTTACCGCGGCCTTATCAGGATTTTTATTTGGTTTTGACACTGTGGTTATAAGCGGTGCCAATCTACCCATTAAAGAACTTTGGAATACATCGCCATGGTTTCACGGCACTTTTATCATGTCAATGGCCCTTTGGGGCACCGTAATAGGCTCTCTTTTTGGAGGAATTCCTTGTGAACGCTTCGGCAGAAAGAAAACACTTTTTTGGATTGGCATACTCTATGCCGTATCGGCCATAGGTTCTAGTCTCGCCACCGACCCCTATATGTTTTCATTTTTTAGATTTATCGGCGGATTGGGCGTAGGCGCATCATCAGTTGCAGCACCTATTTATATTTCTGAGATTTCCTCACCAGAGAACCGAGGAAAGCTTGGGGCCCTATATCAATTCAACCTTGTTCTAGGTATACTTATCGCATTTATATCGAACTATCTTTTACAAGGCATTGGTGGCGTTAACGATTGGCGATGGATGCTGGGCATAGAAGCTATTCCTGCCATACTCTACACCTTAATGGTTACTCAAATACCCAACAGCCCCAGATGGCTGGCCATCACCAAAAAAGATGATGAAGGCGCCTTAAAAACATTAGTCCTATTGTTCGACGAAAATCAAGCCTTGGCCAAACTTAAAGAAATCAAAGAGAGTATTTCAGTGGACCAAGTAAAGGAAAAGCTTTTCTCAGGACGCTATAAAACACCCTTAATACTTGCCTTTCTAATCGCTTTTTTTAATCAACTATCGGGTATCAATTTTATACTGTACTACGCTCCTGAAATTTTAGAAAGGGCTGGCTTAGCGGCACAGGAATCGCTTTTTAGCGCTATAGCAATCGGCATTGTTAATTTAATGTTCACGTTCGTCGGGGTTTGGTTAATTGACAAATTGGGCAGGAAAAAGCTGATGAAAATCGGCTCAATAGGCTATATTATAAGTCTTTCAATGGTAGGATGGTGTTTTTATAGCGGCGCCGACTCCTCAATATTAGTAACTTTTGTACTGATTTTTATCGCCTCTCATGCCGTTGGCCAGGGCGCGGTGATTTGGGTCTTTATTTCTGAGATATTCCCCAACAAAGTTAGGGCCTTCGGTCAGTCTTGGGGCACGGGAACACACTGGGTATTCGCTGCAATAATCACATTGATAACACCCATATTCCTAGATTCGGAAAATGGAATCTTTAAGGAGAATCCGTGGCCTATATTTATTTTCTTTGCAGGCATGATGGTTTTACAACTGCTCTTTGTACTCTTTATGATGCCCGAAACCAAGGGCGTATCCTTAGAAGAATTGAGTAAAAAACTCAGCAATGATCAGGCAGACCATTAATTTCTGACAATTGACCCCTTATCGACTAAACAAGCATTTCATCGCTCAAACATACTAGACATGGGGTAATTAGTCGAAATAGTGCTCGCTAATTATAAAATCTTAGTGATAATTCCTTATTTTAGAGTAAATATTTAAAATATGGAACAGGAAATTACCTTCAGCGACAGATTACTGAACGGATTCCTTAGTGTGATGGTGGTTGTACTGGTAGGTGTTTTGCTTGTCGTTCTACTATCCCTCATTCTTTGGGCTCTCGGCATTTTTTAAGTCGAAACGTATTAATTTCCCCAAATAATTACATTCCTATTTATTGTTTACATTTTGATTTTTACAAAAACTAAAGCCCTTCAAAGATGAAGGGCTTTATACATGTAAACTATGCTATTCGAATCTTAAAAAGTAATACCTTGATTAAGCCTCAAGCCTACCTTTTAATCGCTTATCTATTTTCTTTTTTTTCTCCGTAATCAATTTCATAAGATCCATAAGCTTAACATCCTGAGTCTCCTTATATACCTCATTAATCCTCAATATCAAATCTTTTGCCTCACGAGAAGCGGTGACCCGATCACTTGTTGACATATTACTCATTTTCCGAGTTACAAACTCATCGGCTAGTGCATTAAA
>JASFYU010000016.1:0-3526 GCA_045046905.1 Flavobacteriaceae bacterium | reverse complement strand
ACCATAAACAAACGGTTTTCGATACGATAAATGTCCATATGCTGAATACCTGATGCTTTAAGGCTATCTAATATTTCGGGCCAAACGTTTCGATGATACTCCTCATAGGCCGCTATAAGTGCTTTATCATCTTTTAAATCAACAGCTAAACAATGTTTTTTCATAATCGTAATTTATATGTTTTAATCTGTAAAAGCTATAATTTAATGCTCTTCAATATTGAAATTCTAAGGTAGGAATAATTTTAAACTGTTTTGGCTCCTGATTCCATATTCATGGCTCTATTTTTCACTACGTATTATTCATTACTTTTCACATACTACTTTGTACTGAGTACAAACAGATTGCTTCGTGCCTCGCAAAAACGTTGATTTTCTACTTTCTACTTTCTACTTTCTTTTTTCATCACTCACTACTTTGTAATCATTACTCATTACTTATTTACTTTAACTTTGTACCAGTACTCTTACATTTGTTTTAAATATCTTACGGAGAATTTTGAATTGTTTAAAAGATGCTGGTCACCATACTCTTTATTTTATATGGCTTAATTGCCATTACGATAGTATTAAGTCTGCTCGTCAATGGTGTGAGGCCTGCAAAGACATTGGCTTGGTTGTTGGCTATATTCACGATTCCGGTAGGAGGTATTTTACTCTACATAATGGTGGGTAGAAATCGAAGAAAGAACAAATTGATTCGGATTAAAAAACGAATCGATTTTACCCCTCCTTTATTTGATTATAACAAATTGCCTGAAGAAGTGCACAAGCACAGAAAGATAATAAGCTTAGTTGAAAAAAATTGTTCTTTTTCGCCAACGCTTGGTAATTCGGTCATGTATTTAAAGGATGGGAAAACCACTTTTGAAACTATATTTCAGGCTTTGGAAACTGCGGTTTCTTTTATTCATTTGCAGTATTATATTTTTGAGGAAGGCGAATTAGCTAACAATTTACTCGACTTATTCTATAAAAAAATAGGTGAGGGCGTAAAAATCAGATTAATATATGATGAAATCGGAAGTTTTTCTCTCAGTAAGTCGTATTTGAAAAAGTTACGTGATATGGGGGTAGAGGTATACCCTTTTCTGCCGTTTCGTTTTGGACGATTTTTGGTTGCCCTCAACTATAGGAACCATCGAAAAATAATTGTGGTCGATGAGAATATTGCTTTTACGGGAGGTATTAATATTTCGGACAAATACTTGAAAGGAGATACCGCTTTAGGCAAATGGCATGATATGCATTTGAAGATCGAAGGCCCAGCGGTAGAACATTTAAACCGTGTTTTTTTGTCAGATTGGCTATTGGTCAGCGAGCAAGAGGTCGATTCTCCAAAAAAAAAATATCTAGAGCACGGTATGCCGGGGAAAAAAATCATTCAGATTGTTTCTAGTGGCCCAGATGCTGACTTTCCGGCTATTGAACAAATCTATTTTTCTATAATCAATCAGGCCAAGAAATACCTATACATTACCAACCCGTACATTATACCGGGTTACGCTATTATGACCGCTTTAGAAACAGCTGCTTTGAGTGGTATCGATGTTCGAATAATGGTGTCTGAAACTAGTGATAGTCGATTGGTCGATTGGAGTGTTCGTTCTTATTTTGAGCCTTTGTTAAAGGCCGGTGTCAAGATTTATCTTTTTTCTGACGGCTTTCTGCATAGTAAGACTATGTTAAGTGATGATTCAATCGCATCGGTCGGAACTGCCAATATCGATATCAGAAGTTTTGAACAAAATTATGAGGTGAACGCATTGGTGTACGATACCGATTTTGCAAAGGAACTTAAGCAAGATTTTTTGACCGATAGTAACAAGAGTATTCAGCTTAAGTATGAAAAACACACTAAAAGACCTTGGATTGATAAATTGAAGGAGGGTGCTGCCAGAATTTTTAGTCCTATCCTATGATTTCTATCTTAGATTTTGAAATGTTCTGCTTTTTTACTGTCAGCCAGCATGGCCTACACCCTGGTTCTTGATTACGGCCTCAAGCAACGGAAATAGTATGGTAGGCAGGCTTTGTGTGGTTGAGTAGCTCCCTTAGTCTTTTGTATTGTTGTGCCCATTTCATTTTTGCTGCTTTCAAGGTTTTTTCAGCAGCTACTGGTAGAATCTTAAAATTATTATAGACGAAATCGGGGTTTCGATAGCTATTTAAAAAATAAAAATAACAAATTTTATCCGCATAGAAACCTAGGATATATCGAATAGTGTTCTGGCATTTTTTAAAAAAATAGTCAGCAATAGGCCTCTCATGGCATAAAGTAATCAGTTCTACTTATACATCAAAGCTAAGACCTTGTTTTGCTATTTACTATGACCATGGTCAATCAGTAGAAGGCATAATCAAAAAGGGAATGTCTAAATCAAAAGCAACTCTTTTTATTACAGGTTCACGTGTTATTCGCTCTAAAAAGCTATGTGGGTAATTGACCATGGCCAGCATATTTATACCTAGTTCGTCTAAGAAAGTATGAATGGTAGTCGTCTTATTTTTGAATAGGGGCATCCAGTGTAAGGAATAATCAAGATGTGAGAGGTATTCTAAAAGCACGCTTCTGTTCATTTCTTGTTCTCTGTCTAGCACTTCTTTTTCGTTAATATGCATCACACAGATTTTCGATTTATACTGTTTTACGATATAAAGCAGCGGTTCTAAAAGTCCTGCATCAAAATTTCTCCCAAAATCGGTTACAAAGGCGATTTCCTTTGGGGAAGTAAAATTAGTTTCCTTTGGGATGGTCAAAACTGGGCATTGTTTAATTTTGCCGATTGTATCCAAAACACTGCTTCCCAAAAATATAGCTTCGACCTCAGAGCGTCCACTATTGCCCATTATTACAAGGTCTATATGTTTACTATCAACAATTTCGTAAATGACATCTGAAAGGTATCCTTTTTTAGATATGGTCTTGTAAACGTGTTGTTTATCGGGCTGGTCCAACGTGATTCTGTGACACACATTTTGTAAACCATCCTCTGACTCTTCTACCAATTGTTGTGATAGGTTTTTTCCGATACCATTTTTGCTTTGTAGCAGCGTATGTTCATTATATACATTGAGCAAATGAAATGTACATTGTTCACCTTGCATCAATTGCGCTGCATGGAAAAAGGCGTTATAGGCGTTATTGGAAAAATCTGTTGGAATCAGAATGTTTTTCATTTCTTTGGTTTTTAGTGTAGCATTGATTTAATTATTTTTCATTTTATTCGATTTTTCTGAGTGCTATTTAAATGAATAATAGATAGTTGAATCCTTTTCGGCTTTCTGTAATAGTATAAAATCTATTGCCAAAAGAATGCGGGGTGCCTACCATCTCACATTGGTAGGTTCTACAGCAAAGCATTATTCTATGGGTCTTAGTCAAGAGATTTCATAATATCCAAAATTTCATATAAACAGAATTTCAACGGGTTTAATTTTTTAAAGTTGGACTGGTTTTTCAAATATAGTTAAGAATTGATTAAGTATCAATCTCTGATGGTGGTTTGGTGCGTCTAATTTTTAGT
>JASFYU010000015.1:0-11484 GCA_045046905.1 Flavobacteriaceae bacterium | reverse complement strand
TTCCTGGAGACGCAAAAGCTGTATCCATCTTAAAAACCACGGATAGGAATTTGATTGTGATAGCCAATAATAATGCTTCCATGCAAGTATTTGAAATAGTAAACTAACTTAAACAGAACTTAATCTATGAATTTGTTCATAAAATTCGCCACCTTCATCCTTCTCTTTTTATGTATCCACAACAAATCGTTTAGTCAGGAAAATGTTACTGATTTGCGCAGTATGGGCTATACTATTTATCCATCTCCACAAAGAGTGGATTTAAAGAAGAAAAGTATGGTAATAAACGGATCATGGCAACTATCGACAGAGAAATCGCCTTCCAAAAAGGTAGTTAACAGTTTGGTTCAAAGAGCTCAAGAACTCTATGGTTTTGCCTTTTCGGATAGTGGCTCCTCGGGTCAGATCGTATTGAGAATACGAAAAGATGCGGTTACGGGAATCTCTAATCCGGCAAATTCTGGGCAGGCGTATAACATAATCATAAATCCTGAAAAAATAATAATTGAAGGAAATGAGGAAGCAGGTCTTTTCTATGGTGTCCAAAGTTTTTTACAGTTAGCGAAGCCTATATCAGAAAATGAACTTCAACTGCCAATCGGAACAATTACCGATTGGCCTGACTTAGAACTTAGGTTCATTCATTGGGACGCTAAGCATCATCGTGATAAGATGGAGACCTTAAAGAGATATATAGATTGGTCCGCTTATTTCAAGATCAATGCAATTGCCTTTGAAATAGAGGATAAATATGAATACCCGAGTCATCCGATAATTGCAAGCCCCAACGCCTTTTCAAAGGAAGAGATGCAGGAATTGACAAAGTATGCCTTGGAGAGATTCATACAGTTAGTGCCTAATGTTCAGGCTCCGGCTCATATGGCCTTTGTGTTGAAGCACAAGGAATTTGAACACCTAAAAGCCGATGAAGAAAGTAATTTTCAGGCCTGTATGTGCAGTGAAGAAGCAATGGAACTTATTTTTGATATGTACCAAGATATGATCGATGCCACTCCTGGTGTAGACTACTTCTTTGTTTCCACAGATGAAGTGTACTATGCCGGTATATGCGATAAATGCAAAGAAGAATATAACATTGAAAATCGAAGTTTGATATGGGTGAATTATCTTAAAAAGGTAAACAGATGGATGGCAGAGCGCAACAGAAAAGTCTTGGCGTGGATAGAGTATCCGTTATTGCCCGAACATATTTCAAAAGTACCGAACTCAGTAATCGATGGAATAATGGGGCCTCATAAAACACCTTTATGGGCTCAAAACGAGACCAAGGCAGGTGTGAAACAGTTATCGTACAGCTCAATTCAAGGCGCTGAACTTCTTTT
Source organism: Flavobacteriaceae bacterium (assembly GCA_045046905.1). Lineage (GTDB taxonomy): Bacteria > Bacteroidota > Bacteroidia > Flavobacteriales > Flavobacteriaceae > JASFYU01. The sequence goes on along the minus strand of JASFYU010000015.1, from coordinate 10,141 downwards.
TCCAAACTACTTTGCTACGAACTATAGGGGGCGTTCTATCAAGGGTAGACTCAGTGACATATTCAGTGATGTCCTAGGTCGAGAAGCGGACGGGGCAGACCTTGTAGGAACGTTTGCCGCGGCATGGGACGATGCTGGTTTGCACAACGAAACATTTTGGTTGGGTTGGGCAACGGTCACACAATATGGTTGGACAAAAAATACACCATCGATCTCACAGAACATTGTTGATTTCATGGACACCTTCTACGGCTTTGATAGTCCAGATATGGTAGGTGTATATAACGTCTTGGAAGAAGGAGCAAGATTTTACGAAGACTTATGGGATAAGGATGTAGTATCAAAAGAACGTAAAACTGGGTATGGGAACTCTCATGGAAAAGGCGTCGGCGGTGAAATGCGCGATTTACAAATACAATCACCACCACTACCTTCAATAACCGATTTAAGCCTAATTCCAAATTTTCGCGTGAAGTATGGTCAAAAGATTGAAGAAGCATCAATATTGCTTAAGAAAAATGAAATTCTAATGCTTCAACTGATGCGCAATATCACAAGAGTACGTCATAATCAATACAATCTGGAGGTATTACTGTCCATAGCATCTTTGGAGCGTTACGCCATGAATACCGTAATTGATTTGGCAAAAGTTGAAGATTATCTGGTGATGGCCTCAAAAGCAGGGAAAAATTATACAAAAGCCATTAATTTACTGGTAGAGGCCTATTCACTTTCCGGAGAAATAGTAAAAGACCAGAACCGAATGTGGATTGAATTAAATAATATCTGGGACAAAAGTCGACTGATCAAGGGTGAAAGTATTGAAGGCAAGCATTTTCATCATGTATTTGATGACGTAAAGGATCATTTTGCAGACCGCCGAAAAGGATTGGAATATATGTTGGCCCCCTTTGAACGAATTGAGATTATAGCATGGAGAAAACAATTGAGCAAGGTAATCAATACCTATGCCGATGTTCATGATGTTCCTATTAAAGCCATGGATGACGAACGTTTGGAAGATTAGGACTAATGAGTAGTGTTTTCAGGTCGTTTTTATTAAAAATACATTAAACACGAATTGCTTTAATCCCTCTTTGAGGGTATAATTTCACGAGGTTTGCCTCGTTCCGATAGCTATCGGAATAAAAAATGTTTTTTCGAAAGCATACCTTGTACCCTTGGGTCGAGGTTGTTGACTTATCAAAATGGCCTAAAGCTTAGGTGAACTTTATCATTAAGAGAAAAATATGATCAAGAAAATTGTTATTAAAACAAAGCTCTCATTTACGATAATATTACTAGCGATTCTTGGTAGCCCTTTTTGCTGTATCTCCCAAGAGTTAACCAATGTATTTCAGGATAAAAGTCACTTTAGCCAGACTTTTGATGCACAACGAAGCTACAGGGTGTATCTGCCAGAAGGTTATGAAAGTGGTAAAAACTATCCAGTGACTTATTTTTTCCATGGGTGGGGAGGCAGACATTTCAAAGACGACAATGCATTATTGGAATATGAAATGATAGGAAAATTAGTAGACAAGTATCAGGTGATTCTTGTCATGTGGGACGGCAGGATTATCGAAAACGAACATAGGCCTTACAATATTGGGTGTCCTGAACAGGTCATATTTCAGGTTCAAATGAAAGACTATTTCCTAGAATTGGTAGCACATATAGATTCGGCCTACAATACTTTTACCGACAGGGAGCACCGGGCGATAATTGGTTACAGCATGGGGGGTCTCATGTCTTTTTTTATAGCTGGAAAATACCCTGATATGATTAGTGCAGCTGTGAATATGACAGGCAGTCCGGAGTTCAACATAGGGTACCCAAATAACAATACCCTGTATTCATTGCGGCACACATTTACAAATTTGAAAGACCTGAAAATCCGTTTTCACAATAGTTCGGTAGGGGAGTTAAGCAGTCAAAACAGAGAGGTGTACAAGGGTGCTCTTTGGCAAGGAAAGATAGATATTGAATATTGGGAATTCTCCGGAGGCCACAAGGTTGATGATAAAGGAGAAACAGACGTTTTTGAAATGGCTATGAATTTTGTAGATAGTGCCTACAAAAAGCCTAAGATTAGAAATGATCAATGGTCTCATTATGACTTGTATTCGGCGTATAAAGTATGGGATTACTCAGTGTTCAGCAATAAATCTACTTCAGGCTTTACATACCTTAGGAACGTATCGGAAGATGGCTTTGGTTTTCACAGCAGAAAATGGCTTCCAATAGCCCCGCCCTTAGATAATTTGACCGCTACAATTGCTACTGCTGCGATATACGAACCAGGAGCAAAATATAAAATACAACACTATCAACAACGAGATGGGAAAGTCAAATCCACGACCAAAAAAGCGAACAATAAGGGTAGGTTGAATTTTGAACTTGATGGGAACGGACATGAAATCGGTATTTATAAAAACGGCGGAAATCCTAAGTTGACATATGTTGGTTACAGTTTAGAAAATGATAGGCGTTTGATTCGGGTAGGTAAAGAGAACAAATTGATAGTGCAATTTGCTAATTTGGGAGAGGAACTTGACAAGTCAAAAAAGATTACCCTGTCAATAAAGAGTACAGATTTATCGGTGACGACCGATAAAGAAACATATTCTATTCTTCCTGTCAGTTTTGGATCAAGACTAATCAATACAGAACCTATTATTTTAAGATGTAACAAGCAAGCTCCTAATGATGCAGAGCCTTCTGTTGTTAAAATAACGCTCACCATTAGTTATGATTCTCTGGTTTTCAATGAAGAATTTGATGTGCCCGTGTTCTTTGATGTGCCGCAATTCGAGAACCTGTCAATAGACGATGGAGTGTTGGTGAAAGATGAGGTCTTTGGTGTAGGTAATGGAGATGGTGTTGTATCTCCTGGAGAACAGCTAATGGTATATGCTAACGGTTATCGGACACAACTATTTTACGATGATCCCTATATAAAAGTACTTGAAGAAAACCAGAATGCGGAAAACTTAACAGCAAAGTGGTCTTGTGACGGAACGACGATAAGTTCAATAATAAAGATTGCCGAAAATTGTCCTGACAACTACGAACTAAAGATTTTGGCAAAGTATGAAACCAAAGATTTTATGCCTATTACCAGAAGATGCTTCTGGGGGGTTGTCAACTTAAAAGTTAAATCAATTAAGAAATAAATAGGATGCTTGATAAGAGAACGATTTTGGCTATTGGAATATCGCTTTTTATGGGATGTAAAGAGAAAGAGCGGACAAAAGACCTTCGACAAGACCAACGTATTGGTGAAGAGATGTTTCAACATCACTATGTAGTTCAAGATTTGCCAGGTGAAACGGATTGGGGGTATGGATGTTCGGCAATGGCAGATTTCGACAAAGATGGCGATTTGGACTATGCATTTACCGGTCCCGAAGGGTTTTACTGGTTTGAAAATCAGGAAAACATAAAGTGGATAAGACATGAAGTTGGGACCATGCCGCTCAGGTTTTTGGGGGCAACGACTTTTGATGTGGACAAAGATGGTTGGGAAGATATAATTATAGGAGGGTATTGGTACAGAAACCCTCAAAACCCTAAAAGTCAGGTATTTGAAAGATACCAGTTTGATCCAACAATAGCCACGAATGTCCATGATGTTGTAATGGCCGATATGGATGGAAACCAAACAAAGGACTTAGTGATATTGGGGGAAGGCGAAGGTGTAATTTGGTATGAGATACCGGAAAACCCTACGCAAGATATGATATGGAAAAAAACAATCATAACCTTGGATGTTTTAGTGGCCAACGACCGTATCCATGCGGGATTTTTTCCACAAGGCATTGATGATTTGGATGGTGATGGTGATAATGACATTGTCCTTCCTGACAGATGGTTGGAGAATATGGATAGAGGGGCGAAATGGAAGAAACACCAATTGCCATTTGGCAAAAGAGGGCCTTTTGGTTTGTCATCTCGTAGTTGGATAATAGACATGGATGGCGATGGAGATAATGATATCGTAATGACGGATTGTGACCAACAAGCTTCTCGAGCTGCTTGGTTGGAGAACGACGGTGCGGAGACCCCTGGATTTACAGCTCATTTCCTACCAATGTCGGCACCCGGTATCAGAGGATCCTTCCATTCCCTTTATGTTGGGGATTTTGATAATGATGGAGACCAGGATATCTTCACTTGTGACCAAGAAGACGACACCCTTTCTCCTGAAGGAGCTTTCCCTCGATGGTATATTTGGGAGAATGTAAGCGCCGATAATCATATTGAATTTGTCGAAAGGGTAATACTGGACAATAAAATAGGAGGCCACGACGCACTTGTTGGAGATATTGACGGTGACGGAGATTTGGATATTTATTCCAAAGTTTGGAATTTGTGGTCGGGAAGTGGTAATAATGGAATTGAACATGGTGATTTTCTTGAGAACAAAATTAATTAAGGCTTTAATTTTTGATGTACAATTAAATAATCCTCATAATGAAGAATTTTATTAATCAAATAATCCCTGCAGTACTCATAGTATTTTTCATGCAAAAATCATCTAACGCTGTTTCCCAAATTCAATCTGTTGTTAAAGATGGAATGGTTGTATTTAGCCCTGAAGAAATTGATGATGTTTTGCTTAACCCTGGCAAAGGGTTTATGACTTTTCAGCGGTTTAATGGTGATGACTTGAATAAAGGCGGCGGTTGGACTGAAGGCTTACCGATTGAATACCAGAAATTTGATGGGAATTTAGCCAATGTAGATTATCCTGCAACTACCATTGCTTACCATCGTATTTATTGGAGATTTATTGAGCCTGAAAATGGAGAATACAATTGGGGCTTGCTTGATCGGGCATTAGATAGTGCTGTTAGCAGAGGGCAAACCTTGCTCATTAGGATAGCTCCTTATGGTACTGGTGATACAAGAGATGTGCCTGACTGGTACAGGGAAATGGTTGATCCTGATAAAGAATGGAATAGTCCGGTAGAGAAATGGGTTGTCGATCCAGAAGATTTGAGGTATGCTAAATATTATGGGAGAATGATTCGGGAGATGGGTAAAAGGTATGACGGGAATCCTCATGTTGAAGCAATTGATTTGGCTATTGTCGGAGCATGGGGAGAGGGTATGGGGTCTGAACTGCTCGCAGAAAACACTATGCACAAATTGGTGGAGGCTTATACCGAGTCGTTTACCAAAACACCTCTAATTGCCTTATTGATGGATGAGAAAACCAATAAATATGCTGAATCTTTTGGAAACGTCGGCTGGAGGGTCGATTGTATTGGGGACCTCAGGTTTTGGACTGAAACAGAATTTGGATTTTCGCACATGTACGATTTGTATCCGCAAGAGATATTAAACTATGGAGTGCAAAATGCCTGGAAAACCGCACCACTCAGTTTTGAGATATGCGGTACTTTTCAAGTGTGGAAAGAGAGACAGGCATGTACCAGAGAAGAAGTTGAGTATATTTTCAATGAAACATTAAAGTGGCATATCTCATCATTCAATGCGAAATCATCACCAGTGCCTGAAGAGTGGGAAGATCTGGTAAACGAATGGTTAAAGAAAATGGGCTATAGATTTATATTAAGACGTTTTACCTATCCCGAATCGGTAAAACATAACGATAAATTGTGGTTCAAATCATGGTGGGTAAATAAAGGAGTAGCGCCAATCTATAAAGGTTATTTATTAGCTTTTCGTCTGGTATCAGATAGTGAAAAATTGGTTTTCACTTCTAACGCTGATATCAGATTGTGGTTGCCTGGTGATATTGTTTATGACGATGCTATTTTTATTCCATTGGATTTCCCAACTGGAGATTATGAAATACAGGTGGCAGTATTGGATATTCAGAACAGAAAACCAACGGTGAAATTGGCAATTGGTGGAATGACTGAGGATGGTTGGTACCCTTTGGGAAAAGTGCAGATAGTTGATTAGTTCCGTTTGTATTTCTCAGTTGATACTTCGGAAAGCCGCAAATTTTACACCTGATGTATGAAGTGCTTTGCAGGCTTTGAAAAAAGCAGAAAACAGCCCCAAAGGTCAGAGCTTTTTGCACTACTCAGAAGATTAGATGGACGTGAAAGTAAACTCACAGGGATTTACCTAGACAAAGAATGAAGAAGTACATGACTATGACTTTATCTTTTTAAAAGAAAACAAGAGAACGTATCTAAAAAAGGAAGGACTAACCAGTAAGGTTGCGGCTCTAAAAGAAGAACTAGAATCTAAAAAACATGGTTGGCTTGTCGTTTACAATAATTCTCTTGGTAATACCCTGTTAAGATTAAAACTAAGAATCCTTTCCTTTGTCCACGATGTCCTTGTCGGCGATGAGGGTTTGGGTATTTTATCCAAGGTCTAGAACCTGTTACCTGACAATGCCAACGAAGGAAGTAAACATGGAGGCTTTTTTGAAAGCAAGCTTCTAAACATAAGGGAGTGAATAGGCTTTATTAAAAAAGTGTAAAAATAAAAATAAAAATTGAAATAAATTGGATAAAAAGAGTATCACTAAAACCAATAGAAAATGTTAAATTCTTTAAAGCTCGTAGGTCAACACATAGGACTAATGTTCTTTACTTTGGGTATAGTTTTCCCATGCAATGGACAAATTGAAGCCAAGGATTCAATATGGCAGTTAATTCAACCTTACTTTTCTCCACCTAATCAGTTTCAAGGAGAATATGGTAATTATCGAAACCCACTAGAGTACTATAATGGTGGGGTAGTTTCATCAAAAGAGGATTGGGAATTGCGTAGATTAGAAATCCTCAAAAAATGGCACGGTATTATGGGAGAATGGCCAGCATTAATCAACAATCCCCAAATGGAGGTAATTGATAGTATTCATCGAGATAATTTTATGCAGTATAAAATAAAATTTGAATGGATTAAAAATGAGAAAACCCATGCTTATCTTTTGATTCCAGATGTAAAAGGCACAAAGCCTGCCGTGATAACGGTTTACTACGAGCCTGAATCAGCGATTGGGTTAAAAGTTGAATTAAGAGATTTTGCTTATGAATTGGCTAAAAGAGGATTTATAACATTGTCAATAGGTACATCAGCTATAAAGAAATCTCTTCCTTACTCTCAATTCTTTCCTAGTACTAATCAAGAAAAGGTCGAGCCGCATTCTCAATTCTATCCTAATCCTTATCATGCTAAGGTCGAACCGCTATCAATGCTAGCATATCTTGCGGCAAACAGCTTTAATTTATTAGCAAATATTAATGAGGTTGATTCAACCCGTATTGGTATTGTTGGGCACTCATACGGTGGAAAATGGTCAATGTTTGCATCATGCCTTTATGAAAAATTTGCCTGTGCAGTGTGGTCAGATCCAGGCATAGTCTTTGATGAAACTAACTCAAATATCAATTATTGGGAACCTTGGTATTTGGGTTATCATAACCTGCCATGGCGAAAGCGGGGTATTATAACTGAAGACAACAAAGCTCAGGGGGCATATCTCACTTTAATAAAAAAAGGGTATGATTTGCATGAGTTGCACGCTCTTATGGCGCCACGCCCCTTTATGGTTTCAGGGGGATCAGAAGATCCTTTGGAAAGATGGATTCCATTAAACAGTTCAATTAAATTGAACCGTTTTTTAGGATATAATAATCGTGTAGCAATGACCAATCGCAAAAGACACAGTCCTACAATTAAATCAAATGAACAGGTATACACTTTTTTTGAATATTTCCTAAAGCACCATTAGTTTTTAAAGGCTATAATCGTTGATATTTTATGCAACCAAGTGATTTGAACCTTTGGTAATTAAAAGAAATGCGTTTCGGAACTGTGTGCTACAGGTCCAGGATGTATTCGACGAAAAAGTAAAGCAAGGTTTTATAGATGGACTAGGGCAATTCGACAAAGAATGCGAATCAATTACAGGAAAAATATTAGTGAAACTTAATTATGAAGAACGTCATGATTATCTTGAAAAGGTCGATGGGGAAGTGATGCCGGAAAACCGAACCAATTGCATTTTTCGGCGTCAAACCCAATGCAAAGTGAGGAGATTCACTTTTTGGTACGTATGATTCCTAGACCTGTAAATGACGCGCCCCTTAAAGAAAAGTATCTGTGCCGTTAAGGGCTTCCAGGTTGGAGGTCAAAAGATCTTAGGATGGTTCGGCAAAGGGGAAAAAGGAGATTTCTCCGCTGTTGGCCTCAAAGAGGGCCAAGTTAAATTAACGATCGAAGGCGTTGAACAAAAGAAAAAAACCATTGTTCATTGATTAATAAGGCTGGTTTGACTTAAGATTTAATTTGCAGTGGGCAAATAAACCTAAGATGAATGAAAAATACTAAGTATGCCTGTATTCTTTCAAACATAGATGGCGATATAGACCAAACAAAATATTCCTAAGAAAGATTAGTTTCTAAGTTCATTACACTGCCAACTACACCTGAGTTCCTCTTGTTCGCGTCACCTCTGCTAGCATCATCTATAGCTATGCAAATACTCTTGTCATGAGACACTTTTCGACACTTTATCCATATGAAGAAAGGAGATATTAATTGGATTTATATCTTTTTTCCCTGAGCATTGCTTCAAGAAAATAATAATCCCCGTAGACGATAGGTCCATCAATTTCATCATTCGCGGGCCAATTTCCCGTACTAGAATCTAAAATAAAGGGTGCTTCTATATTCTCTAGAATGTACTTCTCTGATTTAAGTGACTTTAAAACCTTTTGAGAATAAACCACGTACTTTTTATTTTCAGTATAAGCGTATAATTCGAAGAAGGCGGAAGCAACTATCGCAGAAGCAGAAACATCTCTTGGAGCATTTGGAATGTCAGGATCCTTAAAATCCCAATACGGAATACCATCTTCAGGTAAATTTTTATGTTCTAAATAATATGCTGCTGTAGCCTCGGCCTGTGCAAGGTATAGGCTATCTTTTGTATATCTGTATGTCATTGTAAACCCATATATAGCCCACGCCTGACCTCTGGCCCATGAAGATTCGTCATTAAAGCCTTGGTGGGTCATCTTATTTCTGACCGTTCCATGTAGGGTGTCATAATCCACTACATGATGCGTACTGTTATCTACTCTGAAGTGGTTCTTTAGTGTTGTATTCGCATGCTGTACCGCTAATTGATGATACATGCTGTCACCAGAAATTTTGGTGGCCTCGAATAACAGCTCTAGATTCATCATATTATCTATGATAACAGGAAATTGCCATAAATCTTTACCAAAGTCCCATGAAAGTATACTGCCGACATTATTGTTAAATCTTTTGCTTAGAGAACGCGCGGCTTCTATAATTACGCTTTGATATTCCTTTTTTTCAATCGCTTTGAGTCCTGAACCAAAACTGCAGTAAATCATAAACCCGGTATCATGTGATTTATCATTATATTTTTCTTTCTCCATAAAAGCAGTCCATTCAATCGCTTTTTCCATGTACTCCTTATTTTCTGTAAGTTGATATAGAAGCCAAAGACTACCGGGAAAAAAGCCACTTGTCCAATCTTTTGATCCATTTCCTCTAATAACTTCAGTTTTGGATGACATGCTTCTAGGAAAAGCCAAGGAATCTACCCTATACTCAAGAAGTTTTTGATATTGTGTCTCCAGCAGCGAATCAATATTCGCTGTTATCATTTCATTTTTCGAAGTCGGTTTCGACTTACAAGCCATAAAAAGTGATAAACACCCTATGATGATACCTAAATATTTTATTTTAAACATATATATTGGTTTTACTTTAATCTATATATTGAGGGTCTTGCCTAGTTTCGAAAGCTATTGGAATTAAAAAATATTTTTCAGAAGCATACCTTGACGCTCTTTGTGCCGAGGTTGTTGATTAGAAACAGCACATTTAGTCACCTAAAAACCCCTTATAAGCATGTAAAAATAACCTTTTCTTTGAATTTCATACAATCGATTGTATTATTTCTTATTTTCGTTAGAAATCGCTCTTAAATTCATTGGGTAGAATAAAATCAATTCTAAAATATATTTTCTTTTAAAATAAAAGTAAAATGTCAACAACTTACGAAACAAGGTATGCATCAAGCCCAGAGGCTGTAAAACAGTATAACACAACAATGTTGAGGAGTGAATTCCTTATTGATGATCTTATGCAAGAAGGAAAGATTAATCTG
>JASFYU010000014.1:0-5522 GCA_045046905.1 Flavobacteriaceae bacterium | reverse complement strand
AAAACGGTCAAAGTGAACCAGTGAAAACGGATTTTTTTGAGCCACTTAAAAAATCGTTTGAGACTATGCTATAAAAGGATTTACAATAAATATTGCTATGCTCACTTTAATCCGGCGGGGGTGGTATACTATGTCCGTCCTTTCCACCTTACCAAATATACATAAAAAATGCGCTTTTGGTATAAAAGAATCCCACCTTACTAATTTTGGAATTAAAGTCTTAATGAAGGAATTCTTCGAAAATGATACCACTATATTATTTTTTCTCTTATCCAAGAAAATATTTAAACCGCTATATTATATGGGTAGGTTGACATATGAATCATTATCTCTTTTAAGCATTCATTTTTTATTAATTTAAATGGATTTTCCTTTTATAAATCATGGCTTTCATTTTTATATCTTATAAAGAAGGACACATTTTTTTAATAAAAAATATGCCCCTCTATAAACAAACTAACTCAAACTAACTCAAACTATTCTTGTCATCTAAAATTATTTCCATTAATTCAAAGTAAACCAAGTCATTGTCTGGGTGATTCCCCTTGCCAGTAGGAAGCTAAAATAGATCCGGTAATGTTCATCAACTGTCCGAATACGGCAGGTGCCAATCTTACGGTTGATACTTTGCCCATCCCCAATGCGATACCTGAGGCCAATCCTCCATTCCGCATGCCAACCTCAAGAGCAATGGTCCTATAATCCTGTTCGTTCATTTTTAATACTAAACATCCCATTTACAACGTTCTTTTATGTATTGGTCAGTATTCTGTATCTGCACATTATAATACGGTCTATCTTCAACTAATCGTTACTCTTCTTGTACAATTAAAAAGGAAGTCCCTAAAAATATACAGACTGCAACCAAACTTATTTCATTCATTGAAAAGAATTTAATTATCAAAAACCTCTACAACCATTTCAATTTCGACAGCAATATTACTTGGTAAGGAACCCATGCCGACAGCTGCCCTTGCATGTTTACCTCGCTCGTCGAAAACCGATACCATTAAATCTGAGTATCCATTGACCACCTTAGGATGATCCGTAAAGTCGGGAGCTGCGTTGACCATTCCTTTTACCTTTACGATTCGCTTAACCTTATTTAGGTTACCCAAGTCGGCTTTTAAAACTGACAATTGATTGACACCCGTTATTCGAGCTGCTTCATACCCCCGTTCTATGGTCAAGTCGGCACCTAATTTCCCAGTGATATACTCTCCATTGCTCTGAATTGGCCCTTTCCCTGCCAAAAAAATAAGATTACCTGTTTGAACCACATTCACATAATTGGCCACTGGAGCCCTAATTCCTGAAGTTTAGCCTCAGGGTTATAACCATCTTTGGCCTTTTCAATTCCATTGGTCTCTTTTTTGACCCCTGGACTTTTTTCTTGGGCCTGATTGCACTACATTAAAGTCAATACGCTTAAACCTAAAAGTAGTTTTTTAATTTATCTAATTTTAATTAGAAACTATGCGTTAGCCAAAATTTCTTTTACTCTTTCGGCAACAGTGCGTTCTTGACCGGGCTCCATCATCCAAGTAGTTATTCCTACCAATTCCTTATTTCCGACTGTTTCTATGGACGGATGTCCATCTCGAAGCTGTTTCCGCACTTCGTCCTTCGTTATTTTAATCACACTTTCATCCCACCTTATATTTAGGCTTGGCACATGATTGGCATAGGGTGGTACGTGTATTTCAGTTTCAACACCTTTGACTGACGAGGCACTATCGCTAATTAATTTTATTTGGTTCTCCCACAGTTCCCATTCCTTTTTATGATCTCTGGCAAGGTACAGCTCCAAGGCCACTAACATGCCCAGAACTTCTTCCTTATTTACTTTCATACCTCTTCCGATTGTTGTTCCACGGGGTGGCGTATGTAAGCGGGCAGCCTCGATATATTTTCGTTTGCCCAATAACAATCCTGCACTTTGTGGCCCTCTTATTCCTTTACCCCCAGAAAATGCTACGAGGTCAAAGCCCATTTTGGTATACTTAAATAAATTCTCGACCGGGGGAACATCAGCCGCACAATCAATAAAGGTAGGAATACCATGTTTTTTACCTAAGGCTATGAACTCGGCCCATTTTATTTTACCGGCATCGGTATTGGAATTCAAAAACCATAACATGGCCGTGTTTTTATTAATGGCCTTTTCAAGGTCTTTAGCCGTTTCTACTTCAACTATTTTTGCCCCTGTATTGATTAAGGCATGGGTATAGCCTATGGAATGTGCCTTTTGAACGATTACCTCATCTTTTATTCCGGTAGTATCAGGTAGTTGTGCCACTTTTTTCGTGTCCATTCCACACATTACCCCGGCCAGCCCAATGGTCATTGCACCAAAGGTTCCAGAAGATACCGTGGCATACTCACAATCTAATAAAGCGGCTATTCGCTCGCCTACCTTATCGTGCAACTGATCTAAATTAACAAATTCAGTTGCCCCATAATTAATCGCATCTATAACTTCCTTGTGCATCAACGAGCCGGTCATAGAGGTATAGGTGCCGGCAGCATTTATAAATGTCCGCACGCCCAATTCTTTGAAAAAATCTCGGGCCATTGGTTTAACAACCGCCTTTTCCATAACATTTGCGGCTATCATACCAGGACCCAACATACCCCCTATAATGGGTAATGCAGTTAAGGTTTTTAATACTTTTCTTCTACTATTCATGATTTTGGGTTTTTATCGTTATTTAATCTACGGCTGCGATACAGTCTATCTCAACAAGTGAGTTACCAGGAACACCACCGTAAGTGGCCACAGTAGTTCGGACAGGAGGATTTTTGCCAAAACGACCTCGAAACACCTCATTCATACCCTTATAATCGCCTAAATCCGCGAGATACACATTGACTTTCAATACCTTTTCCATCGAAGAGCCATTTCTTTCGAGCTCATTTTGTAATTCTTGTAATACAATTTCGGTATGCGCTTTAATTTCGAAGGGCTCAACATGGGCTCCTTTACCTGAAATATATAATGTATTTCCGTGTTTTACGGCTCCAGAAAAAAGGGGAATCCCTTTATCTGTCACTACTTCACCCACTACTTTCTTCTTTGCCTTTGGCTTTTTACTCATAGCGTTTACCGACCCCATTCCTAATAATGCCGCTAAACCCATTCCTATCTTTTTGAATGATGCTCTTCTTGTTGTTTCTTCCATGCTATTTTGTTTGTTTAATTATATTTTTTTTTGAATTTAAGAGTCGATTTCTTCTTCTAATTTTTTGTCACTTTCGGGAAGGTCTTTGCCCCTCCAATACATTGCAAGTGAAGAACCTGATATATTCATCCATGGGCCAAAAACAGCCGGTGCCAAGCCAACGGTAGCCACCTTGCCCATTTCTAAAGCAATACCAGAGGCCAAACCGCCATTTTGCATACCTACCTCAAGAGCAATAGTTCGACAATCACGTTCATTCATTTTAAACATACGACAACCCCAATAGCCCAAGAAATAACCGGCAGCATTGTGTATAATGGCAGCTATAATTAAGAAAAGGCCTATTGAAAGTAGACTATCTCTACCGGTGGCGGTTATGATTACAATGACCAAGGCAATACCGGCCATCGATATTATGGGCATAGCCTTATCCATCCATTTGGCCTTGCCATGAAAAAAGTGATTAAAGATGAGCCCTCCTATAATCGGTAGAATTACAATTTTAACAATACTCAACATCATGCCCCAAAAATCGATTGGCACAAACTCCCCTGCAAAAAGCTCCATAAGCAAGGGCGTCATCAAGGGTGCTAAAAGCGTAGAAACGGCAGTAAGGGTAACCGATAATGCCAAATTGGCCTTTGCCAGATATGCCATTACATTGGATGCCAATCCGCTTGGAGAAGAACCAATTAAAACCACACCCGCTGCAATCTCGGGCGGAAAAGCAAATAAGGTAGCGATTGCAAACCCTAAAACAGGCATTATCGTAAACTGGCATACCAAGCCTACTAAAACCCCCTTGGGCATTTTTACGACCCCCACAAAATCTTTTAGGCTCATGGCGGTCCCCATACCGAACATAATTATCTGAAGCAAGGGCACAATTAACGATTTCGTCTGAAAACTACCCAATTGCAGTAAATACGTAGGATAGAACATAGATATGCTCACGGCAGCAAAAATCAAAATGGTAAATGAAAGTCCTTTGAATGTTTTATGACCACGGGCCGCCAAGGCTAAAAAAAGAAAAAAGAAGATCAGAGTCGGTGCCATGTCTTCACCTTGACCCATCACCCACAAAACAATAGTTATCAGAAGACAAACGATTGAAGCAATGAATAGTATTTTGTATTGTTTTTTCATCTTTTATTTTTATTGCTTATCCCAAGCTGATTTTGAGATACCATTAAGATCGTATACCACATTACCTTCGCGCATAGTTAATTCGCACTCGAGTTTTTTATCCCCGTCCATTCTTTTGCTTTTTGTATCGATAAAACCAAAATCTCCTTTTCTAAGACTCAATATGGTGATATCGGCAACTGCCCCAACAGACAAATGCCCTAAATCTGTACGCTTTATAATTTTTGCAGGATTCCAAGTCACTGTTTCGATTACTTCGTGCAGGGGCATGTTCATATTAATAAATTTAGACATGATATTGATGATATCTTTCATGCCCCCATTCATACTTCCGGTATGTAAATCGGTACTGATAGAATTTGGTTTGAAACCTTGCTTCATTGCCGGTACAGCCTGCTCGAACAGAAAACTACCCCCACCATGACCTACATCGAAAATAATGCCTCGTTTTTGGGCGGCAAATGCAAAATCTTCCACTTTTCCATTTTCGTTCACAACAGGTGTACGGCCCTTTACATGACCATAAGTATGGGTGAAAATATCGCCCGGACGTAGTTTTTCCATAAACAATTTTTCAAGGGACAGTTCGGGATCACTGCCACCAAAATCGATCATTACAGGTATGTTGGCTAATCTACCTGCCTCTACTACACGATCTGTAGGGGTCCAATCAAATCCGTTATAGTGGGCCAGCTTTACCCCTACTATGATGCCTGGGTACTGTTTGGCGACCATCGCGGTAAGTTTCGGATTCATATCGGCAATGTTTTGTTCAATTGCACCACCTTTCATTCCTGAGCCTACAATATTCAGAAAAGACAATACCCTAGTTTTAGATCGGTCTATGGTCTGCTCTTTAAAAAGCTTGAAATTGCGCCAACCTGCACCGCCTACGTCGACAATTGTGGTCACCCCGCTTTCAAAACTAAAACCATCAGGAGCCAATGCCGTAAAACTGTTGCTTAGATACGAATTGGACTCAGTACCGTGAAAATTGTGACTGTGAATATCGATTAGGCCCGGACTCACATAGAGCCCTTTTGCATCAATAACCAAAGCGGCCTGACTCACAGGAATATTGCGGGAAACCTTTGCTATTTTCCCTTCTTTTATCGCTATATCTATCACTTTATCAATACCATTTTTGGCATCGATTACATGACCGCCCTTGATTAGGATATCAAAATTTTGTGC
>JASFYU010000013.1:0-31125 GCA_045046905.1 Flavobacteriaceae bacterium | reverse complement strand
CTTATAACCTGAGTTCGAACTCAGGTTTATAGGCTAGCTTTGATAGCAGCTTGCGCTGAGGCCACTCTTGCAATAGGCACTCTGAACGGCGAACAACTCACATAGTTCATTCCCATTGCAAAACAGAATTCTATTGAACTGGGTTCACCGCCATGTTTACCACAGATTCCTATCTTTAAATCAGGTTTTGTTTTTCTTCCCCGTTCCGTTCCCATTTGAATAAGCTGGCCCACTCCTTTCTGATCTAGGACTTCGAAGGGGTCAACAGTTAAGATTCCTTTTTCAATATAGATAGGCAAGAATTTTCCGGCATCATCTCGACTATACCCAAATGCCATTTGAGTAAGATCATTGGTTCCGAAGGAGAAGAAATCGGCATGCTCGGCAATGGCATCTGCTATTAACACCGCTCGGGGAATCTCGATCATAGTGCTCACTGAATAATCGAAAGTATCGTTGTATTCTTCAAATACGATACTGGCCGTTTTTCGGATTATTTTTTCTTGTTCAATAAATTCGTTCAATGTACCTACGAGGGGCACCATGCTAAGTATTACTTCCTGCAAAAACTTCCTTTAAATCAGTGGTTCCATGTGAACCCATAACAATCAGATTAATACCCTGTTCTTTGGCTACACTATTTATTTCATTAAAAATTTTGTAGTTCTGAATAGTTTTAGAAACCACTATTCCCTTAAGATAGGGTTTGTCTAAGAATGTATTGAACTATTTTTTTGCGAGTTTCATATAATATAGCCCTTCAATATGCCCTTGAGACTCGTTTTGGGTAAATGATGCTTCTGAAAGTCCGAGCATATGAAGTGCAACAATTTTCGACTTGTTTTGTTTGGCTAAACTGGCAGTCACTTCTAAGTCATATTCATAATATTCTTAAAAGTCTACGGGAACCAGAATCTTTTTCATGGGCTATGTGGTTGCAATAGGCTAGTGTTTTTGAAAGGTTTCTTTGCGTTTTTTTAGTTGTTTTTCCAATTCAAGAACAGTAGTTATAACAGCTTTTTCAAAAAACTCCTCATTTGATCTTGCAAAAAGTCTTGGTCCGGGTGCACTTAATCGAATCTCGCAAATTTTTCCTTTTCTAGCAGGGTCGTTTTCTGATTTAAAAAAAACATCGGCTCTAATAATCCAATCATATTTTTTGGCAAGCTTATTCAATTTTTCGGTTACAAAAGTATTCATACTTTCACTTGTGGGCATCTGTATAAATTGTATATCGATAGTCATACTATAAGGGTTTAAAGATTAATTGGAATAAAATTACCCCCAAGGTTTCTCAATAAGCATGATAAATATCATTTCATAAAGCATATGGGATAGTGCCTACAGATTATCCTTTAAAAGCAATGTTATCAAAAAAATATAGTTTACGTACCGTCCTTATTTTTTGTCTTCTTTTAGGAACTTCGCAAGCAACTGTGGGAAATGATGTGATAGCTCTCTTTACTTGGTTAGGGTATGACCTAAAGAGTCGAACTCAGGTTTAAAGAGGGGTTCATTAATCCTTTTGCTTTTTTCATGGCCTACCATTAGGATTATATAGTATACAAAAGTTAACTTTACTACTTTTCTTAAATACCAAAATTTGTTACAATGCAAACTGTTTTGTAATCTATCGAAATTTATTTAAAAGTCTTTTATGAATCAAATTTTTACTATTTCCGGAAAAGTGGCGGTTATCACTGGTGCTGGTGGTGTTCTTGCGGGTACTATTGCAAAAAGCTTGGCAAAAAGTGGAGTAAAACTAGCCTTGTTAACAAGAAATACGGCTTCAATAGCTGAATTATTGGATGAAATAAAACAAGAAGGCGGCGTCGCTAAAGCCTTTAGGGCCGATATTTTATCCGAATCTTCTCTTTCTGAAGTGAAGAATGAAATTGTTTTAGAATATGGAAGAATCGATATATTATTGAATATTGCCGGAGGCAATTTACCCGGAGCGACTATTGCTGAGGATCGAACAGTTTTTGATATGTCGATAGATGACTTTAAAAAGGTCACAGATTTAAATTTGAACGGTACCGTTATTCCTTCCTTAGTTTTTGGTAAGGTAATGGCAGATCAGAAAGAAGGTGTAATCATTAATTATTCCTCAATGGCTGTCGATAGGGTTATTACCCGTGTGGTAGGGTATTCTGCATCAAAGGCGGCAATGGAAAATTTTACAAGGTGGATGTCTGTTGAAATGGCAAGAAAATTTGGTGATAAAATTCGCGTGAATGCCATTGCACCGGGTTTCTTTATAGGAAACCAAAACAGAAAGCTGTTGCTCAATGAAGACGGTACCTATACGAAACGCGGGCAAAGTATAATCGACAATACACCCATGGGAAGGTTTGGTAATACAGAGGAATTAAACGGAGCTATTCATTTTTTATGTAGTGAGGCTTCTAAATTCATAACAGGGGTGGTACTTCCTATCGATGGTGGATTTAGTGCATTTAGTGGCGTATAATTAGAAGTAAAAAAAATGAAAGAAACATTTAGATGGTTTGGTGAAAATGACCCGGTAGGCTTGTCATATATTAAACAGGCGGGAGCTACAGGGGTAGTAACTGCGTTACACCATATTCCCAATGGTGAGATATGGGAGATTGACGAAATACAAAAGGTAAAAGACAAAATTGAAGCCATAGGCCTAGAATGGACTTTTATTGAGAGTATTCCTGTTCATGAGAATATAAAACTGCGAACAGGAAACTATAAAGAACGTATTGAGAACTACAGGCAAAGTCTACGCAATATTGCCCAATGTGGTATTAAAAATGTATGTTACAATTTTATGCCTGTTTTAGATTGGACAAGGACCCACTTATATTGGGAGCTTGAAAATGGGGGTACTGCCCTACGGTTTGATAAAACTGAAATGGCTGTTTTTGAATGTCATATGCTCAAACATAAAGATGCCGAAAAATCGTATTCCAAAGCTATACTAGAGAAGGCGAAGTCTAGATTTTTGCAAATGACCTCTTTAGAGAAGGAAAGGCTTCAAGATAACATTCTAAAAGGCTTACCAGGTACGGTAGATGATTTGACTATACCCGTATTTAAGGAAATGATTGCTCAGTATAATACGATAGACCATCAAGGGCTTAAGGCCAATTTATCACATTTCTTAAATGAAGTTATTCCTGTTGCGGAGGAAAACCAAATAAAAATGGCAATTCACCCAGATGACCCCCCTTTTGATATTATGGGTCTTCCAAGAATTGTAAAGTCAGAGAGCGATTTGGATGATTTGGTGGGGTATATTGATAGCCCCTTTAACGGCATCACCTTTTGTACGGGCTCATTAGGAGCAAACGGGGCTAATAACCTACCTGCATTGATACATAAATTTTCAGATCGCATTCATTTTTTACATTTGCGCAATGTAAAGCGAGAGCTTGATGGTAGCTTTTATGAAGACAACCATTTAGAAGGGTCTTCTGATATGTACGAGATTGTTAAGGCCGTATTGCAGGTTGAAAAACAACGAGGGTGTGAACTACCGATGAGACCTGACCATGGGCATCAATTGCTACATGATTTAAACACCCAAAGTTCCTATTCAGGCTATACTTCGATTGGTCGCTTAAAAGGACTGGCTGAATTGAGGGGCTTGGCCTTGGGGATTTCAAAAAGCATATAAATCCTAGCTACTTCATTTCGTAAAATTATCCTGTGAAATACATAAGCACCGATACGACCACGACTACCAATACAAAGGAGAGCATTACATCTACCCAGGTAAAACTATCTTTGGTTTCTTGTTTTTGTTTTTCGGTAAGGGTACCAAAGGCAAGTCCTTTAATCATGTCATAATTCGGTGCTGCGGTAACCAAACTTGTACCCACACAGACCACAACCGAAAATAAGAACATAAAGATGGCCATATGAGAAAAATTTATAGTCGCAAATTCATAAGCAATTCCTGATAGATCTTCTTTGCCGATTTCTGCAGCGATTCGTAAAGCCGCTACCAGCAATCCTGAAAACAGGGTTACAATGGCAGCTTGCGAGTTCACTCGTTTCCAAAGAATACCTAAAACGAATACTGCGGTAATAGGCGGGGCGATGTATGACTGAACACTTTGTAAATATTGGTAGAGGACTCCTCCCCCGATTTTATCCATAATTGGAATCCATAAAATTCCTAGGAAAACCATAAGAACCGTTGCCATACGCCCTATGTTCAATAATTTTTTCTCATTGGTTTCAGGATATAGTTTTTTATAAACGTCAATGGTGAAAATAGTCGAACATGAATTGAAGACTGATGCGAGTGAACTCATTAGAGCAGCCATTAAGCCGCCGGCGACCAGACCTTTTAGTCCCGTGGGCAGCAAGGTCTTGACCATGATTGGGAACACTTCATCTGCCCTGTCATAAGATAGTACGCCCTGTTTTGCCAAGGCAAAGGCAATAATACCTGGTATTAAAAAAATAAATATGGGCAGTATTTTGAGATAAGCCCCAAAAATAGCACCCCTTCTTCCTATTTTTATGTTATTTGCCGCAAGGGTCCTCTGTACAATATATTGATCCGTACACCAATACCAAACACCCACTATGGTGCCTCCAAAGAGTAGACCTGTCCACGGAAAATCGGGATCCGACATGGGTCTCCACATATTAAAATGGTCGGGGCCAACGGTGGCTCTCAGATTTTCCCACCCTCCTACTTCTTGAAGACCCAAATAAGTAATGATGACCGATCCTGCAATAAGTACCACGGTTTGAAGAGTTTCAGTATATATTACGGCTTTCATTCCACCCAAAACAGTATAAATACCTGTGAACACCACAATGCCAATTGCCCCGTACCAAAAGGGTATCCCCACTAATTCGGATACAACAATACCGCCTGCATATATAGTTACTGAAACCTTGGTGATTACATAGCCGACCAAAGAAAAAATTGATAAAAACCAGCGTGATCGGCTATCGAACCTTTTTTCCAAGAATTCTGGCATGGTAAATACTTTACTCCGCATATAAAAGGGTAAGAAAAGCCAACCCAAAAGGAGTACGATCCAAGCATGAAGTTCATAATGAGCCATGGGCATGCCCGACTCTGCACCTGTACCTGCAAGACCCACAACATGTTCGGATCCAATATTGGAAGCAAAGATAGAAGCTCCTATAACAAACCACCCAACGTTACGTCCTGCCAAAAAGTAATCTGCAGTATCCTTGTTTTTTTGAAGTATGACCCATACGGCTACCCCTATAATTATTAAAAAATAAAGTGCTAGTACAACCCAATCCCATTTTTCTAATACAGAATCCATAAATTATTGTTTATATTTTAGTCTCTAAATGCAATAGTAGCACAAGTTTAAGGAAAATCGTGAAATGCAGTAGAAATATTTAATATAGCCCCTAGCTATTAATATTCAGTAATAATTGTTTTATATTCACAGTATTCAAAGGTGTTTTAATCCATTCAAAATTAAGTTGATAATGAAAAATGTTAAAAAGAGCAGCAATACAAATGCTAGTTCGCTGAAATCACGTAGAACTTTTTGCAAGAATACTGCCTTGCTTTCAGGAGCTATGATATTGCCGACACTTCAAATGAATGCCATGGTCAATGTCTTTAATGACAAGAAACTCAAAATTGCCCTTGTCGGATGTGGGGGAAGAGGTACTGGAGCTGCTGTGCAAGCATTGAAAGCAGATAATAATATTGAGTTGGTCGCTATGGCCGAT
Organism: Flavobacteriaceae bacterium; assembly: GCA_045046905.1. Taxonomy (GTDB): domain Bacteria; phylum Bacteroidota; class Bacteroidia; order Flavobacteriales; family Flavobacteriaceae; genus JASFYU01. The sequence goes on along the minus strand of JASFYU010000013.1, from coordinate 25,413 downwards.
GCTTTTGAAGATCGCTTGAAGGGAAGCCTTATGAATATCTCCAAGGAAATGGGAGAAGGCACGAAAGTCAACGTTAAGGAGAAACATCAATTTGTAGGGTTCGATGCGGCGCAAAAAGCGATAGATCTGGCTGATGTGGTTATTTTGGCAACACCTCCAGGCTTTAGGCCACAACATTTCGAATATGCCATAAAAATGGGTAAACATGTTTTTATGGAAAAACCGGTAGCTACTGATATCCCTGGGGTTCGAAAGGTATTGGCTGCCGCCAAGTTGGCAAAAGCGAAAAAACTGAATGTTGTAGTGGGTTTACAACGTCATTATCAAGACAGTTATTTGGCAGCTGTTGACCAATTAAAACAAGATAAGATCGGAAAAATAGTATCTGGTCAGGTGTATTGGAACAGTGGAGGTGTCTGGGTTCGTGAAAGACAAGCGGGCCAAAGTGAATTGGAATACCAGATGAGGAATTGGTATTACTTCAATTGGCTCTGTGGAGATCATATTCTAGAACAACACATACATAATATTGATGTAGCCAACTGGTTTATTGGTGAATACCCAATTTCTGCACAAGGAATGGGAGGAAGACAGGTACGGACAGGAAAAGACCACGGTGAAATTTTTGATCACCATTTTGTAGAATATACCTACCCCAGTGGAGCTGTAATTTCCAGTCAATGTAGACATCAACCAGAGACAATGAGTAAGGTGTCTGAATTTTTCCAAGGAACAAAAGGAACGGTATCGACGCAAGGAGACAAGGCCATGATTAAAGATTGGGATGGTAGTACAATCTTCGAACATAGAGGAAAAGACGACCCAAACCCATATCAAGTTGAACATATTAAATTGTTCGAGTCTATTCGCAATGGCGGAGTAATCAGTAATGCAGAAAATGGTGCCAAAAGTACCATGAGTGCTATTATCGGAAGAATGGCTACATATTCAGGTAAGGTGATTAAGTGGGATGAGGCTCTGCAATCGAATTTATCGCTTGCACCCGATAATTTAACTTGGGATTCCCCAGCTCCAGTTCAGCCAAATGCTGAAGGGCGATATGAAATTCCAACTCCAGGGAAGACTATTGTAATGTAAATACAAATCTATTTTATGAATGTAAAAAAAATTTTAATGTTCCTGCTTCTGGTGGGGACATTTTTTTTATCCTGCAAAGACAGGCCTGAAATAACACAGAAAAGTGCTCAAACGGTCAAACCTAATATCATCTATATATTGGCAGATGATCTGGGCTATGCTGAACTTGGTGTCTACGGGCAGAAAAAAATAGAAACTCCGAATATTGACGCATTGGCAAAGAGAGGCATGTTGTTCACTCAGCATTATAGCAGTGCCCCTGTTTGTGCTCCTGCACGTTATATGTTCCTTACTGGTAAACATGCCGGTCACGCCTATATTCGTAGTAATAGTGAGTGGAAAGAACGTGGAGATGTTTGGAGCTACCGAGCCATGGCCAAAGACTCTACCTTAGAAGGGCAGGGGCCGATGCCAGAGAATACCATTACTTTGGCGCACCAATTGAAGAAAGCAGGGTATTCTACAGGCATAATTGGTAAATGGGGCCTTGGTGCACCACATACGCAATCAATTCCGAATACGATGGGTTTTGATTTTTTCTATGGCTACAATTGCCAACGGCAGGCACATACCTATTATCCCTTGCATCTATACAAGAATAAGAACAGAGTACATTTGGCCAATGATACGGTGGCTCCAAGTTCAAAGTTGCCCAAAGGGGCAGATCCTCAAAATTCGGATAGCTATGCGAATTATACCCTAAAAGAATATTCGCCAGACTTGATGTTTCGTGAATTGACCAATTTTGTTGATCTAAATAAGAAAGATCCGTTCTTCCTCTATTGGGCTACACCTATTCCGCACGTAGCACTACAAGCACCAAAGAAATGGGTAGATTATTATATTGATAAATTTGGGAAAGAAGAACCCTATTTGGGCGATAAAGGCTATTTTCCTCATAAGAATCCTCGCGCGGCCTATGCAGCCATGGTTTCTTATCTTGATGAAAATATAGGTAAATTGGTACAGCAACTTAAAGATGAGGGCATTTATGACCATACGCTCATTGTATTTACATCTGACAATGGCCCTAGCTATGCTGGGGGTGCTGATCCGGAATATTTTGATAGTGCTAAACCTTTTGATGGTGCTTATGGTAGAGGCAAGGGGTTCTTGTACGAAGGAGGAATAAGGGTGCCAATGATTGCCTCATGGCCTGGTCATATTGCAGCTGGTTCTAAAAGTGATCTTATTTCAGCACACTATGATATGATGGCCACCTTTTCTGATATTGCGGGTCTTGAAAAAACAGGAGATACCGATGGCATAAGCCTATTGCCGACATTGTTGTCTGAAAAAGACCAGCAGAAACACGATTTCTTGTATTGGGAATTTCCTACTTACGGAGGTCAGGTAGCCATACGTATGGGTGATTGGAAAGTGGTACGCCAAAATTTGAAGAACAAAAAAACGCCTACCCTAGAATTGTACAATTTAAAGAATGACCCTACAGAGACTAAGAATGTTGCGAATGCTCATCCTGATATTTTGGATAAGGCAGCGAAAATTTTCGAAAAAGAAAGAGATATACCCGAGCTTGATAACTTTAAAATTCCGACCCTATCAAAGGGGCTGTTGGGCGATCGTTGAATAGGTTTTTAATCAAAAAGAATTCCCCTATGGCTCTGCCTCGGGGATTATCGGTTTCAATATTTTTTTTATTTCTTAACATAGCTTAATGAGCTACTGTAGTGATATATAGATTGTTAGAATAGTCTTCTTTCGTATCTGGTGACTGTCTATTGAACCAAATGTAGTTCTGTGAGACCGATTTGACCTTGCAAACAAATAAATCAAAACCCTTATTACCACCATATTGGTGATTTTTTTCCGTTGTTTTTAGCCAATGTATGGGTGGCCCCCTTGAGTACAAAGGATCCTTCGGCGATACGATTGGCATATCACCCAATCATCGAACCAAAATATTTACCGCCTGATTTTTTATAAGCACCCAAAGAAGGGAATCTAAGGTCAATACTGGCATAAGCCTATTTTTATCAAGTGCTATAAGAGAAACAAGGTGTTACTCGTAATTTGTAAAAGAGGGCTCCAGTCCATTTTTGTTCTTGTAGTAGCTATTCAATCGAGTGCGTTGGAGGTAAAAACTGCTATTTTTTGCAGTTCAAGGTTTATTTGAGGGGTAATAGCAGGGCTATTGCAACGAAAATAGCTGTAGAAGTATAGAAAAGAGTTCCTTTTTAGCCAAAATTCACTTCTGGTGAACAGTTACTTTTTTGGAGCCTATAGGGTAGCCTTTTCTTAATCAATGGTTTATGTAAAATTATAGATGGTAACCCTAGATAAGGTGGTGTCTGTTTTGACGCCTTGTTGATTGTTAGCCCGTGTTTTTTCTTTTTTCTTATTTTTGCAGGCTTATGTACATAAGAATACAAAAAACACCACTGCGATGTTTAAATATGTGATTTTCATTTGTTTTCCTTTGGTGTATGAAGATATAAAATAACTTTACAAATTAAATCTATCAAAATGAGATTATCAATACTGCTTTTAAGAGTTCTTTTTTTTTGGCTTGCGTTAAGCTCGTTAGTAGCTTGTGGTGAACAAAAAAAAGCCGATAAAAAAATCACTGAGAAGCTTGTGATTTCCGATACTACCGAGCTAGTGGAAATTGCGAAACTAATAAAGATGCCTAATGACCTTGATGTACCCGAAGGTATGGTATGGGTTTCAGGGGGTACTTTTATGCAAGGGGCCGTAGCGCATGATCAAATGGCGATGGGGCATGAAAAACCAGCCCATCAGGTGATAGTAGACGGTTTTTTTATGAATATAGCCGAAGTAACCAATTCCGAGTATAGAAAATTTGTTGACAAGACGGGGTATGTAACCATTGCAGAACGTGCAATTGACTGGGAGGAAATGAAAAAACAATTACCAGAAGGTACGCCTAAACCACATGATTCTATCTTGCAGCCTGGGTCACTGACCTTTAAGAAAACAAAGAGCCCTGTACCTAACCTATATGATTTCTCGCAGTGGTGGAAATGGACGATAGGTGCCAACTGGAAACGCCCCAATGGCCCTAGAAGTTCAATTAAAGGAAAAGATGACCATCCCGTGGTGCATATTGCATATGCCGATGCCCTTGCCTACTGTGAGTGGGTCGGAAAACGATTGCCTACTGAAGCTGAATGGGAGTTGGCTGCACATGGCAAAAAAAAAGGAAAAATATTTTTTTGGGGAGACGACAGTTCTCTTTTACGTCAACAGGCAAATACCTGGGAAGGCGAATTTCCTGTAAACAATACGAAGGTTGACGGTTTTGAGCGTCGAGCCCCCGTGAAATCATACCTGCCCAATGATAATGGACTGTTCGATATGGCGGGTAATGTCTGGGAATGGACCAGTGACTGGTACAATACGGACTATTATAGGAGCGTAGCTTCTAAGAAAACGATAGTAAACCCAAAAGGGGCTATAACCCCATTTAATAAACAAGACCCCTATGCAAAAGAGAAAGTTATGAAGGGTGGATCATTTTTATGTAGCGCTACCTATTGTGCTAGTTATCGTGTCTCGGCACGTATGGCTACTAGTTTAGACTCTTCACTCGAGCATCTGGGCTTTAGAACAGTGGCCTCGGTAGACATGGTTCGAAAAAATAGTTATTAATATAGGGGCAGGTTAAACCCACTGGTTGAATTAAATAGTAGTTTGGTTTATGAAGTTTTTAGAGAAATTTAGCCCAGAGATTATCATTGAATCACCAGGGCGTATTAATATTATTGGAGAACATACTGATTATAATTTGGGTTATGTGCTGCCTACCGCGATAGAAAATAAAATTATTTTCAAATTCCAAAAAAATAATTCTGATACGGTATGCCATGTGTATAGTAGAGGCTTTGATACGGGTTTTGAACTTGATTTAGGACGTATTTCTAAAAGTTCGGTAGAATGGGAAAATTATATTTTGGGTGTTCTGACTGAAATTGCCAAAAGAACAGATAAGGTATTGGGCTTTGACTGTATCATTGAAAGTAATCTGCCTACGGGATCTGGCCTTAGCTCTTCCGCCGCCTTGGAATGCGGTTTGGCCTTTGGTTTAAATGAACTGTTCAGTCTAGGACTCTCTAAAATGGATATTGTACACCTTTCACAGGCTGCAGAACATTCCTATGTAGGCACACAGTGCGGTATTATGGATCAATTTGCGTCGGTGATGAGTAAAAGGCAGCACGTAATTCTACTAGATTGTAAATCTTTGGAGTACACGCAAATACCTATCAATCTGAATCCGTATAAAATTATACTGTTGAATACCAAAGTATCGCATAATTTAGCATCAAGCGAATACAATACAAGAAGAAAGGAATGTGAAGAAGGTGTTGCAATCCTCGGAAGGCGATACCCTGAAGTGACTTCACTCAGAGATGCTACACTGCGAATGCTCGAATCGTGTAAGAATGAAATGAGCGATATCGTATACAAGAGGTGTTGTTTTATAATCGAGGAAAATATGAGGGTGTTGACAGCTGCTGATGCCCTGAAAAAAAATGACATTTCGCTATTGGGCAGGCTCTTATATGAAGCTCATGAAGGTATTAGTAGATTATACGAAGTTAGTTGCCCCGAATCAGATTTTTTGGTCGATTTTTCAAAGAAAAACAAGGCGGTTTTAGGAGCGCGACAAACAGGAGGGGGCTTTGGAGGCTGTACACTTAACATTGTTCATAAAGATGCGGTCGATGAATTTATTGTTGCTGCAACCAAGGCCTATAAGAAGGCATTTGATATTGAGTTAGAGGCGTTTGAAGTACGCCCGAGTTCAGGCACATCGATTGCGTTTAAATCTTAGGTCGAACTCAGCTTAGAAGGTAAGCTAGATAGGCTGATTGGCATTCCGTAGAATTCAATCATGCAACAATGCCTCTTCTAAATCTGTTTTTTTATGCCTACTTAGTGGTAATTGTTTACCGCATACTTCTACAATGGCGGTGTTGAACTTATCTACTTTATCAAGGTTTACAATGTATGATTTGTGAATTCGAAGAAATTTAGCTTCAGGCAATCTAGCGAGAAAAGATTTCATGGTAGACAATACCAAAATACTATTATCCTCGGTTATCAACTTAATATAGTCGCCCATACCTTCTACCCAATGTATGTCTTTTAAAAATACCTTGATTTTCTTTAAATTACTATTCACATATATATAATCATTGTTTTCTTCTGGTACTTGAACATTTGTGTGATTCGCAAGAGCACGTTTAACCGCTTCATTGAATCTATTTTTCTCAATGGGTTTGAGCAGATAGTCGGTAACATTGTAATCAAATGCCCGCATTGCATAATCCGGATTGCTTGTGGTTATTATTATTTGAGGAATTTTGTCAAGAGACTCGAGCAGTTCAAAACCATTGATTATTGGCATTTCAACATCAAGAAAAATTAGGTCTATAGCATTTTCCTTAATGTAATGTCTTGCATTGATACCATTGGTATATTCATATAGGAGCTCAATATTGGCGTGCCCTTTGATGAGATTAACCAGGGCGGCCCGTTGTAGGGCCGAATCATCTATTAGGATGCTTCTCAGTGTAATGTCACGCATAAATAAAGCTTTATAATAAGACCTTTCACAGTTGTCAAGGTCATTGAATTGAATGATAAATAACGACTAAATTACAGGATCCTGTAATCACTATCCCTATTTAAACCCTATAAACCTGATTTCGACCTAAGATTTGTTTACTTATAAGATGATTTTCTTTAGTCTGAAGCTAAATTTTTGAAAAACTAAGGGGTCATCAGATACCGCTTGGCGAGAAGTAAAAGAAAATTATCAAATCAGAAGAAAATACAGAAAAAAGGCAATCTTACGTATGTAAATTTTTGAAATATCTCAATATTTCTTCAAAATTGGCATTTCAAATCGTAGCTTTTAGTTGCATTCTGTACATTTATGAGTAGGTTAAACTCATCTTAAGATGTTGTTAAGATGAAATATGAGACAAGCTAAGAGTGTCTTGAGATTTTTTGTAAAAAAAAATGATAGATGTCACCTGTATCCTTCCTGTAAACCCTTATTTTAGTGAAAAACCAACTAAAATTAGTTTATGAGGCAATTAGCTAAGGTCATTACTAAAAAAATGGCAAGTAATAACGGAGTCTTAATCAGTATAGGAATTGTTTACCTCTGGTTTGGGGGCTTGAAATTCTTTACAGGTGTTAGTCCAGCAGAGGCCTTGGCAATAAATACAATAGATTACTTATTCTTAGGGAAGATTCCTTCAGATATTTCGATTGTTTTGCTGGCTATTTGGGAAACTGTTATCGGGTTGTTTCTAATAGGGAATCTTTTTCGAAAGTTCACATTGCTGTTGGCACTAGTACACATTGTATTAACATTTACGCCATTTTTATTTTCTCCTGAATTAACATTCACAGAAGCCCCATTTGGTCTTACTATATTGGGTCAATATATTGTTAAGAATATTATCATTTTAGCCGTACTTCTATTTTATTTTCGTGAAGGTCAAAAAGCGAAAATAAAAGAATAATAGTATAATGTTTACGATAAACCTGAGCTTTTTCTTTTAGAAGTACGGTATTCTGCTTAATTATATTTCAGATTTATCCAAGCAATTAAGGATTAATACGCCTTAAATTCATAAAATAACTTTTGATAACTTTCGTGTAAGGTTTTTATAAAAAACCTACTTTTGTTTTAGAAAATTTTAATGAATAATTTTAGTATGTCAGAGAAAATAGAACGATTGAAAACATTAATTATTGGTTCAGGACCAGCGGGTTATACCGCTGCAATTTACGCATCTAGGGCAGATCTTAAGCCTGTATTGTATACAGGAATGGAGCCGGGCGGACAGCTGACTACTACAACCGAAGTGGATAACTTTCCGGGATACCCAGAAGGTATCGATGGCCCTTCGATGATGCTGCAGTTACAACAGCAGGCAGAACGATTTGGAACAGAAGTTAGAATTGGAATGGCTACCGCCGTTGACTTGAGTGATGAGGTAGGGGGTATTCATAAGATTACCATTGATGGTGATAAAGTAATCGAGGCTGAAACGGTAATCATCTCTACGGGTGCTACCGCCAAGTATTTAAATATTGAGAGTGAGCAACGTTTACGGGGCGGAGGTGTTTCGGCATGTGCGGTCTGTGACGGGTTTTTCTATAAAAAACAAGATGTTGCCATAGTTGGTGCAGGCGATACAGCAGCGGAGGAAGCCTCTTATTTGGCTAATATTTGTAATAAGGTAACCATGCTGATTCGTAAGGATCATATGCGTGCGTCCAAAGCCATGCAACACAGGCTAAGTAGTTTGAAAAATATAGAGATTCGTTATAATACCGAAGTCGATGAGGTCTTGGGTGATCAGGTGGTAGAAGGCCTTCGCATGGTCAATAACCAAACGGGAGAAAAAGAGGATATCGCAATAACAGGGTTGTTTATAGCTATTGGTCATAAACCGAACACTGATATATTCAAGGGACAGTTAGATTTGGACGATGTGGGGTATATCATTACAAAGGGAAAATCGACCAAGACCAATAAACCGGGTGTTTTTGCCAGTGGAGATGCTCAGGATAAGGAATATAGGCAGGCAGTGACTGCGGCAGGAACAGGCTGTATGGCGGCCTTGGATGCCGAGCGGTATTTGGCAACAATTGAAACGCCCGAAGGCGTAAATCAGTAGCCCAAAGCCGAGTTATAAAAGTAAAAAAAATTCTAAAAAGTGCGCTTTGCCTACCCGTTCCTAGGGCGGGCAAAGTTTAGGTTACAGCTAATCGGGGTACGATAAATTATCGCAGCTCTCTTCGACTGAACTCAGGGTGACCGTTCGTAATACGGTATATTAACTTTTCAAACTTCTGTTTTGCTTTTGATTCAGGTTTAATCAAGCCGTTTGTAATTTTCCGAAGAGGTGCGATCACCATTCTCATCTAGAGTTATTTGGCTATAATAGTCACCATCTAACAATAACTCAAATGTAAACACTCTTAGGGTATCTGCAGCACTCAGCATAGAGGCTGAACCATATTCTAAAGTTTCTATTAGCTTATTTTCGGTGATTTTATACGAACCATAACCGAACCATTCGACAGAATTTTCGGGTACATAACGGGTCCACATAATCTTACCATTATAATACATTTTTATTTGTCTGTAGCCATCCGAAGTCGAAACTGTATCACGAATCTTCTGGTCATCATAGTTGTAAAAGCTTTGAAGCTCCCATATTCCTTCTAAAGAATGCATTGCAGTAGCACCTGACCTATTCGTATTTGTAGCCGAGACCAAAATAAACATCAAGCAAACCAGTGCGAGTAATTTTTTCATAATCGTGTCGTTTAAAGGGGTTAGTAATTATTAATATACTAAAAGTTACAAAATATTATATTAATATCGTAATTATTTAACTGATTTATTGTCAATATCTAAAAATAATTGGATTGTAAACTGGTTTTACTCAAACTTAGGGTTGTTCACTAAGCTCAAAAGCATACTAATATCTTTTCTAAGATGACATGCACTAATTACAATTCGAACCATGGTATTGTGGTCCTCAGAAGGATACTTAAAGTTGGAGAGTATAATATGATGTGCCTCTATATAGGGGGCCAGTTTAGGATCCAGAATAGAAAAGGCAGGATGGTTTTCCATAGAAAGGAAACTTTCTTTATGTTTTAGTTCGCTCAAAAAGAAGCGTATATTTTCTTGAAGCTGATTTCTTTTACGTGCAAAGATATGGTCACCATCAATTAAGGAAGCCATGGAGGCTGGACTTGCTGGACTAGCACCACCAAAAAAGTTAGTATTGCTTAGCTGCCCTATTCTTTCTGTGCTTCCGAATACTGCCCCGGCCTGAATGCCAAAGCCTTTACCAAGCGAACAGCAGACAATCAGTTCTTTTGGACGAAGAGATTTCAATTTTTGATACACACCACCGCCATTTGATCCGACCACTCCAATACCGTGTGAGTCATCCACTAGTACAATGACCTTGTCTAAAGGAAGCAGTTGCAGGCCTTTGAAGTTAGGGTAGTTACGGGCTGAAAAATCAATGGAATCTAAAAGTACTAGGGGCGTTGTACAATTTTTTTTAGAAAGATGGGCGTGAACGGCATTGCTCAAAGCTTCAAAAGAGGCGTATGATTTTGTGTTGTTTTGGTCTGCAGCAGGCTGAAAATTCAGCGCAGAATGCGTATTTGGCGCATAAAATAGGCTATATCCTGAGCTGTTGAAATACTGACTAACCAGCTGCCCGGCCAAATAACCTGATGATAGTGTGATACAGGATTCGCTACCCACGAGGGCCGACAAATAATTTTCGGCCTTGTCAAAAATCGAAAAACGAAGGTTCGATTTTCGAGAGGCACCATAATTGGTGCCGTATTTTTTGATATTGTGTATATAAATGTTTTTAAATTCTTCGTCAGATTGAAGACCTAAGTAAGAAGTGCCTCCAAAATACAAGTATTTACGCTTGTTCAAGATAATTTCGCGACCGGGAAAACTATCAATATAGTGTGCCATTATCGTAAAGTAATACCACTACCACCAAGGTGGGAGAAAATTATACTTCCGTCATCTTCAATGCGCACTCCATCGGCAATATCCTCTTTGAGTAGCATTGCCCCATCCATATCTACATAGTCTAGTTGGGGTAGAAGTTGGGCAATGGCCGAGATGCCCACAGTCGATTCAGTCATACAGCCTACCATGACCTTAAGTCCTAAGTCTTTCCCCTTTTTTAGCATGCGCAGGGCAGGGGTGAGGCCCCCACATTTGGTTAGTTTTATATTGATTCCTGAAAAATGAAGTCCGCATTTTTCTACATCACTTTCAATAATGCAACTTTCATCGGCAATGATTGGTAGTACGCTATTGTGCATTACCCTTTCCATTCCTTCCCAATCATCTGCCTTTAGGGGCTGTTCTATAAAGGCTACACCCAACTCCTTAAGTAATGGAGCATTATGTATGGTTTCTTCTGCAGTCCATGCACAATTGGCATCTATTCTAAAAATAGCATCGGTATGTCTTCTGAGCTCTTTTACTAGGGTAACATCCTTGTCAGTGCCCAGTTTTATTTTATAAATAGGCCATGGTTTTTCTTTCATTTTAGAAACCATGGTTTCAATGGTGTCGATGCCAATGGTGTAATTGGTAATGGGGTAGTGGTCTACTGTTGTGCCCCAAATTTTGTATAAGGGCTTGCCCAAAAGTTTTCCGTAGAGATCGTGTGCGGCAAGATCAAGGGCACATACGGCAAAATTGGAGAGTCCTTTATTAACTAAAAAAGCATGAAATGGTCCAGGCGTTTTAAATTCGAATGCTTCGATCTCACTCAGGACTGCCTCAATTTCGGCCGTCATAGTTTCTAAGGTGATTTTGTAATAGGGGTTTGAAGTAGCTTCTCCATATCCTGTATGCCCATTGAGACTAAGACCAGCAATCAGCGTATCTTGAAAATCATGAGATTCACGAGAAATACTAAAGGTGTGTTTTAGGGGGAGCGTATATTTTTTTAAACGTAGCTGCATCGTCATAATGATTTGCACTAAGATAAATAAACTGGCAAAACAAAAAAATCAAAATCCCGATTGCATTTTTTTTCCAATCGAGATTTTGACGCTAACACTATTTAAAACCAGCGCTTTAAATAGTGTATTGTTCAAATCAGTAGTGATTAATATTTATGAACACTGCCTGAAACCGACTTGCTTTTTTTAACTCTGGCTTCCCCCGAATATGAAATATTACCCCCACTACTAGCATTGGCAGTCAATGATTCAGATACGTTTACCGAGATGTTAGCGCCGCTACTGGCATCGACGTCACAAATTTTTGTGGTCAATCCTCTGCTATTAATGTTCGTACCGCTACTACCATCGATATAAACGGTGGTCGCTTCACCTGATATTTCTAAATTGGCGCCGCTACTGGCATCAATATCGAGCTCGGCGGCAATCAAGTCTACCTTGATCATTGCCCCGCTACTGGCATCAATCTCAAGCTTATCTGACTGTATTACATTTTCAGTGCGTAAATGTGCGCCACTAGAACTTTGTATGGATGTGATATTAGGAAGCGATACATAAACTTTTTTCGTAGCCCGACCAATATTTCTGATGGCATGAATCCGCAGCTTTCCATTTTTGATATCAGTACCTATAAGGTCGATAATGTTTTCATCGGCCTCTACGGTGATTTCAAAATCATTGGCCTGGGTGATGTAAACCTCTAAGCCCTCAGAAGCGGATACTGCTGTAAAATCATGGATGATTCTACGGGTTTCGGTGGTTACGATACCGTTTCCGGACTTACCGTTTCCGAAACTTCCGAGATTAATGTCTATGCAGGATGTTAGAAATAAAGACAATATGAAGGCGATGGCAATTTTTGCTATGGTTGTCATGAATGTTGATTTTTAAATTGATGTAAAACTGTTGTTTGTGATTGTTCTTTGCTATTTTAAGATGCTCAATTGTCGAATAATACAGTTGAGCTGTTTAAATTCACTAATTTTCTTCGGTCTTAATATTTATACCGTTTTCATCTATTTTCATTTTAAAAGAATCTTGACCATCTTTAATATCGATATCTATGCCGTTTTCATCGATAATTATTTTGTTTCTTTCATCTGAATCTTCGTCTTCGTCTTCGTTTTCTATCTCAGGGCAGTTTTGACAAATCAAGTCGCCATTAAGGTCCATTTCCCATATATAGTCAGCCATTTCACAGCCGTTCATGACATGCTCCAAGGGAGCTCTCATGGTCCAGCAATTGTTGTCTCCATTCGAATAGGCTATTATGAATCCTGTGGGTATATATAGGGTTACTCGTACTTCTTGGTTTTTGTATTTATTCTCGCTCGAAGTGGTCAGATAATCATCTAGGGCAATAGTGTTCCCCTCAACAGTATAGCTGTATTCGATGGCCGTGGATTTTTCTTTGGCCTCATTGAATGATGCACCATTAGATTCTTTTCGGATTTCGATACGGATCAGAGAATCTTTTGATTTTTTTAAATTGAACCTCACATCGTCCAATACCAATACTTCATTGCCATCTTGATCATAACTTATCGTAGCGCCATTCATATTTCCATTTCTTCTAGTATCAAATCGGTTCGATGATGACATTAGGTTTATATGTACCGTTTCAGATATATCTTCGATATAGAGTTCTTTTTTAATTTCAGTACTACCTGAAAAGGCATGTGAAGCGGCTTCTCGTATTCCTAAAATTATTAGTGAAATCAGAGAGAGCAACCAAAGACCTAGAAGAGAAAATTTGGCAATACTACCTATTGATTTCAGGTTGTTTACCAATATTTTTAAGCCTAAATAGAGTAAAAAGAAAAAAGGAATTCCTATGGCAAAGAACACGAATAATGAAAGAAGCCAAATGGGCGTTTCTGTGGTATTGGCTATGAAATTATCAATGCCAGGTAAAGAAATCCAATCAAGAGTGCCTAGGGTCAACATACCTATAAAAAGGCCGATTACCGTTGAGGCACCTATGACGATGAGTAGTATACCTATAAATTTTCCGAAGATTTTAAAGAAAAATAGGATAATATCACCAAGGGTATCAAAAAAGGTTTTTCCACTACTCTTTACTTTGTTACCAAACTTTTCATAGTCTACACTTTTCACCTGATCGGCAACCTCATCGAAACCCTCTTTGACCTTACGTTCAATATTACTGATATTTATGGGTTCTCCACGCATATCTAGTTGTTGTGAAGTGGTTTCGGCCTCAGGAATAAGAATCCATAAGAGGCCGTAAATCATGATAAAGCTACCGGCTGAACCTAGGGTGAGAAAAATCCATAATAATCTGACCCAAAGGGGGTCTATGCCAAAATAGTGCCCTAGGCCTGAGGATACACCTGCCACATATTTTGTTTGAATATCACGGTATAATTTCTTGGTTTTTTTTCGTGACGTTCGTGTCGTTCGGGTTGTTTTTATGGGTTCATCCTCAAAAATATCTTCATCGACCATATAATCTTCGGGTTGCCCCATGATTGTAATGACCTGATCAACTTCTTTTTCGGTAATAACCTGGCGTTCGTTTTCTAACCTTTCATGGAAAAGTTCGGCTATACGTGCCTCGATATCGGCCAGTATTTCGTCGCTTCCTGGGGTATTGGCAAAGGAACGTTTTATTGATTCGAGATATCTGCGCATTTTATGGTACGCTTCCTCATCGATATGAAAAAGTATATTAGCGAGATTTATATTTACTGTCTTGTTCATTGTTAGCTGTTTTTTGTGTTGGTTACCATATTCGTGGCATTTCTTAATTCGCCCCAAGTAGTGTCTAGTTCTTTTAAGAAAAGTTTACCTGTTTCTGTCAGTGTATAATATTTTCTTGGGGGCCCTGAGGTAGATTCTTCCCATCTGTAGTTGAGTAGACCAGCATTTTTTAACCGGGTCAATAGGGGGTATATAGTGCCCTCTACTACGAGCATTTTAGCGTCTTTGAGGGTTCCGAGAATCTCAGAGGCATACTTGTCCTTACCGTTTAGTATAGAAAGTATGCAGTACTCCAAAACCCCTTTACGCATTTGTGCTTTTGTGTTTTCTACATTCATAACTTCTTTTTGCTTTTTATGCTGAACCTTTCTGCCTGTAGGTAGGCTTTCTCGCGTATTTGCTGTAATGATCTGCATAGATTAACTGTTCGTTTTTTGATTGATGAATAAACATCCTGATTTTGATTGATGAATTAAACTTCGTATTTGTGAAGGGAATGATTAAGCCCCTTTTTATACCCACCAGTGGGTTTAATCTGCCTGCGGTAGTTTACTTTCTCTAGTACATATTATAAGAGTCTGATTTAGTTGTTTTTAGTATATAATCACTTTCAGTATATTTTATTTCGATTTGATCCGTATTGTAATTTTTCGAGATAAGCTTTTTTAGGTCGCTCATAAATGAGAAGCTTCCAGTTATTTGAGTACACCCCATCGCCACAAAAAAGACAATTGCAATACTTACGTTTAATTTTTTTTTCATTACTTGATAAAATTTATGGTAATGGGGTATTTAAAAGTTTGCCCCTCATTGGTGCGTATGGTAGCCAAAATGGTATATACAATATTGATGACAATAAGGGCTCCGTGTAATAATCCTGAAATACCCAAAGGGATCAACCAAGTACCGAAGGCGAAATCATCCCAATCAAAATGAAAATTGAAATCATTGAATTTGTTCAGGCTTTCAAGCCCGAAATGATTGAAATCAAAAATATTAGGAAAAAAACCAATGAAAAATGGAATGCTTACAATTCCTAGTACTATAGAATATAGGAGCAGGCTGATCTGAAAATTTAAAGCCTGTTTTCCGTTATAATCTACAAAGGTGTATTCTTTTTTATTGGAGGTCCATAAAATCAACGGAATTATAAAGTTCCCAAAAGGAATGAAAAACCTAGAAAAGGTCGACGCATGTATAATTGCCGATAAATTTCTTTCGTGTTTAGTCAAAGTGTCTGTCATGGTTTATTGATTTCTTAGTGAGACCTAGATTTTAAAATAGCATTCTTGTATCTAGAAATTTGTTGGTTCGAACTAATTCCTCCGAAGGGCGGAATCCAATTTTCGAACTGGTCAATAGATGCGATTCGTGAATATTTCATATTAATATATTTTGATGACATAATATCTTTCTATGCAAATATATATCTAAAAAAAGGTACTATGCAACACATAGTACTATAATTTAACAATAATTTAACAAATCATAGATCAATTATTTTCAATACTTTTAAGCTGAATATAAAGAATTCTAAAATTCACATATGTCTAAAGAGACCCGTAAATACAATGTTTTTACTTTCTTTAAGTTACCTGCAGCCTGGTGGTGTGGTGTGCGTTTAATCTATATAGATGAACAAAAGGCAATTGTGACCATACGCTATAAATGGTTTAATCAAAACCCGTTTAAGTCGATGTTTTGGGCCGCTCAAGGTATGGCGGCGGAGTTTAGTACGGGTACCATGGTCATTAACCAGATTAAGAATAGTGGTAAAAAAATTTCGATGTTGGTGGCGAGCAATAAAGCTAGTTTTTCAAAAAAAGCGATCGGGAAAATAACATTTACCTGTGAGGATGGCCATCTGATAAAAGAGGCGATTGATAAAACGGTTGCCAGCGGTGAGGGAGAAACGTTTTGGATGAAGTCAGTCGGCGTGAATGAGGATGGGCTAGAAGTCTCTGTCTTTGATTTTGAATGGACGGTTAGGGTGAAGAGTTAAAAGTTGAAAGCGAAGAGGGAAAAGAAAAAAAAGAAAATAGAACGTTTTTGCGAGGCACGAAGCAATCTGTTTGTTATCATCGAAAAGGCAAAAGGCAAAAGGCAAAAGCGAAAAGTTGAAATAGTGAAAAATTGTAACAAAATCGATCAATGAGCATCTAATAGACAACAACTATATTCATTAACCGAACTGAAATTACTTCAGCAGAAAAACTATAAAAAATGAACGCACACGAAATAGACTACCATATTTACGGGGAAGAAATGCAATATGTAGAAATTGAACTGGATCCCCAAGAGGCTGTTGTGGCTGAAGCGGGCAGTTTTATGATGATGGATACCGATATTAAGATGGATACCATCTTTGGTGATGGATCCAATCAGGATACTAGTATTTTGGGAAAGATTTTTTCAGCTGGCAAGCGGGTATTGACTGGTGAAAGCCTTTTTATGACCGCCTTTTTAAATGTGGGCCAGACTAAGAAACAAGTAAGCTTTGCATCGCCTTATCCTGGTAAAATTTTAGCTATCGACCTCTCTGAAAAGGAAGGGAGATTTATATGTCAGAAAGATGCCTTTTTATGCGCCGCAAAAGGGGTGTCTATAGGCATTGAGTTTTCTAAACGATTGGGTAGGGGACTCTTTGGCGGCGAAGGTTTTATCATGCAAAAGCTGGAAGGTGACGGTATGGCCTTTGTTCATGCAGGAGGTACCTTGGCGAAAAAAGTGCTGGCAGATGGTGAAGTGCTAAAGGTTGATACTGGCTGTATAGTAGGCTTTACAAAAGACGTTGATTATGACATCGAATTTGTTGGGGGTATCAAAAACACGATTTTTGGTGGCGAAGGCCTGTTTTTTGCAACCTTACGTGGCCCAGGAACGGTATATATTCAATCCTTGCCCTTTAGCCGATTGGCCGGTAGAATAATCGCTTCATTACCAAGAGGAGGAAAGGATAAAGGCGAAGGTAGTATTCTAGGTGCTATAGGTGATATTGTTGGTGGTGATAACCGGTTTTGAGATCCACCCCTAATTACCCACCCAAAAGCAAAAGAGGGCTTTTTGTATCGTCTAATATCTAATATCTAATATCTATCGTCTTCGGCATGAACTTCGAAAATCAAATCTATTTTTTAAAAGAATTGAGTGCGAATAATTCTAAGGAATGGATGGATCAGAACCGCAAATGGTACAAAGAGATTCGAGAGGGGTATATCGAATGGCTGACTGAAATGGATTTGGCCTTTGCGGCTATAGATGATGGGTATTATGCCACCCCTGGTAGAAAAGCCATTGCCAGGATCAATAACAATTTGATGTTTCACCCCAATAAACCTATTTACAAAAACTATTTTGGAGCGGCATTGGACAAGGCTCCCAATTCTGCCGATTTTTATATCGAAATAGGAATCGAGAGATCTATGTTGGCAGGAGGGTTTTGGCGGCCTGAGGCTAAAACCTTACGCAGTATTCGCGATGCTATCGATTATGATGGGGAGGAATTCAAAAAAATCATCAATAAAAAGTCGTTCAAAAACACTTTTGGTACCCTTTACGAAGATGAGAAACTAAAGACTTCTCCCAAGGGTTTCTCCAAAGACCATCCGCATATCGACTTGTTACGCAATAAGACCTTTGCGGTCATGCAGATCTTTAAAAATCAGGAAGTTTTAAGTGGTGACTTCAACCAAAAGGTACTTAAAGTCTATAAAGAAATGCTGCCATTTCGCAACTATTTGAATAGGGCGGTTACGGTTTAGAAAGCTTAATCCCTCATTGAGGGTTTAATTCCCCGAGGCTTGCCTCGAAATGAAAAATGTTTTTTCGGAAGCATACCTCGTACCCTTGGGTCGAGGTTGTTGATTTAGATATAAGAAAAATTTGAAAAACGGGAAAATTAAAAATATCAAAAAGGAAGTACTATCTGACAATTGGTATACCCTGAACAAATTCACCTATGAGTATCAAAAGGAAGACGGTAGTTGGGAAACCCAGCGTCGTGAAGCCTATGACCGAGGTAATGGAGCTGCAATTTTATTGTACAATAAAAAAAAGAGAACCGTAGTTTTGACCCGTCAATTTCGTATGCCTACCTATGTAAACGGAAATAAAAACGGCATGATGATCGAGGCCTGTGCAGGCCTTCTTGATGGAGACCAGCCCGAGGACTGTATCAAAAAAGAAGTTCAAGAAGAAACGGGATATCATATCAAAAATGTTCAAAAAGTCTTTGAGACCTATATGTCTCCAGGCTCGGTCACTGAAATTCTTTATTTGTTTATTGGCGCATACGAAGACAAAATGAAAGTAGGCGAAGGCGGTGGTGCCGACGATGAGACCGAGAATATCGAAGTACTGGAATACCCCTTCGATAAAGCTCTAAAAATGATAGCTTTAGGTGAGATCAAGGATGCCAAGACGATTATGCTATTACAGTATGCTAAAATAAATGCTCTTTTAGAGTAGTTGTTGGCCGGTAGTTTTACATTTTCATTAACTCACTCACTCATTCATTACGCACTCACTATCACACTATTTTATTAATACGCATCTCGAACAGTTTCGAAAATAAGTTGCATCCGTTTTTTTATTTCAGAAGTCGGGTTCCTAAAATGGTTGTTCATAAAGCTGAAAATCATGACTTTGCCTGATTTTGTAAGCAAGTAGCCACTTAGGCAGTAGTTATTACCCAAACTACCTGATTTCGCATACATATAAGGTGTAGTATCACCGTCATACCAATCTACCAATGTGCCTGAAACGCCTCCCGAAGGGAATAATGAAAATAAGCTTTCACGAGGTATATCGGCATACAATTTTTCCAATACTTGAACAATAGATAGTGGTGAGAACAGGTTATATCGTGATAAGCCTGAACCGTCGACCCACCTTGGCGACTGTTTTAGATCAGATAGGTGTTTCTCTAAAACATACTCCCGTACCCTAGCGCTGTTCAAGGTATCTGAGAGGGTAGCCGATACTAAAATCAACAATTGCTCGGCCAAAAAATTATCGCTTTCCCACATCATTCTTTTATAGACCGAATCTGAGGGAATACTGTACAGTACTTTTTTTTCTGCCTTAGGCATTCGATGGGCCAGAGCCACTTTTTTCTGCAAGGCGTTTTCCAAGAGCTGGTGGGTCAAAGTACTATCAACCCTGAACGGAATCTCTAGGGTGTCTTTTCTTGTGGGATCGAAATAGAAAATATTTTTATCCCACTCCCTATTCACTGGATGATTGATCGATACGACCTTATCGATAAAATAATAGGGAAGCACCTGAAGTGAATCAGTTTGGTGAAGAGTAAGAATATTACCGTACATGGGAAAACCACTTCTTTCAGGAGAATAATACCAATGGTAATCATCCCAAGACCATCCGGGGCCAAACTTTTTTTCTTTGAAGTTGTCAAGATATAGGGAGACGTTCGTATGCCCTTTTAGAAAATTAATTGCTGTGCTGTCTTTAAAATAGGGATGCAAGAGCGTAGGGTCTCCGGTGCCTTCGATAAATAAGGTGTCATTTTGAAATACATATTTCAAGGCAGGAATTTTTTCGGGTAGTAGTTTTAAGGAAGTATACAGCGTAAAAATCTTGGTATTACTGGCCGGAGTGAAATATTTGCTGCTGTTTTGATTATAAAGAGTATCCTTCGTCTGGGGGTCTATCAGTAAGAAACCGGTAAATTGACTGTCAAAAAAGTCAGCCTTAAGGGTATTGTCTATTTTTTTGAAAATACGCTGTTTAGCACTCGTACATCCTATTAAAATAAGTGCGATAAGGCAATAGCATATTGTTTTCATCATAGGTATAGGTTATAAAACAAGTGATATGTTTAGGTCAATCTAATTTAACAAGAAATTATCTAAATTTAACGTATCCACTGCAATATTGTATGCCTTTTCTTGGTTAACTTTATAGGATATAAACAACTAATTAAACATTTTGGAATATGGCTAAAGCGATGCTTGAATACACCAAAACCGTACTTAAAAAAGTTAGTTTTGACACTAAATTATTTTGTAAAGAATTGAAAAAGGCAATATCAATGTTGTTGCCCGAAGAAATAGAAGAATTAAAACTCTGGTTGCAACAGTTCATCACCGATAAACCAGAATTACAGCAAAGCCTTATCTACTTAAAGGCATAAGAATAAGTCTTTCTATTCTATTTGTTAGACTTTTATTTTTTGTTCATAGGACTTATTATTTTCACATCCTGAAAAATGATAGCCCC
Organism: Flavobacteriaceae bacterium; assembly: GCA_045046905.1. GTDB lineage: Bacteria > Bacteroidota > Bacteroidia > Flavobacteriales > Flavobacteriaceae > JASFYU01. The sequence goes on along the minus strand of JASFYU010000013.1, from coordinate 4,812 downwards.
TTTGACAATTCCTGAAATAACACCTTGTAATGCCTCGGTAATTTGAATTTTCAATTCATTTCTATGGTAGATTAGGCTTACCTCTCTGGCAGGTGATGGCGTATTAAAATATTTGAGATTTTGTTTTTTCTTCTCGTCGAGTTCTAAGGTGTTCAGGTAAGGTAAAAGGGTCATTCCTAAACCTTCATTCGAAAGATTAACTAGCGTTTCAAAACTTCCGCTCTGTAATTGAAAATGCTCATCATTTCTGTCTCTTGAAGCCTGACATAAATTTATGACACCATCTCTAAAACAATGTCCGTCTTTGAGAAGAAGTATATCGGAAATATCCAAGTCCTTGGGCTCTAGGGTTTTTATTTTACCTAATCTATGGTTTTGGGGTACATAGCCTACAAAAGGTTCATAATAAAGAGGTCTTTCTTTTATAAATTCGATTTTTAAGGGCGTAGCCGCTATACCGGCATCGATATGACCATCATGAATATTTTGAATGAGCTGATTCGTGTTTTGCTCTTTAATGATAAGGTTTATTTTCGGGTATTTATTAATGAATGCTTTTAAGAACATGGGCAATAGGGTAGGCATAATGGTGGGGATAATACCCAAGGTGAAATCACCACCGATGAATCCCTTTTCCTGATCTACAATGTCTTTTATTCGATGCGCTTCGTTGACAATATTCTTGGCCTGTGCCACAATCTTTTTGCCTACTTCGGTAATAGAAATTGGTTTTTTACTTCGGTCAAAGATCAAAATATCCAATTCGTCTTCAAGCTTTTGAACCTGCATGCTTAAAGTTGGCTGGGTCACAAAACTCTTTTCGGCAGCAAAAGTAAAATTTTTGTATTCGGCTACTGCCAAAACATATTGTAATTGGGTAATGGTCATACAGCATAATTTTAGGTTATAAAATTATGCAAATTTGTCTTAAAGCCTTGAATTCTGTTACACTTTTTTGATTGAAACAATCTCGATAGTGCTATCAGGAAGATATTTTATGCTTAGATGAATGCTAATCAAATACAATATCCGCAATTTTTATTTTTTCATCGGTGATGAAGTCGTACAGGGTCAATTTTCGTAAGGTGTAATAATCGACCCAAAATTTTTCTAATGAATTGAGGTATTCTATAACTGCTCTGTCTTTTTCCTGTTGGGCTATATTTAGATCGGTAATGCTTATTTTTCCTAGAACATACCTTTTTAAGGTGATATCATATCTTTTAAGAGCAATTTCTTGTGCTTTTTCTGCAGTTGCCAAAAAATCTCTTTGGCTAGACCAGTTTAAGGTATGCAAATATATTTCTTGTTCAAAAGCCTGTTGTTCCTGCTCTATATCATTTTCAACCAAGTTCAAATCTGCTTCTGCCATTTTTCGTCTTGATTTTGATACGCCCCAATCAAAAATCGGAATTCCAATAGTTAAAGAAACATTCTGTTGTTTGTCATAATCTTGAAAAAGGGCACTGTATTCTTCGGCTCGTTTATTAAGACCAAAATTTGCGCGTAAATCAATCTCAAGGCGGTTACTGCCTTTGACTTGGGCCAGTCTTTTTTCTGCTTCTAAGCGTCTTCGTCGAAATTCGATCACCGATTTTCTATTCGTCTCGGCTTCCTCTAGTGCTTTATCAACACTTATGGTGAAATCTACGAGTTTTTCTGGCACTTCGAGCTCAATGGACTCTGTTTCTAATTCTAAAAATCGTGCTAAATCTTGAGAGGTTCTTTTTATTAAAATCGTATTTGTGGTAACACTATTCTTAGAAATCAAATAGCTTAGCTCTATCTGTAACAGTTGATTTTCCGCAATTTTTCCGATTTTAAATCTTTCTTTGGTAATCAGAAGTAGAGTATCTTGATTCAATAAATTATTCTTTGCGATATCTAAACGTACTTGGGCTTTTAGCAATCCAAAATAGCGGCGGCAGGTAGTTAAAGAGATATCTTCCATATTTTCAATGATAGTGCGCTTAGATTCTTCGTAACGCAGCGGTTCTATCTTGCGATCCCACTTATACGGATTGTAAAACAATGAATTTTGGTAATAGTTAATCGAGAAGGGTATTAAAGAGTAGTTTGTAGTTTTATTATCGCCATAGCTATCAACACGCTCTAGTCGAGTATTAATAAAAAATGAGCCCCCTGTATAAGGTACTTTTTGTTGTATTCTTAAACTGGCGTCAATGATTGACTGATTTTGCTTTACAAAAATATCTTGACCTTCATCGTTAATAATTCTCCGAATTGAATTTGAGTATTCTGGGAGCGTAGCCCTTAAGCTCAATTGAGGTAAAAAATCAGCGACATGATTTCGATAGCGCCAATAACTAGCTTGGTGGGTGTTTAGGGCCCTTATATATTCGGGAGATTTTTTTTGAGCTATTTTTATGGCTTCCGATAATTTTATTTTTTGAGACTGGCTATGAACGAGTATATTGGAAACTAGAAAGAAAAAAAATAGAATTCTCCTCATTGTATTTGTTTTAATCGAAGTGCAATAGTGCATATTCACTGACCCTTTTATCTGATATTTATTCACGCCTAATGGCTTCTATAGGGTTTTTATTGGCAGCAGATTTTGCAGGTAAGACCCCAAAAATAAGTCCGATAAAAGTCGCTACGAAAAATGATAGTATAATTGAACCCATTGAAACAATAGTTTCGATACCGGTGGCTAGTTCTAAGGCGTATGCAGCTAGTATCCCCAAAAAAATACCAATAATACCACCTCCTAGGCTGATTAAAACTGATTCAGATAAAAACTGTAGTATAATATCTTGTTTCGTGGCTCCAATGGCTCGCATGATCCCAATCTCTTTGGTTCGCTCAAGAATAGAGGCCAGCATAATATTCATGATGCCGATACCACCGATTAATAATGAAATACCAGCAATAATGCTCAGGACAATATTAAATATCTGTTTTGTTTTTTGTTGCTGTTTTAATAGGTTTATCGGAATAGTAATCTCAAAATCCAACATACCATTATGCTTTCTTCGAAGCATTTTACTAACTACTTCAGCTGTGGCTTTTAGTTCATTAGAATTATTAACTTGTACGGTTAGTTTATCAATTTGATGGTAGTTTCCTCTTGATATACGCTTTTTAGGGCCATTGTTATTATCACGAGCGCCTGGCACATCACTAATTATTTTTCGATCTTTATAGCGTACTAAAAAGGTTTTGATTGGAATGTAAACATCTTGATTCAAATCTCTAATGCCCAAATTTTCCTGAGCAGTTTCCGATATTAATTTTTCTTCGATTACTCCTATAACTTTAAGCCAAACATCTTTTACCTTAATTTGTTTGCCTAGAGCGCTTTCACCAGTAAATAATTTTTTCTCTACTTTTTCTCCAATAATACACACGGGGAGGGCGTTAATCAATTGTCTTTTAGAAAAGTCAGTGCCCCTACCGATAAGTATATTAGAGGTTTCAAAAAATGAATTGGTAATCCCAATCAATTTAACAGAGCTTTGCCTTCCCTTTTTAATCATATAGGTCTCTAGAATAATTTCAGGACTGAGAAGCTTAACGGTAGAAATGGTATTTTGAATGCTAGAGACATCTAACAAATCTAACCCCTTAGAAAATCTTCGAGTTACAATAGCCCCTCCGGTGTTATCCTCTTCGGAACCATTTCCTTCATCCTTATCGGGTATGGGGGTAATAACAATGTTGTTTACGCCCACCAATTCTAATTGGGCAAGAATCTCTTTTTCAGCCCCTTTTCCTATAGCAAGCATGGTAATTACGGCTGCGACACCAAAAATAATACCCAAGGCGGTCAAAAATGTGCGTACTTTATTCGCGAGAATTACACGAACCGCCTCGTTAAGGTTCGATTTTAACCGCTCGAAAAGTATTTTGTCTATCATGTGAAACTTACTTTAATAGTGCAATACTTTTTTCTTCCATGCCCTCAGGTTTACTTAGGTAGACCAAATCTTTTTCCTTTAATCCATTTGTAATGATGACTACATCTTCATTAGAATCACCTAACTCAATTTCTTTTTTATCAATAGAAAAGCCAGACTTGGTATAGGCATAACTTATAGAGTCTTGTGAAAACACTGCCTCTAAAGGAATCATCAATACATTTTCTTTTTTTTGTATTAAGATGCGATTGGAAGTGGTCATGCCTGGCCTAATATTGGAATTAGATTCCTTTATTTTTATCAAAACTTGAAAGAGCTTAATGTCTGAGCCTGTTTTGTTTTCTCCCACGTTTGCAACATTGGTAACCACACCTTCGAGGGTAATATCAGGAAAAGCATCAAAACCGACGGTTACGGTCAAGTCTTTTTTTATCTTCCGAATATCAACCTCATTAGAGTAGGTTTTAGATTCCATTTTTTTTAAATCAGGTAAGGTGGCTATTGTGAGGTCCCAGGGGCTGACATCTGATCCCACTTTCTTTTTAGTACCATTCCAAGTTTTTGCGTAGATAACCATTCCATTAGCGTCAGAAAGTATAGTAAAAGATTTTTGAAGATTAATAAGGCCGTCTAATTTTGCCTTTATTTTGGAAACTTCGGTTCCTACTTCTACCATTTTAGCAATGGCCTTTCTTTTTATTATTGAATAATCTTCCTTTTTTTCCTTTATATCTCGTTCTGCCCTTTGTATTTTTATTTCCAATTGTTTTATAGTAACCGGAGATTCGTAGATCGACTGTTTTAGTTCTAATCGGTCTTCCTCAATATCGAACTGTATATCTTTGATAGCGGTTCTTTCTTGTTTTAGGGTAAGGGTAGTGTCTAACTGTTCTTGCGTAAATTTAGATTCGGCGGTCTAGATCGGAAGAGC
>JASFYU010000012.1:0-41114 GCA_045046905.1 Flavobacteriaceae bacterium | reverse complement strand
AGTCTTTCTAAAATTCAGCTTCGAATTGAATAAAAAAGCATCTAAACTGTACACAAATCTTAGGTCGAACTCAGGTTATTAGGTATTCTTCTGAAAAACATCTTTTGATTCCGATAGCTACCCTTGAGCCGGCCTCCTTCGCATTCAAATTCAGGTTCACCATTTTGTGAAAAAAGTGATACACAGCATATAAGTGCCAAGCTTATCGTTTTCAGTTTTTAAAATCACCTATAATCGCCTCTGGTCATCTCGGCCTAAATTAAGATTCTCAAAGCCCCATTGCATTGCATTTACCTTTCACTGTCGCCATATAACACCATAAAATTAAATATGCTTTACAAAAAAGCAACAATTTATTTACATTTAATTTACATTAAAAAATTATTTATCTAATTATCAGTATATTACATCTTACAAAAAATATTCAACTTGTATGTAAATCACTTGAAAATCGGCTGTATTAAATCAAGTATACTACCCTATACTTCTTAAATTTGCCTTTTATTAAATACGGTATATGTATAGAAGTCACAACTGCGGGGAACTAAGGGAATCACATATTGATCAAGCGGTCACCTTATCTGGTTGGGTACACAAGACCCGAGATAAAGGTTTTGTGGTATGGATAGATCTTAGAGACCGTTATGGTATTACCCAACTTATTTTTGACGAGGAGCGCACTTCTACCGAGCTCTTAGAACAAGCAAGAAGTTTGGGGCGCGAATTTGTAATTCAGGTTAGCGGAAAAGTTATAGAGCGGGCTTCTAAAAATTCAAATATAGCAACAGGAAATATCGAGCTATTGGTGACTTCACTAAAAGTACTCAATGCATCTAAAACCCCTCCTTTTACCATTGAAGATAAAACCGACGGTGGCGAAGAGCTACGGATGAAATATCGTTACTTAGATATTCGTAGGAACCCAGTAAAAAACAATCTTATCTTTCGTAGCAAGGTAGCAATGGAAGTTCGCAACTATTTGTCAGGACAGGGTTTTATCGAGATTGAAACACCATACTTGATAAAGTCTACCCCAGAAGGGGCGCGTGATTTTGTGGTTCCAAGCCGTATGAATCAAGGGCAGTTTTATGCCTTACCGCAGTCTCCTCAAACCTTTAAGCAGCTGCTAATGATAGGGGGTATGGACAAATATTTTCAAATTGTAAAATGTTTTAGAGACGAGGACCTACGTGCCGATCGCCAGCCAGAATTCACCCAAATCGATTGCGAAATGGCCTTTGTAGAACAGGAAGATATCATTACTACTTTTGAAGGTCTGACCAAACACCTTTTAACAGAAATCAAGGGTATTAAACTCAATTCTTTCCCTAGAATGACATATGATGAGGCCATGAGCAAATACGGCAATGACAAGCCCGACATTCGATTTGGAATGGAGTTTGGGGAATTGAATGCCGTAGCACAACACAAAGATTTCAAGGTATTTAATTCGGCCGAATTGGTAGTGGGTATTGCAGTACCTGGCGGAAACTCTTATACAAGAAAAGAAATAGACAAATTAACCGATTGGGTCAGGCGCCCACAGGTCGGTGCTTTAGGAATGGTATATTGTCGATGTAATGATGATGGTACTTACAAATCATCTGTAGACAAATTTTACGACCAAGAAGATTTGGCAAAATGGGCAGAGGCTAGCGGAGCAAAAGCTGGGGATCTTATTTGTGTGCTTTCAGGTGATGCCCATAAGGTCAGAACACAATTAAGTGCCCTACGTATGGAACTTGCAGAACGTTTAGAATTGAGAAACCCTGAGGAATTTGCTCCACTTTGGGTCGTAGATTTTCCATTATTAGAACTCGATGAAGAAACGGGAAAATACCATGCCATGCACCACCCGTTCACCTCTCCAAAACCAGGGCAAATAGAATTGTTAGAAACCGATCCAGGTGCCGTAAGGGCCAATGCTTATGACCTAGTATTGAACGGTAATGAGATTGGCGGAGGCTCTATTCGTATACATGACAAAGAAATACAGAGTACCATGTTCAAACATTTGGGCTTCACCCCCGAAGAGGCCAAGGCGCAGTTTGGTTTTCTGATGAACGCTTTTGAATATGGCGCCCCGCCCCATGGCGGCATTGCCTTTGGCTTGGATCGATTGGTCGCTATTCTTGGCGGACAGGAGACCATTCGAGACTTTATCGCCTTCCCCAAAAACAATAGCGGCCGCGATGTGATGATTGATGCCCCTGCCCCTATTGATGACGCACAATTAGCAGAGTTAAGCCTAAGGCTTGATTTGAAGAAAACTTAATTTTGAAATCCTGTAAAATACAGGTTTTTTATTCCTCTTAGGAAATGCCAAAAAAAACACGATTAACGCGCTTTTTAATTTGGAAATATAAACACATTTCCGATCGGCAATTTATTTATATACTAAGTGTGGCCATTGGATTATTGGCTGGCCTTGGAGCGGTCGCTTTAAAAAACCTGACCCATTATATTCAGAAATTATTGGAAGGTGAATTTATAAAAGAAATTCATCAACTCTTTTATTTTATTTTTCCGATTATAGGTTTGTTACTGGTTCTTTTAGGCGTAAAATATATAATCAATAAAAAAGTCGGACACGGAATTCCCTCTACTTTATATGCCATTTCAAAGCAAAAGGGAATTATGCCAAGGCATCAAATGTGGGCCTCTTTACTAACGGCCCCGTTAACCGTAGGCTTTGGGGGCTCCGTAGGACTTGAAGGCCCAACCGTGGCCACTGGGGCAGCATTAGGCTCTAATTTCGCCCGTTTGTTCCACCTAAACCAGACAGCAAGAACATTGCTCATAGGCTGTGCCGCTGCCGGAGCAATGTCCTCAATATTCAAAGCCCCTATTGCAGCAATTATTTTTGCCGTAGAAATTTTCAGCCTAGAACTTACCATCGCTTCGATGATCCCCTTATTGCTCGCCTCGATTTCGGCGGTCTTGACCTCATATTTCTTTTTTGGTGATGATGTCCTCCTCCATTTCAAGATACAGGATAAATTTCAGTTATATGATGTCCTTTTCTATATATTTCTAGGAGTGTCATCTGCGGTGACTTCTATATATTTTAGCAAAGTATATTTTGCCGTCGACACCTTTTTTAAGCGCTTTGAAAACCCTTATAAACGCTTGCTGATTGGAGGCGTTGTTATAGGGGTCATCGTATTTTTCATACCCCCACTCTTTGGTGAAGGTTTTGAGACCATCAATGCCATACTAAAAGGGAATATTGCCGAGGTTATCACCAATAATTTTTTTGATTTGGCCACCGATAATATTTGGGGCATAGCAGCACTTCTTATAGGCTTGGTTGCCTTTAAGGTAATCGCCATGTCATTTACCTTTGGGGCAGGTGGCGTTGGGGGCGTTTTTGCTCCGACTCTTTTTACGGGCAGTATTTCTGGTTATCTGCTTGCCATGATTATCAATTACAGTAATCTATTCAACCACCAATTATCATTAACAAATTTCGCCATGGTCGGTATGGCAGGACTAATGGCCGGTGTTCTGCAAGCACCTTTGACCGCAATTTTCTTAATTGCTGAAATTACGGGGGGTTATGAGCTTTTTGTGCCCTTGATGATCGTCGCTTCAATTTCTTTTTTAATCACCAAAAAATATGTTCCCCATAATATCTATGTATCAGAATTAGCTAAACGAGGGCAACTTATGACTCATGATAAGGACAAAAATGTATTGATGATGCTGAACATGGATCAGGTAATCGAGACCAATTTTATCACTATTTACCCTGAAATGTCATTAGGTGACATGCTACATAAAGCAGTCACTAAATCTACACGAAATTTGTTCCCGGTGGTCAATGATAAGCAAGAATTTATTGGCATTGTGCTATTGGATGATATCAGGGAATTTATGTTCGACCAAAAATTGTACAACACCACAATAGTCGGGGATTATATGCACAATGCGCCAGAACACATTTTCTATGAAACGGATACTATGGAAAAAGTAATGCAAAAATTTCAAGACAGTGGTGCCTGGAATCTTCCCGTAATCAAAAATGGGCAATACCATGGTTTTATTTCAAAATCAAAACTGCTGACCGTCTATAGGCGAAAGTTGATTAGTTTCACCAAATAGGTTTGTCGTATGATTATACTCTTTGGAATCATATTGATCCTTATTTTTCTCAGCCTTTCAATACTACATTTTTATTGGGCAGCAGGCGGTAGATGGGGGTCTAACGAAGCACTTCCGACCACTGAAAAAGGAGTTATAGTTCTTCATCCAAAAATCACCTCTTCAATTATTGTAGGTCTTGGATTATTGTTTTTCGCGTTTTTCTATGCCTTTAAAATAGCTATTTTCCAAAGCCCCTTTGGGAATGGGTTAGTATTGTACGGCGGCTGGATCATACCTTCTATCTTTTTATTGAGATCTGTCGGTGATTTTAAATATATCGGTATCTTTAAAAAAATTACATCTACCAAGTTCGCAAAGCGCGATACACAGTTTTTTATTCCTTTGTGTATCTCAATAGCTTTTCTCGGATTTATGATACAAACTCAGTATTGAATTAGTATGAAATTAAAATACATCGTCGTATTCGTGGTCCTTGCCTCTGTAGCAGCCATTATTTATGGTTTCACTTTGGAAGAGGCCGAAATGGTTTTGGCCAATAAATGTATCGGCTTTGGTACGGCCGGTATTTTCTTGGTGGCCATGCCTCTTTTTCTGTTCAAGGAGAGCAAAGGCAAAAATATGAAGGACTATATGTTGACCGAGGAAAATATTCGAAAAATGCAGGGGAAGGAGATAGAAAAACCTGAAAATCAATAAACTCCAACATTTTTTATTCGTTATTTTTACCTAAGTCTCCACAAAAAAGTATACATTAGAGTCTGTTTAAATTTTAAATTTTTCATCAATATGACTGGAACTGTAAAATTTTTTAACGGATCTAAAGGATTCGGATTTATTACCAACGACGAGACCGGAAAAGATATTTTTGTTCATGCAACGGCATTGAACGGAACTGAACTTAACGAAGGTGACAAAGTAGAATATCAAGAGGAAGAAGGGCGCAAAGGAATAGTTGCCGCTCAAGTGCAGCTGGCGGTATAGCTATATTCTTGAATAGAATTGAGTTCGGCATTCAATTAAAGACAAAAGACCGCTGCGCTGTTAGACACAAGATAATAGACCAGATACAACGCATCGACAAGCCATTTTCCGCTTTCTATTCTTTGTTGGTTGTTCGCTGGTCACTGTAGCCTTTCGCTAAGACTTCTCACTACATAGTTCTCCTTTTTACCCATAACAAGGGTTTGCCAGCATGAATCGCCGAGCAGGTTTAGTTCTTTGTAGAACGTGCTATTCGCTACCTTTTATTTTTCGTTTTAGAGCAAAGAAGCGTTTTAAGAGATCCGAAGCTTCATTTTCTAGTACACCCCCTAAAATTTTAGTCTTGGGGTGTAGTTTTGTTCCCATAGCGCCACAGCCCCGTTCGGGGTCAGTGGCAGCATAGACAATTTTTGAAATCTGGCTCCAATACAAGGCGCCGGCACACATTTGACAAGGTTCTAAGGTCACATAAAGGGTACAGTTCTGAAGGTATTTACCCCCCAAAAAGTTGGCCGCAGACGTAATGGCCTGCATTTCAGCATGGGCGGTAACATCATTTAATTGCTCGGTCAGATTGTGAGCACGAGCGATTACCCTGTCTTCAACTACAATTATCGCCCCAACGGGAATCTCACCATTCTCAAAGGCGTATTCTGCCTCCTGTAAGGCTTTTTTCATGTAATAGGTATCATCGAAGGGTAGTAGCATTATATAATTTTGAGGTTTTTACTTAAACTTATTTTTATTCGAACACAATATTATCTCTTTTAAAGGAAAGGCAAGCGCACAGGCTTCTCCTAAGAACCACTAGTAGTAACTCAGGGAATACTATTGAAAACACCCCTATGTAAAGTAAACTGCCTCGGAGCAGGCCTGCCTGAAGGCAAAGGCAGGTTAAACCCACTGGTGGGAATAAAAAAGTTATTTATTATTGGCTCAAATCACTTCTCAAGGTATTGACATCTATAATTTTGAATGCCATTTTTTAAAGTTTATTCTGGTTTTTTTAATCCTTTTCCACTTAAAAATACTTGGTCTTTATCCCTTCTAGTAATAAAGCGTCCGAATATAATTTGCGTTAACCAAAAAGAGCTATTTGCATAATTTTTAACCTCCAAGGGTTCAAACTTTATTCTTAAAATTTTAGTTTCACCTGTTTTCATTTCAATTAATTCTCCAACGCCACTACCATCATAAATATAATTAAATCCATAATAATTATTCCTTATTCCACTATTAGGATTTGAGCTATTATTTCCCGGAATGCCAAGTGATAAGGTAAAAATTATATCATCACCTTCATTAACAATAGTTATATTTTTGTACGATTTGGAGTCAACATATTGTTCTCCAAAATCTACATTGGTTTCTAAAATTTGAATATCAATACAGTCAACAAAATCACTATACTCATCCAAAATCGCACAAAATTCTCTTTTAGAATCATAGTACATCCAATCAAATATATTTAAAGAGGTAACTATACCATTTTCTAAATTACTTATAATGCTCATGGCTTTGAAAATTTGAGTCATACTATTTTTTGGTACTTTAGAGCATTCTTTTGCTATATCATAAAGTCCAGAAGAATTTTTTCCTATAATAGCTATTGCTTCACTTAAAAATTCTTTTGGAGTTTTTTTATTCTGAACTAGTAAACTTATGCCAGTTTTTAGATTGTTATAGGCCCATGACCCTATTGAAATACCACATTGGGCATTCTTAAAAACTTGACCTAAAGTTGAGGAAAATATGCCTACTATATTTGATAATAATTCTAAACTATTTCTAAATGCAGCTCCTTTACCTTCTTCTGTACCATCCAAAACTGAACCACTTGTTGCCTTTATTGTATGTTTACCTTTACTTTCAATAGGAATATTTATATAGTCTGTAGGTTGAAATATGTCAAAATTACCTTGAATTAAATTTATTGCATTTGAGAAGGAAAATACACTTTTGTTAACGCCATAAGTGTAAATAGGTTTCCCTATGGGGTTATTTTCTTCATCATAAACACGCATACCATAAACCATACTACTCCTATTATTTCTGATAGATACTTTTTTCTCTCCATAGGTAATAGATAATGGAGCCACGGGTTTAGCAGATATGTATTGCTGTGACAATTTAGATTGCAAAGAATTTAGACTAGTCAAAATGGTATTTGTAGGTCCGAAATCTATATTATTATTTGCAATTGAATTACTTATTCGAGCCTTAAAAGAATTAAAATCGGATAGGCCTATTATATGTTCTACTGCTTCTTCCTTTGCTTTCACTGACAAATGCATTGTCCAAGGATGAAGCATTACCATTGCTATGGCAGTGCTTTCTGCATTCAATACTACTTCTTTAGATTTTGAAGGATTCACAAAACTCATAAGCAATAATTCTCCTTTAGTATTAACTGCGTAAACCAGTTCAAAAGCATTACCAGAAAAGGTTTGCGCCACACCAAAAGTATTTTTAATGGCACTATTTTCAGTAAATAAGGAAGAAACTACAAGTTCATCTGCTTTGTAGTTCGCATTTTCTGGTAATTCTATTGTAATACCAATATTTGAAAACCCTTCGGGAGCGAGTTCTATTATAGGCCTTTCTGTAGTATTGCCTCCATTATTAATCTCCCCATCGCCTTGGTCATCATCTGTACCAGCACTTGGCACACAAGCCAATGCTATTGAAAATACGAGTAGGTAAAGTAAGAATACTTTTGTTTTCATAATGGTTTTCTTAGTCATAAATTAATGGGAACTAATGCGGCACAACGGTTACCATTGTTGTTCGTAACTAGTTTGTAAATTCATACAAAATTACGGGGCCACTACAATTAAAATTAATGTCATAAAAACAAGTAGTGTTGCCAGAAACGTAAAATTCTTTATGATTAAAATTAAAGGTGCCATTAAAGCTTTGTATACCATCAATATTTCGTCCACTATATGTTCCTGTAAACATCATTGTATTTGTCTGATATATTGTAGTTTGTGTGTTATTATCACAAACATCGGTTTCATTGTCCAAAGTATTACTTAAGTTAAATGATAGTTGATTTTCATTTAATACATAGGTGCCAGTGGTACCATCAGTTGCATTTATTGTGCCATTGGAAGCGAATACAAGCCCAGAAGATGTAGCGGGAAAAGCAGAACCACCTTCACAAGTAACATTGGAAAGATTTATAATCCAAGTTCCAACAATGTTGATTTCCCCGTTTATTAAATCCACAGCAATAGTTTTTAACTCGCTACCCTCAAAAGCAGGTTTTATATCAATTTGGGAATCCTGTTCTCCCATGTTATAGGTAGAAACCAATTTACCTTCTGCATCTGTTTCAATTGGATTGTTGTTTATAGTTGCATCACCCGTATTGAGCGTTTGATTAAAGGGTAAACCTTCTGCGGGTACAAAGTTTTGCTTTAACGTAAAACTGGATGAGAACAAACTCCTATCTATAACATATATGTTCTTCCTTTCTTCAATTAGGGTTTCAAAGGCAAATTCCTGCCCTGGCATTCCTCTAAACTCTTGTTCGCTTATACTAGTGCCCTTAAGTTCCCCAAAAGAAATATTGTTGCTAAAATGACGCTCTTCTAACCCTGATATATTAGAGCCAAAAAAGTCTCTTGAAAAAAATACTAACTCGGAAATATCTTCAGCTAGTTTAAGTCTCTTTATTACTGACTTCTTTAAAAGGGGGAAATAATCGGCTCCTTTAGAATTACTCAGATAGCATTTTGTAGAACCATATAAAACTTCACTGAGTGATTTTATATATTTAAGCAAATCTCCTGCATTAGGGTTTTCATTTTTCAAAATAAGATTCCCTGCAAAGTCTTGTGAAGTTCTTAACAAGGCTTCAACGCTTTCATAACATTTAGCCTTTCCTGCCAAGGTCTTTAATCCTATGGGCATAGCAATCCCTACACTGGTCACAGCAAAGTATCTATAATTTCGCAATCTTACCGCTGTTTCAAGGCTTCCTGTCCTTGATGTATTTCCATTGCTGAATGAAATGGTATAAGCGCCATCTTCCTTTAGATTTACTTTTCCGAACTGAGGTAATTCTTCATAAAATTGAGTATCAATCCAACTCAAAAACGATGAGAGACTTAAGATTAAACTTTTAGTCCTTAGAATGTGTGGGCCAAATAAGATATTACCAGTTTCTTCCGCTGCTATTGCTATACCTACCGAAGCAAATAAGGGCACTTCTTCTGGCCAAAGTATTTCCCCATTCCTAGAATAACTAAATTGAAACTCCCCCACTATATCCTTTTTGGAGCTACTGGATTTACCTGTTATATTGCTTCCAATTATGGAGAAGGAAGTTTCTCTAAAGAGGCTGATTATTTCATCATCATCTAACGGAGACGTATTTGTATTTAAACTTGCAGCTACTAGTTCTTTTATTTTACTGTAATTAACATCAGATTTAATAAATTGCAATAAATTGGTGTTGGAAATATTTCGTATTGCTATCTCTGAGTAGAGTTTAAAATAAAAAAGCAAAATATCGTCCATTGAGACTGAACTACCCTCTGCAGCACTTGGAAAATAACCAAACAAAATTTCTTCATTTCTAGAAAATAGTGTTGGTAATTCTTCAATATCATTATTGACATCAATGTTCGTAAAACGACCCTCTTCATCAATACTTGACGAATTCTCCAATGAAACGACTGTTAGTTCTGAGAAAATCAATGAAGTCACTCCTTCTATTTCTATAATGGTTTTAATGCCTTTATTTGAGCCTTCTCCACCGCCTTGGTCATCATCCGTGCCATTACTAGGCACACAAGCCAACACTACAGAAAATGCGAGTAGGTAAAGTAAGAATACTTTTGTTTTCATGAGTTTTATTTTTAAAGTGTGTTATTGTGCAACAAAACTTGTTTTTGCCGTGGAGCTATTGCCCAAAGCGTCTTTGGTCTCTATCACGATATAATAGGTTAGACCACTGCTTACCGTAAAATTGGTCAATGCTGTTTCGGTGGTATTTTCAATAAACAAACTGGGGGGATCTTCGCGTGATATATGCACATCATAACCGACAATATTATCATCTAAATCTTTAGACAGCCATGTTATGTCTACGGCGCCTTGCTTGTCAACCACAGAAATAACTGCCGGAAAAGGCACATAGTTATTCACCTGTACCCCTTGGGTATAAAAGCTCCATGTCTCACTTTCTGTTTCTTGATTTTTGTTGATAGAATATACCTGCCAACTGTATAAGGTGCCTGTATGTAATAGGATTTTAACCTCATTAGTTGTTAGCTCTCTATCTAGAAAATCAGCCGTATCGGTGGTATTACGAACCTCTATACCATAACTATCCGCACCCTCTACAGCAGACCATTTAAAGGTGACTTCTATTTCCGCTTTGCCATCTTGGGTATACCCTTCTAAACAAATTTCATTGTTATAGGGAAATTCTAACATAACCGCTGCTAAGCCATTAAGGGGGTTATGGGGTTCAAACTTACCTTCACAGGAAACTAGACTGCTAGCCAGTACAAAAAGGGTGATTATAGTTAACTTCTTCATGGCTTATTTTTTTACTATTTTAAACGCAATATTTTCTTTCTCAGTTGTTAAGAAAACAAAATAAAGCCCCTTACTAAGACCCTTAAAATCTACTTCTATTTTTCCGTTGGCAATCGAAACTTGCATTGTTCTCACTGTTACCCCGGCGACATTGGCAATAGCTATAGTACCAGAACCAGAAGCCAATATGCCGTTTAAATGAAGTTCTTCAATGACGGGGTTAGGATGGGCCGTGATATGGCCGATTACAATTTCATCAGTATAAATACCTTGACAATCAGAAAGCCCAGTTATTTGCACCTTATTATTACCTATCTCTAAGGGTATTTTTATGGTATTGGAATGGTTGGTCTCAAATTCGTAAGTATACGTATTATCATTGACCCTCACCTTATAAGACGTACTCCCCTGAACATTATAGGACACCAACTGTTCTGAAAAGCTTACTCCTTGTTCATCGACTACGACGCTTTCCAGCGTTTGTACATTTACAGTAAAACACTGTTCAAAATTTGGGTATTCTGGTATAGTAACACATACTTCATATGCCCCTGGGTTCAAATTATCTAAACGCATTAGTTGTGTTTCTGAATAGATAATTTCACCCCGTATTGGTGCAGAAAGCAGTGTACTGCTTACCGTAATAGTATACGTATAGTCCTTAGAGACGATAATAAAAATTTCTCCGCTAGCAACATCTGGGCATGATTGGTTTTGTGAAAGCACATGAATATCTCCTGCATTAATATTTGGATTGTTATCATTTTGGGAATCACTTATGGCAATGGCAGCCATAGCCGTAGCCTGCGATATGGTACTATTGGCATGGCTTGGATTGCTTATCGTAGCACTAAAATTTTCTTGTGCCTCTTCGTCTGTATCATCGACAAGGGCAATATCTATGAAACCGTCTACAGCATTGCTTGCAATTGTTATTTTTGTATTCGACGGTATATTTACATAATCATCTGGCGTTGTTGCTGTGCCATTGGTCAATTGAACATCAAAAGAAATATCACTGCCTGTAGTATTGACTATTGGATCGCCATTACCATTTTCTAAAGAAACCGTGAAACGGGCATTCCCTCCCTCAATACCACCTATAGCCGTGAGTACGGCATTGGCCACCTCATCATCAATAATGGTAATGGCGAATTCAAGATTCCCGTTGGTATCGGCATTTTTAAGGCTTACCCTAGCATCTGTTGGGTTGCTAATACGAATTAGCAATTCCTCATTTGCCTCTAACAGAACATCATCTAGAATTCCAATAGTAAAAACGGTCAGCCCATCATTAGAATACTCATAGGTGAATGTTTCATTTGCCGAAAGGCTTGTAAAATCTGAACCAGCCGTAGCCGAAACTCCTACCACTTCTATATTAAAATCTACAATAAGGTTGCCTGTAGCCGCATTAGGTATAGACATCTGTAATTCTATATCTCTATTCCCTTCATTGATATTTAGTGTGTTTTGAATGTCTGTTAGTACAACCACTTCGGCTTCAAAAGTGGCACCTCCCCCAGTATTGTCAATGATATCTATAGAGGACCTTTCTGGGGCATTGATAGTATATGCCGTACCATCTTGTATATCTATTCTAACTTCTTCATCGCCTTCTACAATACCGTCATTGACAGCTATGATATTCATTGTACCCGTACTGGAGCCATTTACTATGGTACCACCAGTTATTGAATAATCTGTACCCCGTATGGCATTGCCTTCGTCTAAGAAGTTTATCGTAATATCAGTGCCCGTTTCATTCGGTACGGCCTGCCCATTGTCATCTAAAAGTGTAAGTTGAAATTGCCCATTGGCGCCTCCTTCCACAGCGTTTTGTAAGCCTGCAATTTCTACTATATAATCATCTTCCAAAATAGTGTATCGAAAAATGTTGGTGCTTCCTGTCAATGTTAGATCGCCTGTTGGTTTAATCAGCTCCAACCCTATAAATTCATTGCTCTCATAAACAGCATCATCTTGTATTATCAAGCTAGTAATATCAATAGGTGTAGTACTGTTATAAGTACCGGGTGGTATGGCAATTATAATATCAGAACCATTATTAAACGTATAATCACTAATAACCGTTGACACATTGGCATCTGAATAACTACTGGTTATATCAGTAATGGTTATGGTACTGGCTGTAGTGATATCACCATTTATTATCAACTGTGGTGTGGGGTTAAAGTTTTTCTCAAAACCGGTTAAATCTTGAACAAAGCTTATGGTTTGTGGCTGGACAGCACAATCTGTTTTAAACAAACTAGTATCAACGGACCAGTACCCTTGGTTTACAGCCTCAGTTGCATCAAAAACGCTATTTACCTTGATACAATTAAGGCTAGGGTTATTGTCTGTTGCTAGCAGAAAGTCTTGATAAATTAAATTTGAGTTATCTAAATTAAGATTTGTTAAATTGCTATTTGGTGAGCTTCCTAAAATAACTTCTACCAAAGTGCCTGTATTTGTGGTTAAATCTACACTGGTAATACCCGATAAATAGGTGGATAAATATTCTAAATTTACTTGGTCTTCTATGTTAAGTACGGTCAAAGGGTTGTCACTGACATCGATATTTGTAATAGAGGTCATTCCTGTCACATCGAGGTTCGCCAGATTGTTACTTGGAAAAGAGGCACGTTGTAAATTAGGGTTTCCGCTTTGCGATATGGTAATGGTCTGTAAGTTGGTATTGTCAAAAATATCGAGCTGCTCTAAACTAGAATTTTGACTAAAGTCTATACTTGTAAGCAGTGATTGGCTCAAGCTAAATGTCTTTAAACTTCCTAAAGTAGACAGGTTTTGCAATGATGACAATTGGGGGCTATCCTTAGCATTAATTTCTTCAATATTCGATGCGCCATTAAAATTTAAACTAGTTAATGTGGGGTTATCGCTTATATTAAAAATCTTTAGATTGGGCACCCCTCCCAAACCACCTATTGCACTGATTTGGTTAGATGAAAGATCAAGATCTACCAACACACTGCTTCCAAAATTTATGGTTCCCGAGATATTGTTATTGCTCGCATTAACTGTAACCAAATTAGTATTATTTATTAGCGAAAGGTTTACCAGATTATTATTGCTTACATCTAAGGTTTCTAGTGCTGTAAAATCTTCGATCCCTATAATATTACCTATCACCAAGCCTGCCATATTTAAACTGGTTCTATTTTCAATATCTGCGGTATACACTTGCCCCAATGCTGGGTTGTTATCCCAACCTTGAAGGGCTAAATAAGCCTCAAAATTAGGGTCAGGAATAAGAGTAATTGCTACAGCACAATTTGTACTATAATTGGCAGACGCATCTTTTACCCAAGTTCCATTTGTGGTGGCTGTTTCTGCATTGACAACATTGTCTACTTGAATACAGGAAAGTGAGGGGTAATTGCCTATGATTTGAAGGTCGGTAATAGCTGCATTATTCCCATTATTTAAAAAAATAGATTTTAAGGCCCCATTTAGGGTATTTGTTATCCCAACCCTTGTTAAACTGGGGTTGGCCCTAAAATCAAAAACCTCAATTGGCGTGTCATTAAAAGCTTCAAGTATTTCTAGATTACTTGGGGTGCTACCATTCTGTAATGAGGGCAAATCAAGAACAGACAAAAGTACATTTCCCCCAACATCAATTAATTCAAGTGATGTTAAATGGGTGATATCTAAACTTGACAACTTTGGGTTTCTAGGTACAGAGAGCCTTGTTAAGGAGCTAAGATTGTTTACAGGCTGTAATATGATGTTTGAGAGTTCAGCATTATCTTCAATTTCAACAAGCGCTAAATTTCCGTTGTTTTTTGTCAAGTCAATTTCTGCAAGTAGTGTATTCTTAATTATTAAGTTTGTCAATGGAAGAATTTCTTCCATTTCAAAAACCTCCAATTTTGGAAGCCCCGTGACCGAAAGGCTTGTTGTACTCAAGTCAAAAATTCGCAACTCCCTTAGTTCTGTCCTATTAGCAACATCTAAAGCAGTAATATTACCAGAGGCGCTAATGTTCAATATTTTCAAAGCAGCATTGACCGGCGGCAACACAAGATTTGCTAAGGTAGTATTACCATTGAGGTCTATTTTTTCTAAATTGGTGTTGGTAGACAAAAATAGATTTGTCAATTTAGAATCCGAAATGCTTAATTCTCTTAGTGCACTATTATTTTGAAGATTTAAATCGACCAATTCAATTTTCGAAATTAAATCAAGAACCTGCACCGAAGTGTCAGAAAGAATAAGAACTACTAAATCATTTTGGGCAGCTACATCGATACTGGTCAACCCTGTATTCTTACTTAAATCTATATAGGTAATAGAATTTACCGGTGGAATGGTGATAGTCGATAATCCAATATTCACCAATGACAGTGTTATTAAACTTGTATTTGCCGATATATCTATATTACCAATACCTGTGTCGTGTATAATTAGCGTTTCTAATAATCCATTGCTAAGCGTATTGATACCAGTAAGGTTGGCATTATAAATAGTCAAACTTATTAGGTTAGGGTTGCTAGCAACATTGATATTTGTCAATGGAACATCTCTAAAATACACTTCTAAAAGATTTGGGCTATCAGGAAAACTTATTGATGATATCGGGTTTCCTATAACCTCTACTTTTTCTAAATCTGCAAAATATTCAAGGTCAAGTGAATTTATATTCCAGCTTGCATCAATAATTAGTTCTTGTACCGCATCTATTCTGGAGATAAGCACATCGCCACTATTAGGAGATAAATCTGTTCCTTCTGCAACAAGAAATGCTTCGAATTCTTCTGAAATAAACGTGGTTTGAGCTCTACTTAAAACAGACGCTAGAAGTAATAAAATCAAAATTAATTTTCCTTTCATATTGATGCTCTCTATTAGTTGTTTTATGGTCTAGTTTTAACTATAATCATCTATTCTTGTGGTTAATGGGTATTTTCAAGCCCAAGAAGATATTGGCCGACTGTGCCTTTTTAGAGGTGAGATTCGATATAATACTTCCTGACCCAATCATAAGCGGCCCCATTCGTAATCCAAATCCTATTGCCGTTCCTCCCACTTTACTATACCCTATAGGCAAATAGGCACTAAAAAACCTAGTCTCGAACCTTGGGGTAAGGGTCAACAGATTCAACCGATTGTTATTGTAAAAACTATTCTTTTTCAATAGGGTTTGGTTGTAGTTTAGGCCGATATAAACCCGATGAAGAAGGTTATAGTCCAAACTAAAATTCAAAGACGCCGGCAAAGCAATGGTAACATCTCCTGATGTTGTTGTACTATTAAAATTATTGTCCAAGGCATCGATAAAGTCCTCCTCTACTTCATTTCCAGCTACCGTACCATTAAGAGCATACACGGTCTGTTCTACATCTTTATAGGTAATGGCCCCATAGTCGAGTAGTGAAAGACCCAGCTTTAGTTTGTATTTGTTGGTTGCTCTAGGGTTATCACCTACATCAGACAATCTTGAATTTCGTGATCTATATTCGTACACAAGGCCAATATCTAAGCCGTGGCCAGGACTTAGATTTTTCATCAACTCAGTTTCATCGGCATCATCATCAAAGCTTATGAGATAAGAGAAATCACCGTCTAATGCCAAGGTATTTGCTGTAGCATCATATGTTCCACTTAACGCAGAGGAAGTGCCTTGGGCAACACCAGCCCCCACCAAGTACTTTAGAGTAATTCCTGCTTTGATATAATGCTCGTCATAATCATAAATAACCCTGCCGTAAGACAGCCCCAATTCGCCCCAAAAATGGGTGGTGCCATCTAGATTACTTTGTTCAAAAGAAAAATCATTGCTAGGAAAACCATCTACTATGCTTTCTAATAATTCACCATTAATATTATTGTAATTGTTTATACCCCTAAGTCTTGTGATAATTCCTATGCTGCTCTTTTCATTGATGCTAAACATAAGAGATGTGCCTAACACATCTACATTAGCCAAAACAGTATTGCTTTGCAAGGGGGAAAGAGCAAAATTGTCATCTCCAAATTTCTTGATATTATCAAAGGTGAGTGTAGTATAGTCCGTTGCCACAGTAGCTTGTACCGAAAATAGGTTCACATCTATTTTTAATCTAGAATCTGCAATATTTGCAGGGTTTACCAGTACCGCGTGTATTCCGCCATAATTGTCATCAGACAAGCCTGGGTATGATTGACTCATCACCAAGAAACCAAACATAAAGAAGCCTGCTAAAAAAATGTATCTCATTTTTCTTATAAATTAAATTTTGATCACATTAGCGTTATCAAAAAACACTTAAAACTGTATGTGACAGTTTAGAAAAACCAAGACAAAAGAAAAATGAAGTCCAAAAAATTTAAGGTTGTGAATTAAGGCTCAGGAGTCGTGCTAACTTAGCATATATCAGCGTGATACAAAATACCCAATAGTGGGTATTTTTCAAAGACTAGATTTAAACTAAACCACTGTTCCTAAGGTCGAAACCGGGTCAATACATAAATAGGGTTTACACAAAACACGATTTTTCGTGCTCAATGAGATATTTAAGCGGCCATAGTTATACCGAATTAATTTATAATGTTACATTGAATGGTAAATTACTTTGAAGCTGTGCAGAGCGAAGTCGAAGTATGAACTAGTTTATATGAGGTGATTTATAATCAAATTAGCTTTAAGCTGCCAACAAGAATGATTGAAGGTTTTTACAGCAAATGGGGCAGATATTAACGAGCTCGGTACAAGCCTCAGGAAAGTAAACCCTCAATGAGAGAATAAACCCGTTCGCTATGAAAGAACTCAGAACAAGTTATTTTCGTTGCAATAGTTAACGATCTCAATTGAACTGTTGAACTTTAATTTAGAGAGGATATTTTTTCTGTGCGTTGCCGTAGTATGGTTGCTTATATTCAATTTTGATGATATTTCTTTTGTTGTATGTCCTTTGGAAAGCAGTCTTACAATATCAATTTCTCGATTGCTCAAATTATCAATCAACAATCTCTCGGAGTAGTTCTTATAATACAGCGTCTCATACTCATTATTGTTATTCAATTTCTTACAAACCCCTATCATCGGCTGCTTTTTTATATTGCCCATAACCGTAGTCCGCGAATAACCAACAATCGGTTTACCCTCTTTATCAAAGTACAAGGGCGTTTGGTGTACCTGAACATTGAGATAGTTGCCCTTAGCATTTCTCAATCTGTAATTCCAACTATAAACACAATTGATCCGTTCAGACTGATCTACGTTCTTCATCGTAAATACCATAAGATCATTCACTATTTTCAACCAATTCGGAAGATCTTCAGGATGAATCTTCGACATATTGAATACCATACCCTCTTTCAATATGTCTTTTTTCTTATACCCCAGTAAAGATTCGTAATTATCACAAACGAATTCATAGGTCTGACTTGATGTATTTTGAACCAAGATAAAGGATTGTGATCTTGGAAGATAGCGATCCAGTTCGGCCAGTTTTTCAATATGCTTTTTTACGGTCCCATGATCTATTATCGCATCAGTACTAAAGGTTTTTGCAAAAGAGTCTAAATTCATATTCTAAACATTTGGTTTGGTCGTCAAATACTACTATTTATCGTGTCAAATTATGTGAATGGTACTAGCCCATTTAAAAAGGAAATAAAATAGTTACGACATCTTAAAGGAATAAAAAAATTCTTGAAACCGCCTATCCCCGAGGCAGAGCCATAGGGGTATTTCGCCTGTTTCATTTTGACCTTATGGCTAAAAACCGAAATTTGGTATTTTACCTCTCCCGAAACTGCAAAAGGAAGTTCCGACCCTGCCTGCGGTAGGCAGGCTCTCACAAGGAGAGGTAAATCGGAAACCCCGAGGCAGAGCCTAGGGAATTCATTTTGATTAAAAGCCAATAAACTAGCTCGGCCCAAGGGTAGGAGGTAGTCTAATAAGGAAATTCCTTTTTATTTTGACACAGTCCTAAGTACTCGAGAGTGAATCTGGCACACCACTAAGTGGCTTAAAGCTAACTTATGGCAAGGCCCCGTAATTTAATTACATATATTTGAGCACAACCTAATGAAATTTTGACGTTTGTCAAAATAACTAAAGGTGAAATACATATTATTTAGATTAACTAGCAAGGAATACCTAATAGACGTTAAATTTGTAGTGCAAATGGGTTTCCTCAAAAATATCGATTCTCCTCAAGACCTTCGCCTGCTATCCCCGAGCGAACTGCCCCGACTTGCTCAAGAGCTCCGAGAGTTTATCATTGATATTGTCTCTGTAAAAGAAGGCCATTTGGGCGCCAGCCTTGGAGTGGTCGAACTTACTATAGCCCTTCACTATCTATTTGATACCCCTAATGATAAACTGATTTGGGATGTAGGTCACCAAGCCTACGGACATAAAATATTGACCGGCCGAAAGGAGCGCTTTCACACCAACCGACAACTAGGAGGAATCAGTGGTTTCCCCAAACGTAGTGAGAGCGAATATGATGCCTTCGGAACAGGCCATAGTTCTACCTCGATTTCAGCAATTTTAGGAATGGCCATTGCCTCAAAACTAAAAGAAAATAAAAAGAAACACCATATCGCGGTCATAGGCGACGCCTCCATTGCCAGTGGAATGGCCTTCGAAGGACTAAACCATGCCGGGGTTACTGATGTCAACCTATTGATTATTTTAAATGACAACGCCATTGGCATAGACCCCAGTGTAGGGGCTTTAAAAAAATATCTGACCCATGTAAAAAAAGGCATGGCTAAGGATGAGAATATTTTCGAATGTCTAAATTTTGACTACTCGGGGCCCATCGATGGTCATGACCTTGTCGCTTTACTTTCCGAATTAAATCGATTAAAATCAGTTCAAGGGCCCAAACTGTTACACATTATCACGACCAAGGGTAAAGGACTCAAGAAAGCGGAAGAAAACCAGGTCACCTATCATGCACCAGGAAAATTTGATCGCCATACGGGAGAGCTGCAGAAAGAAGTTGATTTGAAGCTACCTCCTAAATATCAAGACGTTTTTGGTCATACCCTTGTAGAACTTGCCAAGAAAAATAAAAATATTGTGGGTATTACCCCGGCAATGCCTACCGGTAGTTCTTTAAAATATATGATGAAAGAAATACCTGAAAGAGCCTTTGATGTGGGTATCGCCGAACAACATGCCGTTACCATGGCGGCAGGAATGGCAGCCGAAGGTATGGTTCCTTTCTGCAATATCTACTCCACCTTTTTGCAACGTGCCTATGACCAGGTCATCCACGATGTGGCACTGCAAAATTTACCTGTTATTTTCTGTCTGGATCGTGCCGGTATCGTGGGTCAAGATGGCGCTACCCATCACGGAGCGTATGATATGGCCTATTTGCGTTGTATACCCAACCTTCTTATTTTTGCACCGATGAATGAGACCGAGCTTCGCAATATCATGTACACCGCTCAATTAGGCTTGACACAGCCTATCGCCATACGGTATCCAAGGGGCAGGGGGTGTATTGAGAATTGGAAAACCCCCTTTAAAAAAATTAAAATCGGGGAATCAGTAGAGTTAAAAAAAGGTACGAAAATTGCCGTGCTCTCGATCGGACCTATTGGAAATACGATTACTGAACTCCTTGGAGAATTAAATGATATAGGGCGAATTGGCCATTACAATATGCGCTTTCTAAAGCCTTTGGACGAAAAGATGTTACTGAATATTTTTAAAACATACCCCCATATCGTAACTGTTGAGGACGGCTGTAAAACTGGCGGATTCGGTAGTGCCGTTCTTGAATTTGCCAATAAAATGGGCTATTCTAAAAAAATCGACATCTTTGGAATCGAAGATAGTTTCTTAGAACATGGCCGTGTCGAAGAACTACATCAAATTGCAAAAATCGATACCCTATCTATTAAAAATCATCTAAACACAATTCTTAATGCAATCTAGCTCATTGAAAAATGCTGTATTCCTGTTTTTTTTATTTTTTTGTCTCAAAATATCTTTTGCTCAGGACACTATACCACCAGCCACCCAATTTGATACCATAGTGGTCATAGACACTATTGTAATACGTAGAGTACAGAGAAAAATAAAAAATATTCCGCGGGGGGTAAATCTCGTCAATCCGGTCATTTCTTTCAAGCAGACAAAACCACTGATCAAACATTTTAAAAAATTCAGGGTTCCTTCATTTTGGACGAATATCAACAAATTAAGTATCAATTTAAGCGAGGTGGCCTTTGTGAATTGGAACGCCGGGGGGAACAATTCAGTAGCGGCCCTAGGAAATTTGAGATTTGAACGAAACTATAAATTCAGGTATATACAGTGGGACAATTATATGCAACTACGCTATGGCTTAAATGCCCAAGACGAACGCAAATTACGTAAAACCGATGATGCCTTTCGCTTTAGTTCTACCTTTGCCTACCGAAGAGATACCATAAGCAATTGGTACTACTCGGCCAAAGTAAACTTTAATACTCAATTTTCAAACGGCTACAAATATCCAGATCGAACGCTGCCAAAATCTCGCTTCATGGCCCCAGGCTACTCATTCTTGGGGGCAGGAACATCGTATATTACCCCAGATCAGCGATTCAACCTCTATATCTCACCAATAACACAAAAAGCAACCTTTGTACTAGATCAAGATTTGGCCGACAAAGGCGCTTTTGGCGTGCAAAAGGCGGTATTGGATACCAATGGAGATATTATTGAACAAGGCGAGAACGTTTTTCTTGAATTTGGTTTTCTATTAACCAATGCATGGGAAACCAAAGTCTACAAAAATATGGGACTAAAATCAAGGATAAGCCTATATACCGACTATATTAAAAAGTTTGGAAATATCGACATCGATTGGGAACTCAACATAAACCTTCAAATCAATAAATACGTTGCCACTACAATAGGTACACAACTTATCTACGATGATGATATTGTATTCGACAGAGAGTTCGACACCAACGGTACAGTCATAAATCCGGGCGAACCAAAAATACAGTTCAAACAACTGTTGGGCGTTGGCGTTTCCTATAACTTTTAAGCCCCTGAACGCATTTAATCTTCATGTTGAGGCTTGATTGAAAACATCACAGAACATGACTTTTTAGTGCGCACAGCAGCTCTTGTCGAGATTCCGCTTTAGGTAGACTTTAAAAAGCAATGAAACGGCATATCGTGCCATAGTTCGTGGAAACAATAGATTCTCTAATAACCTGAGTTCGCCCTAAAACGAGTTTAAAGATCTCTACCCATAATTTTATTATGAATGTGTACCGAGGCACTATCTGAAAGGCTCGCGACATAACAAGAGGTTCTTAAAAGAATATCATATATACCAGCATCTGCTCGCCTATAAGACTCAGGCAAGATTCTGATTATAAGCGCATCGTAGTTAGAAGCTTTGTCTTCACTCTTTCTGACCAAGGCCTCTACGAATACCTCTAAAATATCAGAAATAACCCTGTACGCCGCTATTTCCTTTTCAATCACCTCTTGCGACTGATAAACCTTATCTACGCTTAATGCTATAATATCCGATATCTGAGCCTTATAAGTACTCTGGTCCAGTAAAGAAGATTCAAATGTACCGTTTAGTATTTTTTCCTCGTTCGCAATGAATATTTCAATGACATCATTGATCAAGGTATTTATAGCCAAAGCCCTCAGGTAGCTCAATCTATCTTCTTTATGCACCAATAAATTATACTTTTTGGTATTTATACTATCCTTAACCAATTTAATCAAATACTCCAGGGCAAAATCCTCCGAAATCAACCCTAGATTTATACCATCCTCAAAATCGATAATAGTGTAGCAAATATCATCCGCAGCCTCGACCAGATACGTCAGCGGATGCCTTGCAAAAGAAATATCACCGCCTGTTCTTGTCTGCAATAATCCAAGTTCATCAGCCACTTCTTTAAAAACGTTTTTTCCTGTCTGAAAAAACCCAAACTTCTTATCCGCGACGTGCTTCGTAGGTTTTTTAGGAAGTGATTCCTTAGGATACTTCATAAAGGCCCCTAATGTGGCGTAACTCAAGCGAAGACCACCCTCTACGCCCTCTTTAGATTCGGTCAACAACCTAAAACCATTGGCATTACCTTCAAAATCAATAATATCTTGATATTGTTTAGAAGATAAAACCGATTGGTATTTTTTTCCTTTGCCCGTTTTAAAATACTCGCCAATGGCCTTTTCTCCACTATGCCCAAAAGGAGGATTACCTATATCGTGTGCAAGAGCTGCAGCGGCCACTATGGCACCAAAATCATTAAATTGATAGCCATGTACCTCCATGAGGTGTGGATGCTTTTCCAATATTTTCTTCCCGGCAATGCGCCCAAGGCTACGCCCCACCACAGAAACTTCTAGACTGTGCGTTAAACGGGTATGCACAAAATCAGTATTGGAGAGCGGGATCACCTGGGTCTTGTCCTGTAAACTTCGAAAACTAGATGAAAATATAATACGATCATAGTCCACATCAAAGCCCAAACGGGTCTCGTCTTGTTCTTTTCGCAGTCTTTTAAGGGTGTCACCCTTGCGTTTTAAGGATAGTAGTTGTTCCCAATTCATAATGCATTCTTAGATTGTTGCAAGATACGCCAATAAAAAATTTCTTGAAACCGACTATCCCCGAGGCAGAGCCTAGGGGAATTCTTTTTAATTAACCGCTTTTACATTCATGAAAAATGTAGTCCAGACATCAAAACCATCTTGAGATTGCCTATAGTTTACTAATTAATCATATAGATTACAATAACTTTATGCCGTTCTTTATCCCTATTTTTGTCTTAAAAAGACCCCCATTTTACACAGATATCAGTTTTTGCAACTATTTTTAGAAATCTTGAAGTTACATTTCACAAGGCTGCTTCTTTTTTATACCTCCCCTACGCTAGAAATAACATTCTGGAAACATTAAATTAACATTGATGTCTGTTATTTGTTATTTGTTCCTGACAAAAACTACATTCTAAATGAGATTTAATCCTTTGCTCCTTGGGCTTACCCTATCCATTTCTTTTTTATGTTTATCACAAGAAGGCAATGCCCCAGAATTCGGCAAAGGCCTTTTTAATTTAATTGGCAAAGACAGTACCTGGAGTATGAAAATTGCCACTCGAATGCAATTTTTGACCACCGCCAGTTGGAAAGAAGGCCCAGAAAGAGGCCTTGTGGATCCCGAACAAAACTTTTTGGTGCGCAGGGCACGTCTTAAGTTTAATGGCTTTGCATACACTCCAAGGCTTAAGTATAAATTAGAACTCGGACTATCGAACAGAGATATTTCAGGCGCCTCAGAATTCACTAATAATGCCCCTAGATACATATTAGATGCTGTTGTAATGTGGAACTTTTATAAGAACTTTGAGCTATGGATCGGTCAAGCCAAACTTCCAGGAAATATTGAACGTGTGATATCTTCAGCAGATCTACAACAGGTTGATCGTTCTTTGCTGAACAGCAGATTTAACATAGACCGTGACCTCGGCATTCAATTGAGGCATCATTTTATACTGTCGAACAACTTTTTGGTACGTGAAAAACTGGCCATTTCTCAAGGAGAGGGAAGAAATGTTACTACAGGAAATTTAGGCGGGCATCAATTCACTGCAAGACTCGAAGCATTACCGTTTGGAAAGTTCAATAAAAAGGGAGAATACCGTGGAGGAGACCTTATGCGCGAAGAAAAACCCAAATTAATGCTGTCTGCCACCTTTAATAGCAATCAAAATGCGGTAAGGACCCGAAGCAATCAAGGATCATATATGACCACCGATATTGGTTTTCATGAAACTACAATCAACACTTTTTTTTTAGATGCAATGTTCAAATACAACGGTTTTTCGCTTATGGGCGAATATGCCTATAGGAACGCCAAAGACCCAATCGCAAAAAATTCAGATGGCTCTGAGACAGGTGATATTGTGCAAATCGGCAATGGCTTAAACCTACAAGCCGGTTATATGCTCAAACATCACTGGGAAATATCTGGTAGATTTACCAATATCGAGCTTGACAAAATCATAAGGGTGAGAAATAACGAAAAACAGTATACCCTAGGGCTCTCAAAATATATAGTAGGACACAAGCTGAAAGTACAAACCGACCTTAGTTATCTTCGTATAAACGGGGAAAGTGGCCAATTAATGTACCGCCTTCAATTCGATGTGCATTTTTAAACCAAACATAACCTTTAGATAACATTGTGTTTGAGAGTACTATAGATATTTGCAACTTCTTTAAACAAGAAACTATGGACAATATTTACCTTTTGATGATAATTGCATTGATTGTTTTGGCCATTGCCGATTTGGTGGTTGGGGTCAGTAACGATGCCGTAAACTTTTTGAATTCGGCAGTTGGATCCAAAGCCATTTCATTTAAGACCATCATGATTGTTGCGAGTGTCGGAATTGCCCTTGGTGCCATTTTATCAAGTGGCATGATGGAAGTCGCTCGGAAAGGGATCTTTAATCCCGGTGAGTTCTATTTTAATGAGATTATGTTCATTTTTATGGCTGTAATGATTACCGATATTCTGTTGCTTGATTTCTTCAATACCCTAGGGATGCCAACTTCTACCACGGTTTCTATCGTGTTCGAACTACTAGGTGCAGCTGTTGCCATGGCCTTGATCAAAATTGGGG
Organism: Flavobacteriaceae bacterium; assembly: GCA_045046905.1. Classification (GTDB taxonomy): domain Bacteria; phylum Bacteroidota; class Bacteroidia; order Flavobacteriales; family Flavobacteriaceae; genus JASFYU01. The sequence goes on along the minus strand of JASFYU010000012.1, from coordinate 15,842 downwards.
CAGACAACGGAAATTTTGCAGATGTCGTCAACTATATAAATACTTCGAAAGCAACCGAGATTATCATTGGTATACTCCTTTCAGTCGTGGTCGCCTTTTCTATCGGCGCAATAGTTCAATGGCTCTCTAGATTACTATTATCCTACGATTTCGAGAAAAAAGAGAAATGGGTGGGCGCATTGTTCGGTGGTGCTGCACTTTCTGCAATCACCTATTTTATATTGATGAAAGGAATAAAAGGCACTGCATTTGCAGGAGAGAGCTTTGACCTAATCGGAGGCATAACCATTAAGACCTTCCTTGAAATAAATTGGATTGCTATAATCGCCGCAAATTTTACCCTATGGTCTATTCTATCTTTTCTGTTGATGAATTTTACAAGAACTAATATCTATAAATTAATTATCGGCGTAGGCACCTTTGCCTTGGCACTTGCCTTTGCCGGTAACGACTTGGTAAACTTTATCGGAGTACCGATTGCTGCTTGGCAATCATATGAAGCCTGGGAGGCTTCGGGAATACCGGCTACTGAATTTAGCATGGATGTGCTTTCTTCAAAAGTACCCACCCCAAACCTTCTGTTGTTTATTGCAGGCATGGTCATGGTAGCAACCCTTTGGTTTTCCGACAAGGCCAAAAGCGTCTTGAAAACCTCAATAGATCTTTCAAGTGAAAGAGCAACTAAAGAACGTTTTCAGCCCAATTTTTTATCAAGGAGCATTGTACGACTTTCTCTGGGCGCATCAGAGGTAATCACGTCGTTTGTACCCGTTTCAATCAAAAAAAAGATAGCGCGCCAATTTAACAAACCCGTAATCGCATTAAGTAGGAATAAGGCCTATGAAATGCCGGCCTTCGATATGGTAAGGGCCGCCGTAAACCTTATGGTCGCAGGTATATTAATCTCAATCGCTACCTCTTACAAACTACCCTTATCGACCACCTACGTAACCTTTATGGTGGCCATGGGCACTTCTTTAGCAGATAAGGCCTGGGGTGCAGAAAGTGCTGTTTATCGGGTAGCAGGAGTGCTCAACGTTATTGGCGGTTGGTTCGGAACGGCCATTATCGCCTTCGTAGCCTCAGGAACCATCTTGGCCCTTATTAGTTTTGGTAAAGGTGCCGCTATCGCCATACTCCTATTCGCCTCTATATTGCTATTGGCAAGAAATTACATTTCCTACAATAAAAAGTCTAAAGAAATAAAAGCAGAAGATTCTTTGAACAAGGCCGAAAGTAGCTCAATTCAAGGTGTGATAGAAGAGAGTGCAACTAATATTGCCAATGTAATAAAAAGAAGCAATAAAATATATACCAATTCAATAAACGGCTTGGCACAACAAGACCTTAAACTCTTAAAAAAGAACAAAAAACAGGGAGCCAAACTCTCCGCAGAAATAGATGAACTCAGAGATCATATCTTCTACTTTATTAAAAATCTAGATGAGGCCAGTGTTGGTGCCAGTAATTTCTATATCAATATCCTAGGCTACCTGACTGACATTACCCAATCGCTCGAATATATAGGCAAAGTGAGCCACAAACATATTAACAATAATCACAAAAAATTAAAATACACTCAGATAAAGGAACTCAAGGAAATAAATCTAAAGCTCGAAGAAATATTTAACAGCACCAAAAAAGCATTCGACGAAAGATCCTTTGAACAAATAGGTGCCATTCTAGAGAACAAGCATGAACTGTTCGATTTGGTTTCCCAAAAAATAGAAAAGCAGGTAGCGCGGACCCGTACCGAAGAATCGAGTCCGAAAAATACAACCTTGTACTTCTCTTTATTATTAGAAACTAAGGATTTAATGACCGCAACCATGAATCTATTAGAATTATACTATCAAAAACACGATAGTTCGATTCCACCGGCAAAAACCGAACCTCAATAAACACGATTCATTGCCGCAAAATCGTATCTTATTTAATCATCTTTTTAGCGCATTATGATGAAAAGGGCAGCACAAGAGTTAATAGTCGAATACAAACATGACCTGGGTAAGTTCTTTTTTTACCCAAACATTGTGGTCGGAGAATTCTACAAAGGCGTTCATGTGACCAAAGAAAGTTCAAAAGAACTCATTCAATTCATCAAAAGAGTTTATGAAGATAAAACCCCTTTTGTCTATATCTCACACCGGCTTCACGCCTATTCGATGGATCTTATTGAATCAAGGGAGGTGGTAAAAATGTTTCCGAATTTTATTGGTTTTGCCGTTGTGTCTCAAAACAAGTATCGAAGAATGATTGTTTCTTTGGAAAAAATATTCGTAGTAAAACCTATTGATGTTTTTTATGAATTGGAGAGTGCGTTCATCTGGGCCGAAGAACGTATTGAGGAGAATATAAGGCAAAATACCTAAGCTATTACCTGTAAAAATTCATTTCGTCCATATAGGTCCAAACACAATCAGGCAACAATGCCCTGATATTCTTTCCTTTCTTATGGTGCTTACGTATAAAAGTCGATGAAATTTCCATAATAGGTGCATCTACCCTATGTATCTCAGGATGATTCTCAAAATGACCCGCTATTGTTCCTTCTGAAATTCTAGGGTAGTAATAAATAGCGTAATTCTCCAAAATGGTTTCGTAATTCTTCCATCTCTGAAACCCTTTAAGATTATCTTCTCCCATAAGCAATGAAAAAGCGTAGTCACTACCGTATTGTTCCTCCAAATGCACTAAGGTATTGATGGTGAAATTGGGTTGGGGCAGATCAAATTCTATTTTACTTGGCTTCAGTTTAGGATAATTCTTGACGGCTTCAAAAACCATTTGATAGCGATGGTTGTTATCTAGTAGTGTTTTCTTTGTCTTAAAAGGGCTCATAGGCGTTATAATGAACCATACCTCATCTAAGTCTGAGAATTCTACCATATGGTTAGCAATGACCATATGCCCAATATGAATGGGGTTGAAGGTGCCAAAGAATAATCCTACTTTCTTCATGCTTAAACTTCCTTCTTTGAGGTTGTGAGACCTATAAATTCAGCCACTAGTCGATGCGACTCTTGAAGGGCAGTATCCAAATTATAGTTCTTGATGATTTTATCAAACTGTGGGGCAGTAGCCAGTTCAACAGAGGCTTTTGCAATACGCATATTGATTTTATCCTCACTTTCGGTACTGCGCTTTTTCAAGCGTATTTTCAGTTCATCAACACTTGGGGGTTTTACAAAAACCGCCAAGGTCTCTTCAGGAAATTTTTTTTTGATTCTCAGTCCACCTACCACATCAATATCAAAAATTACGTTCTTCCCTTGGGCCCAAAGGCGATCGACTTCGGTTTTTAGGGTACCGTAAAAATTATCGCGATACACCTCTTCCCACTCTAAAAAATCCTCGTTCTTTATATGTGCCTTAAACTCGGAAACCGGTATATAATAATAATGCTGGCCCTCTTTTTCCTCACCTCTCCTAGGCCTTGAAGTCGCTGACACCGAAAATGCCAAATTCAACTCAGGCTGTTCTAAAAGAAAGCGGACAATGGTAGTTTTACCACTACCCGAAGGTGCCGAAAAAATAATAAGCTTACCGCCTTTCATCATAGTACGTTCAACATTTGTTCTTTGATTTTTTCCAACTCGTCTTTCATTTGCACTACCACACGTTGCATGAGCGCATAGTTGGCCTTTGAACCTATGGTGTTGATTTCTCTTCCGATCTCCTGAGCGATAAACCCTAATTTTTTACCGTTTGAATCATCTGATTTCAAGGTCTTGGCAAAGTAATCCAAATGGTTTGCCAAACGCACCTTTTCTTCGGTGATATCGTATTTTTCAAGGTAATAGATAAGTTCTTGTTCAAAACGGTTGGCATCAACATCTGCCTTTATATCTTTAACGGCCTTTTCTAATCGCTCTCGAATAGTGGCTTGTCTATCGGGATCCATTGCTATGACCTGGGCCAATAATTGCCCTAAGGTTTTTAGCCGTTCAGCAAAGTCATTTTCGAGTACGCTGCCTTCCTCGGAACGAAAGTTGTTAATTTCTAAAAGCGCTTCCTTAAGTGCCGATTGTATGGCCTTGTACTCTTCTTTGTCAATATCCTCGCGCTCTGTCTTCATGGCATCGGGCATACGAAGGGCCATTTCTAAAAGTCGAAGGTCGTCTCCTTCGGCAATCGAGTTCAATTGCTTCATATATCGGCGTACTACGGGTTCATTTACCTGCGCCGAGGTTTCATCACCAGTAAACTCTACATATAGCCCAAAATCTATCTTACCGCGAACCAAGGAACTTGCAATCGATTTTCGAAGCTCCAGCTCTTTTTCACGATATGCCGTAGGCATTCGTGCATTTAAATCCAAGCTTTTACTGTTCAGTGATTTGATTTCTACCGTTATCTTTTTTGAGGAAAGCTGCACCACATGCTTTCCGAAACCGGTCATGGATTGAATCATACGTCAATTTATTTGCAGCAAAGGTAGGCAATTGTTAGCGTTGCATTGTACGGCAATTACAACTCACGTACCCAAATATTGCGATAGCTCACACGGCTGTCATCACTATGATCTTGAAGCATTAACGGCCCTTTACCATGTGCTGGGTTCTTAGGCCAGCCTATATTTTCTGTAGTTCCTTTGATCTCTGCATGATCCTGAACTAAGATGCCGTTATGAAGTAGGGTCAAGGTACCAGACTTTATCTTAGCACCCTCAGTATTGAACTCCGCCATATGGTAAATGATATCATAGGTGTTCCATTCTCCCGTTGGCAAAGAGGCCATTACCAAAGGCACATGCTGCTTATAAATAGATCCTACCTGACCATTTATGTAGGTAGGGTTGTCATTCTGATCCAGCACTTGCACTTCATATATTCCGTTTAAGAAAATGCCGCTATTGCCCCTGTTTTGGTTATCACGTTGTGCAGGCAATGGTGATTTCCATTCTATATGCAGTTGTATATCTCCAAAATTCTGCTTGGTCTGAATATTTCCGGTCCTGTCATTTACAGTCATACTCCCGTCTTTGTTCAAATGCCATATAGCCGCAGTACTATCATTTGCACTTACCCAATCATTCAAATCGGCGCCATCAAAAAGCACAATGGCATCACTTGGGGCCATACCATTAATACCTGGGACCGCAACAGGCACTATGGGCTCATAAAATTCAGTATCCTCGGGTTTTGTGGGTTCCTCTCCGGTGTACTCTTTATATTCTATTATCTGACTTACAGCTTCCTTTTCCTCTAAAGGACCCAGCTGTGGGCTTTCTTTACAGGAAAATAATACTAGGGTCAGTAGGCTTGCGAAAGTGATTATACTCTTCATTTTTCTATTTGGTAAATTAACTATTATTTAAAACTGAATACCTTGACCCAGAACCCCTGAATTCACTACTATCGAGGTGGGCTTAAAACTACGGCTATCTTTGAGACACCCTTAAAGCTCTTTAATCTTAATATTCCGAAATGCCACGACAGCACTATGATCTTGAAGTACTATTTTGCCTGTTTTGTATTGTGCAAACCCGTCCCATCCATCAAATTTAGACCCCTTCAGTAAGGCGTCAAGTTCGGCACCTGCCACGGGAAAAGTCGCTACTTCGACCCCATTGAGAACAGAGCTGCCCTTGTTGGTCCTATGGTCGATTGTAATTACACAGGTATTCCATTCGCCCACGTTCTTGGTAACATCTTGAGTTGATGCTACCAAATCATAAAGGGCACCGGCCTGATGGGTAGGGCCATTCTTAGCATCAGGATGATTTTTATTGTCTAACACCTGTATTTCCATTCCTGTATGATAGGGTTTTTTATATTTTTCATCCTCGTTTACACCCCATATAAGGCCACTATTGCCTCCTTTCGATATCTTCCATTCCATAGAAAGCACAAAACTTGTATACGCTTTTTTAGTCGCAAGGTTAAAGTGCTTCTTCCCCTCTCCTTCTGCTCCTTTTAGTTCCTCTGGCGTTGGCGGATCAAAGACCAGAGCCCCATCCTCAATTTTCCAATGGGCAATTGCTCCGCCCTGATATAGTTGCCAGGCATCTAAAGAAGTGCCATCGAAAAGAACAGCCCATTCTTCTTGGGCGGCAACTTTCACCATAGGCCCAGAAGAAACATCTTCAGTAGTTTTTTCAGCTTTGTTTTTGCATCCGATTACAATAAAAAGGATAAGGGCAAGTGTACTAATATTTTTCATGTTCGATTGTTTATTCCCACCAGTGGGTTTACTACTGCGACGTCTGCGTCGAAATATAAAAGATTAATGCCTTTTTAATGCCTCATAGGTCTTGCTGACAATGAGGCAGGCCTGCCTCAAGGTAATTAGTTAAATTCCTAGTATTTTCTTTAAGACCGAGGTATCAGTCTCAGCTCCTGCAAAATCGTCAAAAGTTTTTTCTGTTGCTTCAATGATATGGTCTTGAATAAAAATAGCGCCTTCCCTAGCACCTTGTTCAGGGCTTTTGATACAACACTCCCATTCCATAACCGCCCATACATCACAACCGTACTGTGTAAGTTTCGAAAAAATGGTTTTAAAATCTATTTGCCCATCGCCCAGAGAGCGATATCTTCCTGCTCGATCTCCCCAATCATTATAGCCGCCAAAAGCTCCTTTTTTTCCTGTAGGATTAAATTCAGAATCCTTCACATGAAAGGATTTGATAAACTCATGATAATGATCTATATACGTTATATAATCTAATTGTTGCAATACAAAATGACTAGGGTCATATAAAATATTGACTCGTTTATGATTACCCGTCGCTTTCAAAAAGCGCTCAAAAGTATCGCCGTCATGCAAATCTTCTCCTGGGTGTATCTCGTAGCATATATCAACCCCTTCTTTATCAAAATGATCTAAGATAGGCAGCCAACGTTTGGCCAATTCCTCAAAGCCCATTTCTACCAATCCGGGAGGTCGCTGTGGCCAAGGATGCCATGTATGCCATAATAATGCTCCTGAAAATGTGGCATGAACGGTAAGTCCTAATCGTCTACTTGCCGTAGCGGCCTTCTTAACGGTATCGATTGCCCATGCTGTACGCGCCTTCGGATTGTTCTTAACACTATCCGGGGCAAAATTATCAAACATAAGATCGTATGCGGGGTTTACGGCTACCAATTGCCCTTGTAAATGCGTAGAAAGCTCGGTGATCTCTAGCCCATAAGAATTTATTGTTCCCTTTAATTCATCGCAATAGTCCTGACTTTCAGCGGCCTTGTCCAAATCGATTAGAAAACTTTCCCAGGTAGGAATCTGTATGCCTTTATAGCCCAAATCGGAGGCCCATTTGCACATGCCATCAAGCGTGTTAAAAGGTGCTTTACTATCTACAAATTGCGCCAAAAAAACAGCGGGTCCTTTAATTGTCTTCATTATGTACAGCTTCTATTTTTAATATTGAATCTCTCGTTCGATGTGAAAAGCAAATAATAAACCTTATATTTATTTTCTTAAAATAGTTTATGACTCCTCTTTTTCGAGAGATTATAAATATAGGGAAACCAGTAGAATTAAAACAAGAAATATACAACGAATGAAGACAGAGCATGAGTTATAAAATAGGAAGAGTAATAGTCGTTGTGCCAAAACGGCCTTTAGAACCACTTTTTCAAATGTTTTTTCTATAAACTTCAACGGAATATCGAATCAAGAGAGGCATCATAACAGAATTAATGACCGCTCTTCTGAAATATGTATATAAAACAATCTCCATTTGTATATTCACACGCTATAATCATAGTTTTTACCTAATAGAAATAACAGCAACCAAATTATCATTGATGTTCGTAACATAATTTTTTATGAAAAATGCTTCAGCACGAAATATGTGGGGTGATTATTTAGACGCCCACCTCGAAGATGCCTTTGCCGATTCGCCAAAAACCATTCATTTTTGCGACACTAAAAAAGATGCCGACCAATGTGCGGAATTGGTAAAAAAGAGCATTAAAAAAACTACTTCATCATCACTACTAGGCTTGCAACATCGAAAAGAAAAGCTGCCAAAGATTGGAGATTTTATGGTGATTACCAATTGGGCGGGTAAAGCACAGTGCATTGTCCGAACCACATCTGTGACATTGAAACCTTATTTTAGTATCGATGCTGCCTATGCAAGACTTGAGGGAGAAGGAGACAAAAGTCTTGAGTATTGGAAAAAGGCCCATTGGGACTATTACACTCGTGAACTCGAATCTTTTGGCCGAGTGCCCTGTGAAAGTATGATTATCGTATGCCAAGAATTCGAAAAGGTCTTTCAGAGATAAAAAAGCTACCTGAAAAGACAGGGTGAACTAGCTTGTTCAAGCGTGTCTATTTTTCAGATAGCTTTTTTAATCAGACCGCAAATATTTAAGAATCAGACTTCATCTTTATCCAGATATTTCCTTTTTTATGTGATTCTACCGTACTTTCAATAAAATTAAGCCCTCGAACCCCATCTAACATCGTCGGAAATTCACCATCATTATATTTTCTGCCCCGTATGGCTCTAGCAACGCCTAAATATATGTTCGCCATGGAATCAAAAATTCCTTCAGGATGCCCTGGGGGAAGCTTGGTGCCATCCAATGATAATTTACTATTGTAGGCATGGCCGGGCTTATATATCTCGGTCGCTTCGGTATCACTCATTTTATAAAGAAAGTTTGGTCTTTCCTGTTCCCAGCGGAAAGCCGCCTTTTCACCGTAAATCGCAATGGCCAAACCGTTTTCCTCACCGGTGGCTACCTGGCTGCCACGTATAACTCCTTTTACATAGTCGCCCATGCGTATGAGAACCGTGCCATCGACATCCATCTTATTATCCTTATACAAATAGTTAAAATCACATAGCAGTGACTTTATTTGTAGTCCTGTGGTATACTCGATTAAATTGAAGGCATGTACGCCTATATCACCCATACATGAACTAATACCTGCTTTTTTGGGATCTAGCCTCCACACCGAAGAGCGTTTTTTCTTGTCATGAATGATTGTGTTTATCCAGCCCTGATAATATCTGACGTCTACCTTGTGTATCTTACCCAAAGCACCTGCCTTAATCATCTCGCGCATTTGACGCACCATAGGGTACCCAGTATAGGTATGTGTAACCGCAAAGACCGTTCCCGCCTTTTTATGAGCCTTTTGCAAAAGCTTAGCCTCCTCATAGCTGGTAGTCATTGGTTTTTCGCAAATGACATGAAAGCCATTATCCAACAATTTTTTAGCCATCGGAAAATGGAGAAAGTTTGGTGTCAGCACAGCGCATACTTGAACACGCTCATCCTCTGGCAATTTCATTTCCTCTTCTATAAAGGTTTCGAAGTCAATATAAATTCTATTTAAGGGCAGATCAATTTCACGTGCAAAGGCCTTGTTTGCTTTAAAATCTGGGTTGTAGCAAGCTGCCGTGATTTGGTAATTATCGTTAATGTGCGATGCTACACGATGCAATACTCCTATGAGCGAGTCTCCGCCTCCTCCTAAAACTCCTAGTCTAATTTTTTTTGGCATATTATTTATATTCTATGTTTTATGTTTTATATGTTATTTCTTCATTCTTGAATAAAAGTGCAAAGATTACAGATACTGCCACTGCGAAAAATGCAGGAAAAATCCAAATGCTTTGCCAGTCATGTGTGTTTTGAGCAGTTAAATATATATCAGATATCTGCCCGGCAATATAATACCCAATCAACATACCTACTCCATAGGTTGCGAACGTTATGAGCCCTTGAGCAGCACTTTTATATTTAGGACCTGCCTTACTATCGGTATAAATTTGCCCTGAAACAAAAAAGAAATCATAACAAATACCATGGAGTGCAATGCCCAATATTAACATGAAGAATAAATCTCCGGTATTGCCATAGGCAAATAATGCATATCGAATGACCCAGGCCAGCATACCGAATAAAATTGTCTTCTTAAACCCGAATCGCTTAAAGAAAAACGGCAATAAAAGCATAAATAAAACTTCTGAAACCTGACCCAAAGAAGCCCAAGTAGTAGAGTTCTCGACCTTGTATTCAGTAAGGAAAAGACTAATATTCTGATAGTAGAACGCCAATGGAATACATATTAAAACCGAAGAAACAAAGAAGGTTAAAAAATTTCTGTCCTTTAGCAACTTCAAGGCATCAAGCCCAATAATATCGGAAAATGTAATTTTCTCACCGGTATTCGCGCTAGGCGGTGTCTTAGGCAATGTAAAACTAAATACTCCAAGAATTACAGAAGCGACCGCCACCATTAAAAAGGTATTTGCCAAGGCTCCATGCTCAATATTCTCAATCGAATCCCATTTAAAAACCAAGCTTATTCCCCATCCGGCTACAATCCACCCAATGGTACCGAACACCCTAATAAATGGAAATTGCTTTGCCGAATCCGTCATTTGATTGAACGATATCGAATTAACCAAGGCAATAGTAGGCATATAAGAAATCATATACCCCAGCACATACGGATAAAAGGTGCTAAACTCTGTAGCCAACGACATCTGATACATCAAAATAGCCCCTATAATATGTAGCACACCAAGTATTTTTTCTGCATTAAAATACCTATCCGCTATCAAACCTATTATAAAGGGTGCGACAATAGCACCCCATGATTGAGTCGAAAAGGCCATGGCGGCTTCAGCACCCGAGGCATTAAGGTTACTGCCAAGATACGACCCCAGTGTCACGAACCACCCTCCCCAAATAAAGAATTCAAGGAACATCATTACCGATAACTGTATTTTAATCTTAGTAACCATATTATTTCTTGATCAACGTTTATAGAAAATATAATCCGTAGTAATCGGCTCAATCTTATTACTCCTAAAACTCATGGCTATCTGACCCCTATGATGCGTAGAATGGTTTATAACATGAAAGAGGATATCTCGGAGCGTATTGGTGAACAACCTTCCTTTAGAATTCTCGTAGTCGATCCGTTTGTCAAAAGTATCGGCATTGGTAATAATCTCAAAAGAACTTCTTTGGTTTTCGTAATGAATATCACCCCAATCTTTTACTTCATGTACATGCCAATCCTCAAACTCATAAGGTTTTCCGAGAATTCTGGCATTCCAAATATGATGTGCGTTGAGAATATGGCTAAAAAGCTCAATACTCTTCTCAGGAACCGCATTCAAGGTATTGCATTCCTCAATCAATCTTTTATTGCAATAAAAGTTGTAATCAAATAACTGATTAAAAAAAGCTTTCATGAAATTATGTTAGGTTAATTGAGTTCTTTAGCCGCTTTGACTAATAGGTCTCGGGTCGCTATAATACCTGCTTCCTCACTAAGTTCACTGCCCTCATACTCAACCCCAATATAGCTGGTATAGCCGGCATCTTTAACTATTTGAAGCATCTTTACATAATCGATTTTTATCTCGTTGCCATCTGCATCGAAATTATTGGATTTTGCACTTACGGCTTTGGCATAGGGCATTAGCTCAGCAACTCCTTTATAGATATCGTACGTTTCTGTGCATTCCGACTTACCTTCGATATTCTCACTTTTTATGCAGAAGTTTCCAAAATCTGGAAGCGTACCACAATTGTCCATATTTACTGCCTTCATGACAGCAGCGTGTAAAGCACCGTTCGAAGAAAGCCCTCCATGGTTTTCTACTATGATATTTATGTTTTTTCCTTTGGCATAACCTGCCAATTTTGTAAGACCATCGATAGCGTTTCTCTTCCACTTTTCAGGGTCTGCCTCCCCATTTAGGTTCACCCGTATAGAATGGCATCCGAGAGCAGCAGCGGCATCGACCCATTTATAATGTCGTTCTACAGCTTCTTGACGTTCTTTAGTATCGCTTGCCGCCAAATCACCTTGCCCATCAATCATTATAAGTACGTTCCTCAAACCGTACTTCTTGGCTTCTGCATTTGATTTTTCTACGAAGGCTGACATAGCCTCTTCTGAATATTCATCATCTTTTAAATCGGCAGGATATAATTGACTAACATATTCCAAACCTGTAAAACCCCAATTTTTGGCTTTTTCAGCGAAGGTATAGGGGTCGACACCATCATTTTCAATCATCTTATGAATGCTCCATTGCGCCAAAGAAAGCTCAAAGAAAGGAGCCCTTGTTTCCGTGGTAGCCTCAGTTGTTTTTGTATTTTCGGCATCCGTTTTTTTGTTTTCTTTACACGAAGCCAATAAAGCGACCGATAAAAAAATTCCTGATATAGAGATGTTCCGAATAATCCTTCTTAATGTCATTTTATGATAGTTTAATTTGTTGAATTTTAAAACTTATTATTTACTACACCGTTACAGTATAATTCTTTCAATAACTATAGCGTTTAAATGTAAAAAAAATAATTTTATATTTAAAGAATTTAAAGAGTAAATTACCTCATGAAAATCATAAGAGGAATTAATTTTATATTTTGGCATAAACCTGCCTGTCGTAAGCAACCGTTACGGTACTAAACCCACTACTGGGGATAAACATTTTTATATATGAACACATTTTATTACAATGAGGAGCAGGAATCCTATGATGCGATTGTTGTCGGAACAGGAATCAGTGGTGGCTGGGCCGCCAAAGAGCTATGTGAAAACGGACTAAAGACACTGGTCTTGGAACGTGGTAAAATGGTCAAACACATTGAAGACTACGTCACGGCGAACAAAGATCCATGGGATTTTCCGAATAAAGGAGAGCCCACGCAGAAAGATTTGGCCAAACAGCTAAAACAAAATCGAACAGGCTATACCACCAATGCCGCCAATGCGATGTGGTTCGTAAACGATCTGGAACACCCTTATAATGAAACAAAGCGTTTTGATTGGATGCGCGGTTATCATGTTGGCGGGCGTTCATTACAATGGGGGCGACACAGTTATCGTTGGAGCGATATCGATTTTACGGCCAACCAACGCGATGGGATCGCCGTGGATTGGCCTGTTCGCTACAAAGATATTTCACCATGGTATGATAAGGTTGAAAGGTATATAGGCGTAGGAGGAGAAAAACTTGGATTGCCCCAGTTGCCAGATGGCCAATTCGAACCCATGATGCCCTTAAATTGTGTTGAAGAGCATTTCAAAGAAAAAGTAGCTGAAAATTTTGATGGTAGGGTAGTTACCGTAGGTAGAACAGCACATATCAACAGTAATAAAAAATTTGAAGGTCGGAGCAGATGCCAGTTCCGTAACCGTTGTATCCGAGGCTGCCCTTTTGGCGCCTACTTCAGCAGCCTTTCTTCTACACTACCCGCCGCTGAAGCCACGGGAAATATGACACTTCGTCCAAATTCCATAGTGACTGAAATATTGTACGACGCCGATACAAAAAGAGCAACTGGGGTCAAGGTAATCGATAATGTGACAAAGGAAACCTTTGAATTTAAGGCAAAGGTCATTTTCTTATGTGCATCGACCGTAGCATCGACCTCGATTTTAATGCAATCGAAATCAGATCGTTTTCCGAACGGCATGGGCAACGATTCAGACCAATTGGGCCGAAACATTATGGACCATCATTTGGGTGTTGGAGCCTCTGGAAAGTTCGATGGCTTCGAAGATAAATATTACAAAGGAAGAAAACCAAATGGTGTCTATATTCCTCGATTTAGAAACTTGGGGGGCACTAGTAATCGAAAAGACTATATAAGAGGTTTTGGATATCAAGGTGGTGCTTCTCGCGGCAATTGGGAAGATACCGTAGCCGAACTTGCTTTTGGCGCAGAACTGAAAGACGCTATTTTAAAACCAGGTGATTGGCATATGGGAATGACCGGTTTTGGCGAGGTACTACCGTACCAAGACAATAGAATGACATTGGACCATGATAAATTAGATGCTTGGGGCTTACCAACGGTTACCTTTGATGCCGAGTTCAAGGAAAATGAATGGAAGATGCGCGAGGATATGAAAATTTCAGCTGTAGACATGTTGGAAAAAGCAGGTTTTCGCGAAGTTACCCCAAAAGATAACCCCGGGGCCTTGGGTCTGGGAATCCATGAAATGGGAACCGCCCGTATGGGAAGAGACCGTATGACCTCTGTTCTTAATGGGCACAATCAAATACACGATGTTCCTAATGTTTATGTGACCGATGGTTCTTTTATGACCTCGGCCAGCTGCGTAAACCCATCACTGACCTATATGGCCTTTACGGCCCGAGCTGCTGACCATGCAGTAAAAGAACTTAAAAAAGGAACTTTATAATGGATAGAAGAAAAGCACTTAAAAACATGGGACTGGCCATGGGTTATACCGTAGCCACACCTACATTGATCAGTTTAATGCAAAGCTGTAAGAGCGAAAACATCTTGGAATGGACCCCTGAGTTCTTCACCAAAGACGAAGGCTCGGTTTTGGGCCATTTGGTAGATATCATCATACCTAAAACAGATACACCTTCGGCCACAGAACTTCAAGTGAATGTTTTTATTGACAAGTTCGCCAAGGAGGTCATGGAAAAAGAACAACAAAGTTTTGTTAAAATGTCAATGACCCACTTTATTGAAAAAGCCCTAAAGGATTCCGGAAAAGAAAAGGCATCCGATCTGACACCAGAAGATTTAGAATCGATTTTAACGGCAGTTCTAAAAATCTCTAAGGCAGAGCATCTGATAAATTCCGAAGCGGTTCAGGAATACCAGGAGGCTATTGAAGAGGGAAAAGAAGCTTTGTTGAGTGAGAGAATGGCCTGTTTTGCCTTTGCAAATAATGTAAGAGACATGACAATCTGGGGCTACAAATCCTCAGAATATGTAGGCGAAAAAGTACTGGCCTATTTACCGGTTCCTGGAGAATACATTCCTTGTGGAAACCTAGAAGAATTAACCCAGGGCAAAGCATGGTCCTTATAAAAAACATATATGAAAAGAAGAAGTTTTATACAAAAAACAGCACTCTCAAGTAGCGCAATATCATTAGGAGGTACTTTTGCATATGCGGTTGATCGATCTAAAGAAAGCCTGAAACATGAGTTTAATCTAAAGTACGCCCCACATTTAGGAATGTTCAAGCACCATGCAGGAGACGACCCCATTGCTCAATTAAACTTCATGGCAGACCAGGGCTTTACCGCTTTTGAGGACAACGGCATGATGGGGCGCGACATCGCGATGCAAAACAAAATTGGCGAAACCCTCGCAAAACGCAATATGACCATGGGCGTATTCGTAATCGACAAGGGGGGTAATATGGCGAACACTCTGGCCGCTGGCAAGCAGGAATATATCGATATATTTTTAGATGGCTGTAGAAAAGCGGTCGATGTGGCCAAACGGGTCAATGCCAAATGGATGACCGTGGTGCCCGGCGGATACCACAGAAGATTACCCATAGGCGTTCAAGATGCTAATGTAATTGAAGCATTGCGAAGAGGAGCCGAAATTTTAGAACCCCATGATTTGGTAATGGTACTTGAACCGCTTTCTGATTCTCCAGATCTGTATTTGCAAAATTCTGATCAAACGTATATGATTTGCAAAGGCGTAAATAGCCCCTCCTGCAAAATACTGTTCGACATCTATCACTTACAGAAAACCGAAGGGCATCTCATTCACAATATGGGTCTTACCTGGGATGAGATTGCGTATATTCAAATAGGCGATAACCCCGGTCGAAAAGAACCGACCACAGGTGAAATCAACTATAAAAATGTATTTAAGTGGATTCATGAAAAAGGCTTTGATGGCGTTTTAGGAATGGAGCACGGAAATTCAAAACCAGATAAAATTGGTGAACAAGCGGTAATTGACGCCTATAAAAAAGAAGATAATTTTTTATAAATAAAAAATTTCTTGAAACCGACTATCCCCTAGGCAGAGCCATAGGGGTATTTCGCCAGTTTCATTTTGGCCTTAGGGCCAAAAACCGAAATTTGGTATTTTACCTCACCCTGAACTGCA
>JASFYU010000011.1:0-7779 GCA_045046905.1 Flavobacteriaceae bacterium | reverse complement strand
AGTTCTTCAATATCTCGATAACTGAGACTAAATCGTAATTTCTAGTAAACGGCATGTAATATGATTGATTTGGAAGTACAATGGCCTTTGAATATTTCTTTTTTTGTTGACAAATGTAAATGTTCAATTTTTGCTAACTTGGATGCGACAGAACCCAGTATACTAAACTTTTTGATTTAGGTTAGAAACCTAAAAAGCATGATTTTTGACCTGTGGAATTGGATATTCAAAAGGATATTCAAGAAAAATATTTTATCTTTGAAATCAATCCTTTAAAATAAATTTCTTCGCAAATTGTAGTTCATAATACGATCCACACCTAGTTTTTAGATTATTCAAACGTGCAGAATCAACCCATAAACTTATGAAGCCCTATTTCTTCTTTTTTGTCCTCTTGATGCTAAGTCAGACCTTTCAAGGCCAAGACATAAACAAGGGGCTCATAATACCCAAAGACGGTAAATCTTTGGATTTTTGTTGCGTATACGTCCCTTCAACTGGTATACATATTTACGACAAACCGAATGGTGTTATTTTAGGTGAAATTGTACAAGATCCCGAACAGTTTAAAAATGGTAGGTCTCACAAGATATTCCTTGATTTAAATGGTCAATCAAAACCAATAGGGCACCTAAATGTGAAGGTAGTTGAAGACGAAATTACGGCTCTCGTTTATGTAGAACAAAATTCCAATTTTGTAATGCTAAATAATGGCTGTTGGATTAAGGTATCCGAATTGGAAGAAAAAGGACTAAAAATTGTTAATTGGATGCAATATCTCATTGACCAAAGCCCAAATGTAATTGGGTACTATGCAAACAATCCAAGGCTAAATCTAAGAAAAAAACCTTCAAAACAATCGGAACTGATTTTGATTTTGAAAGGTGATCTAATGGAAATTAAACTTACTAAAGAGATTAAAGGATTATGGTGCAAAGTTATTGTAACAAAATACAGCGATCATCCTTGCGCAAGCATAGGGAACTTTGATGAAACAAAACTCAGTACCTATACTGGCTGGATCAAACTATTGTCTGATGATCAAACGCCCAATGTAAGCTACTACAAAAGTTGCTAAGAAACTGTCTAATTTTACAATAGGCTGAACAAATGCATATAACTTGCTCCGAAGCCTGTTTGTCATCGGCCCTTCTTAACCTATCATATAACTAACTATGCTACATACTGATAGGTAGTTGGTTGCGTTTTTAAGGCTCATAGCCTCAGCAAGGTGATGAAAAAAAACTTAAACGAAAATGAACAGGAATTTAATGCAAAAAACCGTCCCTCCTATTGGGGAATGTTCATTAAATTATAGAATCAACTTTAGGGATGCCCATACTGTTCGGCCTATTTCATCTACACCGGAACCATGCGTTCTATAGGCTTCATCAAACAAGTTTATTATACCTGTTTGGATATGTATATTTTTTCTTAAATAATGGGCGTTCAAACCGAATGTTTTCCAACTGGGAGTACCACCATCCGCAATCCGTTCATCATCAATGTCGCCTTGCGACAATCTATCTTGTTTACTGGCATAAATAAAGTTGCCATTTATTTTTATTTTGGAATTAAGGTGCCAAAAAACACCCATTCTACCAAAGAGTGGGGGTATACGGCGCATAGGCTCGTCCTTGCTTTGGTTTTCACCACGTGTGTACGTTAGATTGGCACGCGCCGTTAATTTGGACGTGATCACATATTCAACATCAGTTTCAATCCCTCTAAGTACTGCTTTATCTACATTGATTCTTTTATAAACCTGGACTCCCTCAATAGTATTCTGCCCATTAAAAATAGATCTAACGTTTGTAATCAGATCTGTAAGGTTATTTTGGTAAAAATAAATATTGGAAGAAAATTTTTGAAATCTAGACTTCAAACCAATTTCAAAATTCAATGATCGTTCTGGTTTAAGGTCGTAATTTGGAACTTCGTACCTAAAATCCGCAATACCAAAACTGGAAACATCACTTATGTTAGGGGCACGGAAACCGCTATTTATAGAGCCAACAATATGATAACTGGAATTTACTTTGTAGGTAATTCCTGCATTTCCGACAAAGGCATTTGGATTGATTGTGGTTTGCCCAAATAATTCATCGTTTAAGCCAAGTTTAATCATATTAAATCGGCTGCCTAAAGAAAAATTAAATTTTTTCGTATCAAAAGAGTGCAGAGAGTACAATGCAAAATTATCGGCCGTTGAATTATCTAGATAGAGCCCCCTTATTTCATTTTTAACATCTGAATTTTCCTGACTCTCAACAGTTGAGCTCCTTACTTTATCATTATAATATTCTACCCCAGATGAGATACTCCAAAATTTTGAAGGTTTGGAAAGAACTTCTAAAACTCCCCCAAAAGTTTTTACTTTATCCTTTTCATTTTTAATATTGATGTCATTGGTTTTTTGTTTTATACGACCTTCTATAGCATTCTGAAAAGAAGTTATAACACGGATTTTATCGAACCATTTGTTGCTTGTAGGCGCATCCCATTTAAGATAAGCCAAGTCCCTTTGTTGAGGGTCAAAACTATACGTACTGTATCCTCCACCTACGATCTTATGATATAATGGAACGTCATTTTGTAAATGGTGCTGATAGGCAACGGTGAATAACTGCCCACCTTTGGTCCTTTGTAATAATTTAAAATCTACCGAATATTCATTATACCCCGTCGAATTTAATTTTCCTATGCTACCCCCTGCCACAATATCTCCTAAATTTTTTGACGTAAACCCTGCGCTAATGGCCGTATTTTTCATCCCAACATCCAAACTTATACGGCCCGTCTTTTCCATGTCATGACCTAGATATTTCCCATACACATATCCATCCCAAACAACATCCCCCGATGAAAACTGGGGATTATGGGATAGCATTTGTATTACGCCTCCAATAGCATCACTTCCATACTCAACAGAACCTTGTCCACGTACAACTTCTATACGATCGACCATCAAAGGATCAATAGTGTTAAGATATTGGTTGGGGCCAGAACGAAAGGTTGAATTGTTAAAACGAACCCCATCGATCAAAAGGAGTGTTTGGTAGCCTGTTAGTCCCCTTATATAAGGGGAGCCCCCACCAAGGTTTGTTCTTTGCATCCATACACCGGCTGCTGACATCAACGCATTGGGCATGGACATTGGGGCTTGATAAAACAATTCTTGTTTGTCCAATATGGAAACTGCGGCTGTACCATCAAAAATTACAGATTTCTTCCTTTTTGCGGTTACAGTTACCCCCTTCATTAAAATAACTGTGGTATCCTGCAAGACAGAATCAATTTGAATGCCCGCCCCTAAAGTTTCCTCAATTGGCACCAAGCCTACAAACAGCGATAGGAGTGCTGCCCTTAAATTCTTATCCATATAAATTTCCTATTTCAGTAGTATTTTGGTAACAAAAAATCATTTAAGCTTGACTATGCGAACGTGGTTATAGGAACTATTTAGATTAAAGAACAAACTTACGTCCAAAGACCACCTAATCAGGTTTACTTAAAACAAATCGAGTGTTCCAATACCTTTGAAAGATTCTTTTATTTCTCTACTTTATTTTTGTAATGGTTTACACGGGCATCGTCTTCGTTATCCATAGATGGCCCTTGTTCTATTTTTCGCCAGTCAATTACTTTATTGTATTTTTTCATGGAAAGCTCTGCATCATATATACGATTGTCATGACGCTCCAATGTGTAAGGGGTGAAATTGGGCTCCGAAGTGAAAAAATCCTGTAACAAGGATGCCGTCACATCAAATTGATTTACATAGGGCACATTCAGAATATTATAGATTGTCTTCAAAATAGCTCCAAAATTTGCATGGGTATGTGATACATACCCTCTTTTTATGTAAGGCCCTGCCATCATAAGAATGGACCGGTGGGCATCTACATGATCCACCCCGCCCTGCGGGTCATCTTCTGTGATGATTACCAGCATATTTTTCCAATATTTGGTCCTGGATAAAAAATGTAACACGCGACCCACGGCAAGGTCGTTGTCGACCATAAAGGATTGAGGATAAGGATATCCATCTTCCGGTCGTGGGCGTGCTCCATGATCATTAGGGAGCATCATGGTTAGCAGCGCCGGCATTTCCTCTTCACCCTGCAACCATTTTTCGGTAAATTCCCTTTCAAACTGATCCATGCGATATTGATCCGGAATGTTCATATTGTATCCGGCAAAATCATGGCTTGTTCTGGCAAAAAGAGCCTTTTGCATAGGTACCATTACACCGTGTGCGGCACCGGTATTGGTATCGAACCATTCCTCTCTTACATGTGCCGTTTCATTGGCCTGTCCAAAATTATAAAACGATACGTTTTCCCTTTCCAGGGCCTCCCATAACCCTCCTATCTCTGCATAATCTTCTGGGTCTACACTACCAATAGTTCCTGGGAAACGACGACCCGGTGCTTCGGAAAATATTTTCTTGGTCTTGCTGACACTTGAATTGGCCTCGACCCATTCGTTAGGAATAACACCCACCAGCCAATGGTGTCCGTGAACGGAAGCATCACTATCACAGTAATAATTATCGGAGAAAGCAAACTGTTTGGCCACCTTATGGTGATTGGGCGAAATCCTGAGATTGGAAAATTTTCCTCTTATGGAATCGGGTAGCATATATTCGTTATTCACTCCATAACGGGCCAAGGTGCTATCTCCTCTAGCGTTTTTCAATTGGCCAAAAACTTCATCGTACGTTCTATTTTCCTTGGTTATATACACTACATGCTTTATTGGGCTTTGACGAAGGCCAGGCAAGGGGGGCAATGGGTTTTCCACGTCATCTTTTAGGGTATGTTCTCTAAACGTATTGTCAATGGAAGTCTTGGTATACTCGGCAAGTTTCTCTTTTGAGGGTATTGGCACACGTTGAAAGCTACCTAATTGGATATCTCCAATATAATCACCTTGGGGCGGTTCCACAAAGTCTCTTCCTCCATTGGGCCCCGCCCCCAAACCTCTACAGGTAATTATGTAGATGTATTTTTCATCTTTGGATAATTCCACACGCGTGGGGCCCCAACCACTGGGGATAAGGCCTATTGTAGTTTGAGATTCGATATCGATTACGGCCACGGCATTAAATCCTAACAAGGCCACGTACAAGGTTTCTTCATCTTGGCTCATAGTAATACCAAAGGGCAACAAACCACGGTACCGATCTATTCGTTCATCGACAACTATAGGTATATGACCAACGATCTCCTGTTTCTGATGATCTATGATGGTTATGTTGTCATTGGTAGCGTTTGTTACATAGGCAAATTGCTTTCCTACGACAATGGAATTGGGACTGGCACCACCCACCACTTCGGCATCGTCCACGGTCTGCCCTATTTGATGGCCCGTCTTGAATTTTTTAATGACTTTATTTTTGTTCAGGTCAATGGTAAATACACTCATGGCATCAGGGTGCAGTGGGCTACCAAGTCCTGGTATTTTCCTCCCCTCAACGATAGTCCCCTCTATTGATTCTTTTGTATTGTCCCCATAAGGGTGGTGCGAAATCATCAAGGAGTCGTAATTTTCGGGAGTGGCCCCTTCTATTAATGGGTAAGAATATACGCCCACATTGGCCACAAAAGCTTGTTTATTGTCAGGGCTTAGGGCAAGTCCAAATGGTTGACGGCCCACAGGAATGGAAGAGGTGATTCTTTTCGATTTGATATCTATGCGCACCAGTCTAAAATTACCACGATCTAAGACAAGTAATTCGTTTTTTGAGTCATTGAGAAGAAGGTCCGAAGTGAAGCTATCCTGATAATCCACTCCATCAACAACTCCATTCAACGAAATAGAATCCAATTTTACCAGTCCGTCCACATCATATTCAATTACTGCTCCCGTATCGCCACCACTCAGATACGCCGTTTTTGAATTGGCAGAAAAAGCTACTCCCAAAAAAGACCCTCGGGCCAAGGGCGATGGAATTTTTCCGTCATAACTAGGTACCCTTGTAGTTTGCAAGGCATCGAGGTCGATTATCGTGAAAACGCCATCGTGCAATGTAATGGCCTTACTGCCATCGGGTGAGATGGCCATGCCGAACGGATCATGGGTAATACGCAATTTATCCCCAACAGGCGTAACATATCTCCCACTTGGCAAAATGGATACTCCCTTCTCGTCAATGGTGCAAAACTGATCTCTACCAGGCACCTGTAAAATGGATACCGAACGCGGTCCGGAATCGCAGGAAATAAACAATAGTATCATCCAAAAAACAAACAACTTACGAACGTACATAGGAATATGATTTTTATAACAAGGTTAATCTCAATAAATATATTTTAAATTAGGCATTTTTTATGAGAAAGCAAACTATCGATGCTAGAAGAATTGCTATCAGTACTGAGCACAACTGTGGAACCTACGCCTAGGAACAAGCAAGATTTTTCCTGATACTTGTTTAGGTACTTTATTGAATCGAATGTCAACTATATATTCTTGACAGATATATCTGTATGACGTTATAAGAGTCCCGAATGTTGTTGCTTTATCATTAAAGCCATTACGATCTTTTCATGAGTAACAGTTGTAATTTAAGCTTTTCGAGGCTTTCTTATCAAGAAAACCAAAATAATACCATAATAAGTAGTGGACTTGCATCAAAAAAGTGAACACTTAGTTAAAGGTCATGCAGCTACTTTTTGATTAAATATTTCCAATTCAAATTTTTTCATTGTTTGCACTTAAAGTTGACTGGCTGAGAACCAAACTCAAGTCAAATCTTTGGAAGATTTAATTTGTCATTTTTTATTGTCGTTTGCGTGGATATTTCTATTTACCTTTATTTTGATAAGTAAAATTGAGACTTAGGTTACCTATTTCTGTTACCTGTTTTTGAAGAAGTAAAGTAACGTATTGATATTAAGCATTTTGTGGATAGGTAGTTAGTTCTGCCATCCCTACTTAACTAGTTTTATCCAGTATCATAACGTTGCAAATCAACTGATTTGAAACGTTTTATATTTTTAGAGGGTTCAGATGAAACCATAAGAAAACGGATTAAGAGCAATTGTTGTGTTTGTGCGAAAATGGAATAGAGCCAAATGCTATTTTTTTTAACATTGCTTTCAACAGCTAAAATAGTTATCATTAAAGCTTTCGATTACGTATAAATAATTGGGATAACTCTTGGTTTAGTGCAAACTGAATTTGAAGTCAATACAATTGTTCTTATTCCCACCAGGGGGTTTAATCAAAAAGAATTCCCCTTGGCTATGCCTCGGGGTTTCCGATTTACCTCTCTTTGAGAGAGCTTGCCTACCACAGGCAGGGTAGGAACTTCCTTTTTGCAGTTCCGGGTGAGGTGAAATACCAAATTTCGGTTTTTGGCCCTAAGGCCAAAATGAAATTGGCGAAATACCTCTATTGCTCTGCCTCGGGGATAGTTGGTTTCAAGAATTTTTTATTTCCTTTTATGACTCGAGGTAGTTTACTTGAGTATCACCTTTCTGTTGTAGGAACTAAAAGAGATGATGCTACTCGACCAATAAAATACAACCAGGTAGCTGCTCCAATGAACTTAAAGCCTTCTTCAATTACTTGGATATATCGATATTCTAGAGGTATTTTAGACTGAATTAAGTCGGTTACTATAGATGATGCAAGGAAAGTACCTGCTAACAAAAAGGCAAAACCTTCAGTTTTAATTATCTTTTTAAAATGACGAATAAACAGAAATCCTGCAAAAATCGCATAAATTAGATAACAGATTTTTTGATTGACATAACGATCATGTATCATAAA
>JASFYU010000010.1:0-6145 GCA_045046905.1 Flavobacteriaceae bacterium | reverse complement strand
AGAAACTGTGCTAAAAATGGGTAAAACCCCACAAAAAAGGCAGAAGAAAAAATTGCTTTCAATAGAAAATAACGAAAAAAAACTAGCCGAAACACAAGCAAAGAAAGGCATTAAACCAAAAACACCCGTAGATAAAGAAGTTCAGAACAATAGAATTTCGATTCGTAATGCATTTACCGTCTTTGACCAGCGCTATGACCCCATGATCTATTCAAGCATTTCTTTTAAACGGCAAACCCTGGCCGGCAGTATTATTCCACGGATCAACTACAGCAATCGCTTGGGAAAACACGGTATACAATATGATCTTGATTTTTATCCGAAGTTTTCGAAACGTTTTTATGCCTATATCAATTATGGGTATTCAAATGCCAGCATTTACCCAAACCACAAGATGGGAGGAGACCTATACGTAAACCTGCCATGGGCCATGGAGTTCTCGGCCGGGGGGCGTTATACAAAATTCGAAACTAGGAACATTTCTGTGATTACCAATTCGATTGGACATTATCGGGGAAATTATTATTTCTCGCTACGGTCTTATATAACCCCCAAATCCAATAATTTGACAAGGGTGTCAGGCAATTTGCTGGTACGTAAGTATCTAAAGGATGCTGATAATTATTTGGGACTCAATTTTGGTATGGGGTATTCTCCTGAACTGCGACAATTTGTAGCCGATGGTGAACTATTGGCCGAAACATTACTGTTTATTGAATCGGAACGTTTGAGTTTTGAATATCAATTTACAGCCAAAAAGAACGCTAATATTTATAAGGTTAATATGGGGTTTACTCGCCAAGAGCTGGCCTTTGATTCTGGTAATTTCTTTTGGGCGGTATCCGCAGGAATAACCTATCAGGTACGGTTCTAGGCCCCAGGCTGGTATTCACGCAAAATGGCGCTTATTATAAAGGGAGTTTCAATGTACTAGACCCGCAAGTTATAACCTGAGTTCGACCTAAGGTTTGTTGTCTTGGTCTACTTAGGCTAAGGAATCATGTACCCTAGCTAGGGTGCAATTCTCAGGTAGAGCTCAGCTTATAAAGTTTATTGGGGTGCCTTTTCCGAATCATCTTGATCAAAGACCCAACTATCAGCATACATACCATAAACAAGTCCGATCTCATTTTCCTGTACGTATTTTTCATCCTTGCCGGGGTCAAAGCTCACATTGTATACATATACTTTTATACCCTGTTCCTTTAGTTGCAGCAGTAGCTTGGTTTGGCTGGCTATGATTCTTCGTGAAAGTGCTACGTAGGTAATAGCATTAATCGACAAATAGTTTAGCTTGTCACTGGCCATACTCATTAAGGGTTCTTGTGAAATCATGGCGGTAATACCATTTTTTGAGGCCTCCTCAACGGCCATAAGACTAAAAAGCTCCATAATCAACCTATTCTTATCTACAAATTGGTCAGCAAAGGCTATGGGGTCATTTATCTTGTCGGTCACAAGCGTGGCATCAGGATGGGCCCTAAACCAATCATTAATACCCTTGAGGTCAAGTGTGGTATAGTCGCCATAAATCTTATGTTTCATAAATTCGGCATGGCTGGGGGGTAGTGTCCCCTGATAATCTGTAAATCGCGCCCACATCTTCCAATCGTGTGCTGCCACCAGTTCTCCGTCAGAAGTCTCGATGATATCTAACTCAAAAAGGCGAAATCCCTTTTTATAATTTTGATCAAGCGCCTGTTTAGAGTTGGTTGATTTGATGCCATTCACTTCACCGCCGGCATGTGCGATATAGCGGTTATTATTAGGTTCGAAAGCATAGCTGATTTTGGGAAAATAGATCTGGCTGTCAGACACATTTTTAGGAATATCGAGGCTTAGGCTAGCCGAAATATCGTGTATATTTTCGAAAATGACTCCGGTAATATTATGCATGATATAGGCCTGTCTGCCCTTTAGGTCACTCAATCGAAAAAAACCCATGGCAGTCAATTTCTCGGACTGCCGCAACAAACTCTTGGCAGCTGAATCATGAGCCAAAATCGCGAATACAGCCTTGTTTTTTAGCATTTTCGAAATTATTTCGACCATTTTTTCGGAGGCTTCCTCGCTTGAATACGTATCAAAGCTGCGATATTCGAAGGTATCTGGGGTATGAAAATGTATGATAGTAAGCCCTCTTTCAATCAGCTCTATTTGCCCAGAAATTGTAAAACTACTTCTCTTATGGGCATTAAAGCTATGGCTAGTAAGGGTAATTTGTGTTGGTTCGGTCTTGGCAAGGGTAGTTTGAATACATCCTATATATAGAACAAAAAATAGAAGACCAATAATCGACCTGTGTACTGAACGTAAAATTTCTTTTCTCATTTTTGGATGTACCACGGTCGAATGCACAACCCAATATTGGTGGCCCAAGACGGTATTTATTGATTAATCAACGGTAGTATACCTTAATTATTGTAAACCTGGGTTCGACCTAATCTTTGTTTACAGTTTAGATGATTTTTTATTCAATTCGAAGCTAAATTTTTGAAGGACTACTAAGGGGTTAATTTGATGAAATTTGACGAGAAGTGGAAAAAGTAATCAAATCCGAAGCAAATGCAAATAAAAGGCAATCGTATCATGTAAACTTTTTGAAATATCTAGATATTCCTTCAAATTTTCTATTTCAAATCGTATCCTTTATTTGTATTCTGTAGATTAAATCTTAGGTCGAACTCAGGTGGTAAGGGAAATAGCCGTAGAAGTACGGGAAAAGAGTTTTTTTTAGTCAAAATTTACTTCGGGTAAATAATTACATAAATATAAAGCACTGGCCTGCCCATTTAGGCATAATGCGTTAAGTGCTGAGGGGGCGTTTTAAAAGCTCAGAAAAGCAAGAGCATAAAAGTTTTAGTGTTCAATAGAGGAAGATTAAAAGTTCATAGGTGCCAAATTATCGATGAACGGAAACCTCTCTTAGGCCTTTAAATACAGCTTGTCAGCAAGATTAGCCACTTTCACAACACAAAACGGCAAATTCACCACAATTAATTGTTGAGAAGGTGCGTTATAGCTATGTTTACTGTTCAAAATTATTGAAACCAAAATCAATAAAACCCTGAATCACCATGCTTTATGATACCTACGGTGAGGAATACCTAACATTCCTCCAAGAATTAAATGAAATATTAAGCTTAAATGAATTGGCGGAGTTAGATTATATGTAATCTGACTGCACGATTATTTTTTAAACACCAAAAATTATGGCAAAACCAAATTCTGACAATGTGGCCTATTTGAATTTCATCGAAGATTTAAATGATATTCTTTTAGATGTCGAGATTAACAAATTAAATTGTTCTTAAGTATTTTTTAGTGTATTAGTTATCAAAATGAGCTTGTCTAAAAAGTAATTTTTAGACAAGCTCATTTCTTATTCTATTAAAAAGGGTCTACTAGCCCAAGTAGGTTTTTAGTAGCTTACTTCTTGAATTATGTCTTAGTTTTCGAATTGCCTTCTCTCGAATTTGCCGAACCCTCTCACGGGTTAGGTCGAAGGTTTGACCGATCTCGGCCAAGGTCATCGACTGTTGGTCACCAATACCATAGTACAATTTAACTACATCGGCCTCTCTAGGTGACAGGGTATCTAATGCTCTGTTTATCTCAGTGTTCAATGACTGCTGCATTAAGACTTTATCGGGGCGAGGTGATTCGTTCGATCGTAGTACATCATATAGATTCGAATCTTCTCCTTCTCTCAAAGGTGCATCCATAGAAACATGTCTGCCCGAGTTTTTCATAGATTGTTTCACTTCACTCACGGTCATTTCCAATTCCTTGGCGATTTCTTCCGCAGAAGGCGGCCGCTCATGTGCCTGTTCTAAATATGAAAAGGCCTTTTTTATCTTATTTATGGATCCGATTTTATTCAAGGGCAGGCGAACCACCCGTGATTGTTCAGCCAAAGCCTGTAAGATAGATTGTCGAATCCACCATACGGCATAGGAAATAAATTTGAAGCCTCGAGTCTCGTCAAAACGCTTTGCCGCCTTCACTAGGCCTAAATTACCCTCGTTAATCAAATCGGGTAATTTGAGTCCTTGATTTTGATATTGTTTAGCCACCGATACCACAAAACGTAGATTCGCTATGGTCAGTTTTTCTAGGGCTATTTGATCTCCCTTTCGTATGCGTTGTGCTAATTCAACTTCTTCACTGGCATTGATTAAGTCTATTTTACTGATATCTTGCAAGTATTTATCCAATGATTTTGATTCTCTATTGGTTACCTGCTTGATTATCTTTAATTGCCTCATATGTGAAATTTGTATTTTGATGTTCTACAAGAGATCATAATACATCTTTATTGTGTCTTTTCCTAAGAGATTGGGGTATTATTATACAGTATTTATGATA
Source organism: Flavobacteriaceae bacterium (assembly GCA_045046905.1). Classification (GTDB taxonomy): domain Bacteria; phylum Bacteroidota; class Bacteroidia; order Flavobacteriales; family Flavobacteriaceae; genus JASFYU01. Next base: position 1,777 of record JASFYU010000010.1, on the reverse strand, counting down.
AGTTTAATAATTTATGTAGGCATATTTGCCGTTAATCTATGCGTGTAACTTATTTTTGAATCCAAAGGATGGGAATATGAGTAAAAGGGCCCTTAAAAAATATTTGGCAGATCTTAAAAAGAAGGCGTTAGAAGAGCAACTGATGGATCTATATCAACGTTTTCCCATAGTCAAGGAGTATTATGATTTTATTTTCAATCCAAAAGAAGAAAAATTGGTGCAAGGGGCCAAAATAAAAATTTCAAATGAGTATTTTCCCTTAAAAAGGAAACGTCCTAAAGCAAGAAGATCGGTAGCGCAAAAATACATCAAGCATTTTATCAAGTTGGGTGTAGAACCTCATTTGATAGCCGATGTCATGTTGTATAATATCGAGGTGGCCCAATCCTTTTCAATAGAACGTAATGTACCCGATGCTTTTTATAAAAGTATATTAAATTCTTTCACCCAGGTGGTACATTATGTATCGGTCAATGGGCTGTTGCACGATTTTAAAGAACGAATACTTAAAATTTACGATCGTACCCAAGAGGAAGATTGGCTTTTTGGAGAAGACTTCTCTAGAGCGTTAGATATTTTAGATTAAACACATATGGCAATCGCAATACTACGACAAGACGGAAAAATTGAAACATGGATAAAGGCCTTAAAAGCGGTGAATCCTGAAATTCAGGTGTTCAGCTACCTAGAAGATCATCCGAAAGACGAAATAGAAATGGCTCTAGTATGGAAACACCCCAAGGGGTCCCTTGCCGAATACCCCAATCTAAAATGTATTGCCTCGAGTGGGGCGGGGGTCGATTTTATCTTTGAAGATCCTGATGCTCCCGTACATCTGCCCATTACTAGGGTAGTTGATACCAGGCTGGCCAAAGATATGTCAGAACACGTGATTGCGGCTATTTTTGCACATATAAAGAATCTCAATCAATATAAAATCGACCAGATAAACGGAATATGGAAACCGATAGACTATGGCCGTATTTCTGATTTTAGAGTAGGCATTCTCGGCCTTGGAGCCTTGGGGCTGGTTTTGGCTTATGATTTGGTTAAATTCGGTTTTAAAACGCAGGGCTGGTCCAATTCACAAAAATCAATTGCAGGCGTACAGAGCTTTGCAGGACAAGAAGATTTAGCGGCCTTTTTAGAAACTACACAGATCCTAGTCTGCCTTTTGCCCTTGACCAATGAAACCACGGGTATTTTAAACAAAACACTTTTTAAACAACTACCAAAGGGAGCCTATATCATCAATGTAGCGAGAGGAGGACATCTGGTGGACTCCGATCTGATCGAGATGCTCGATAGCGAGCAGCTGTCTGGCGCCTGCCTCGATGTGTGCCATCAAGAGCCCTTGTCGACCGAGCACCCCTTTTGGAAACATTCAAAAGTGCATATGACTCCGCATTATGCCAGTGTTTCGGATACGAGGTCAGTGGTGCCACAAATTCTTGAAAACTACAGAAGACTTCAAAATGAAGAAACTTTGCTGCATCTTGTTTCCAAGTCAAAAGGATATTAATCCAAAAAAATCCTCTAGTGTGCCTGTCTATGGCACGATTATAGGTTTTGTGCTATTTTATAGTAGAATTTTCAAAAATTAATTTCGGTCAAGGATAAAAATCTAGTAATTTTACAAGATTGCCGTTTTAATCGCAGGGCAATCACCATAAATGAGGTGTAATACCTCCATTGAGGATTTAATTCAGGAGGCTTGCCTCAAAAAATAAATATTTTTTCGAAAACATAAGTCGTACCCTTGGGTCGAGCTTGTTGT
>JASFYU010000009.1:0-5037 GCA_045046905.1 Flavobacteriaceae bacterium | reverse complement strand
GTAGGAATAACTACTTGGATGATGGAGCCCGGTCAAGAACGCACTGTTGCCGAAAGAGTAAAAGAAATATTGTCGAACGCATAATCTGTATTGAATTAAAAAATTAAGACATGAGAAAAATAGTGTTAGGAGCAATTTTTATTGCTCTGGTTTCCTGTACTATGAAACAGGAGCAAAAAACAGGACCTAAAGATGAACATACGAAAGTGGAGGCTATCGATTCAAATTACGATCCCGAATCTAAAGTTCAAGAATTGGGGATAAGCCTGAGTACACCTTCCGCTCCAGTAGCAAATTATGTAAATGCCGTACGAACGGGGAATCTTATATTCTTGTCAGGTAAAGGGCCGCTGAAAGCCGATGGAGAAAACATTAGTGGTAAGCTAGGAGTAGATTTATCTATTGAAGAAGGTTATGAGGCCGCGCGTATTACGGGTATTAATCAGCTTTCTGTTTTAAAGGTGGAACTCGGAAACCTCAATAGGGTAAAACGTATCATAAAGGTAAAGGGCATGGTGAATGCAGCGCCTGATTTTACGGATCATCCTAAGGTGATTAATGGCTATTCAGACCTTATGGTAGCGGTATTTGGTGAAAAAGGAAAACATGCAAGAGCCGCCATTGGTATGGGTTCTCTGCCAGGTAATATTGCAGTTGAGATTGATATGGTTGTAGAGGTGTATGAATAATGAAAACGATAATGAAAATTCAACTTCTTGTTTTTGTATTGGGCACCTTTTTTGGGTTTGCCCAAAACACCTCCTATATACTTGAAGAGAACATCGCCTACTACGATCAAGCAAACCAAGATTCTGATACCTATATCAAGGAACGTTGTAAATTAGATGTGTATTATCCAAAAGGCGTGACCGATGCTCCTACTATAGTTTGGTTTCATGGTGGCGGACTTGAAGATGGCGAAAAACATATTCCAGAAGGGCTGAAGAAAAAGGGCGTAATTGTGGTGACGGTTAATTATCGCATGCATCCCAAAGTAAAGCATCCCGTTTATATCGAGGATGCAGCAGCAGCAGTAGCCTGGACCTTTAAGAATATTGTCAATTATAATGGCGACCCCAAGACCATATTTGTTACCGGACATTCAGCGGGAGGCTATCTTGCCAGTATGCTAGGCCTTGACAAAAGCTATCTTAAAAAATGGGGTATAGATGCCAATGACATTGCCGGTTTAATTCCCTTTAGCGGTCATACGATTACCCATTTTACCATACGCAAAGAAATGGGAATCAAGGGCACACAACCTATTGTTGATACGTATGCCCCCTTGTTTCATCTGCGAAAAGATGCTCCGCCTATGCTTTTGATTACAGGTAATCGTGAGTTGGAAATTCTAGGGCGTTATGAGGAAAATGCTTATTTCTACAGAATGATGAAAGTAATCGAACACCCTGATATAGCCCTGATGGAACTAGACGGTTATGGTCATAATATGGTATATCCGGCAATTCCTCTACTATTGAATTTTGTCAAAGAGAAGACGAGGATAATCGTTTCTGAACAAAAATAGTTGCTTGAACTATTTCTCTTTTTAAATTCTGATAAAATTAGTGCTGACAGACCTTCTAGACTCCCGAAAAAAACTTTATTTTTGCCCTCTTAAATATTTGGCCTCATAGTTCAACGGATAGAATAGAAGTTTCCTAAACTTTAGATCCAGGTTCGATTCCTGGTGAGGTCACAATTTTAAAATGTATACCGGTTTAAATTGGTATTACTTCAAATTCTTTAGCATCATTTCCGTAGTTCTTTCGAGATTAAATTCAGCTTTCCAACCCCAATCTTGTTGCGCCCGTATATCGTCTATGCTGCTAGGCCAAGAATCGGCAATGGCTTGTCTAAAATCAGGTTTATAGAAAATCTTGAAGTCCGGAATATGGGTTTTGATACGTTCTGTGATTTCTGTAGGCGTAAAACTCATGGCAGCCAGATTATAAGATGACCGCACCTTAATTTTTTCCGAATCACTTTCCATAATGTCCAAGGTCGCACGAATGGCATCATCCATGAACATCATGGGTAATTTACTATCTTTATTTAAAAAGCAGGTATATTCCTTATCTGACAGGGCTTTATGGTATATCTCAACAGCATAATCGGTTGTGCCTCCACCGGGTTGTGTCTTCCAGCTAATTAATCCTGGGTATCGAACACTTCGCACATCAACTCCGTATTGATTAAAATAATAGGCACACCAACGCTCTCCTGATTGCTTGCTGATGCCATATACCGTGCTGGGCTCCATTATTGTGTTCTGAGGCGTATTTTCCTTTGGCGTATTAGGACCGAATACGGCAATACTAGAAGGCCAAAAGATTTTATGTATTTTATTTTCCTTGGCCAGGTTCAGTACATTAAAGAGTGAATTCATATTCAAATTCCAGGCGCGCATAGGAAATTTCTCGGCCGTAGCGCTGAGCATAGCTGCCATCAAATAGACCTCGTTGATTTCATAATACATGATCACATCTTCTATAGCCTCGTAATTCGTGGCATCCAAAAGTTCAAATGGGCCTGAGGCCATAATAGCTTTATTTCCTTCCCGAATATCACTGGCGATTACATTTTCCTTGCCATATTTTTCACGCAAGGCAAAGGTAAGCTCGGTACCTATTTGGCCACATGCGCCTAAAATTAAAATTGATTTCTGCATTATAAATCGAGTTAGATGAATTAGTGACAAATATAGCTTTTAATCTATAAGCTTGACACGGCTCCTCCTTTGCCACAGAAGGCCTGAGACCTATAAAAAAAGAAAATCGCAATCTTTCTTGATCTGGCCTGTTTTTCGAGCGTATCGGGGTGTAAATCCCGCTGCTGGCATTTTAATTTGTACATTCGTTCTATGGAGAAAGTATTGTTCTTTGGTGTATGTATATTACTCTTTGTCTGCTGTCGTGAGGATAAAGTCAAGGTGGTTGCCGAAGACCTTACCTATGAAATATCGACCGAAAAATGGCCAAGAAAATCTAACATCAATGCAAAGGTGCTGTTGGTTTTAAAAGATTGGCCAGAGTTTAGTGCTATGGAAACAAGTTTTGATGCCTTGTACACTGTTGTGAATAGAGAAGATTTAAGCTTGGTTATCGAGGACCTAATCGAAAACCAGAAACTGGTCGAATCTTCAGACTACCCCAAAATTTTCGACAAGCCACAAATAAAAAGCCGGCAAAAGGTATTCAAGACCTATTTTTTGAAGACCAAAGGAAATTTGGAATATCGATTGGATCCTGAGGAGCCGGTTTTAGAGATGATAAATGCCTATAATGCGTTGCGCAATCAGTTCAATGTGGTCGTAAATGATACCTTGGACATAAAGTCAATGTTGGGTGAATGAAAGAGTGATTTTGGTGGTTTTCGCCTTGGTTTGTATGCGTCTTAGCGGACAGGAGATTGCCAATCAAAAACAAATTGGTTCGGTTTTGAATGCGTGGCATCAGGCGGCATCTGAGGCTGATTTTGAAGCGTATTTCGGCCATATGACCCCTGATGGCGTATTTATAGGAACCGATGCCATGGAGAATTGGCAAAATAGAGAATTCAAGGCCTATGCAAAGCCCTATTTTGATAGGGGAAGGGCATGGAGTTTTACGGTTTTGGAACGAAACACCTATCTGAACAAAGCCGCAGATTTTGCTTGGTTCGATGAGCTATTAGATACCCAAATGAAACTCTGTCGAGGATCGGGAGTGCTGAAAAAGATTGATGGTGATTGGAAAATTGCCCATTATGTTCTTTCCATTACAGTGCCTAATGAAAGAATATCCGAACTTATCGATCTTAAAAGAGGAAAAGACAGCCTTTTGACGATAAGGCTGAAAAAGAATTGATAGCGGCGTGGGTCACTCTACATACTCGCACAAGCTATTTATAGTCAAATCCTTTGATTTTTAGCATGAACGTATGATTTAATTAATTTAAAGTTATGGCTAAATCACTTTTATTTATTCCTGATATTTCTGGTTTCACCAGGTTTGTCCAAACCACCGAGGTGGAACATAGTCAGCATGTTATTGCTGAATTGTTGGAGGTACTAATTGAAGCGAATATCCTAAATTTAGAACTGGCGGAAATAGAAGGTGATGCGCTTTTCTTTTACAAGGAAGCTGAAATACCCTCTCAAGAGAAGCTGTTGGCTCAAATTGAAACAATGTTTACCGCTTTCTATAGCCATTTGAAATTATTGGAAAAGAATCGACTATGCCCTTGCAATGCCTGTGCTACCGCAACCCAACTTCAACTAAAGATTGTGGCACACTGTGGAGAGATCCAATTTATTGAAGTTCAGGGCAATAGAAAACCATTTGGACAACAAGTAATCGAGGCACACCGGTTGTTGAAAAACACCATAGATAGTGATAATTATGCCCTGATAAGCAAAGAAATTTCGAACACTATAGAATTGCCCATTTATTATTACAGTAAAATCTTTAGGTTTAGAGAGGGTAAAGATGTCTACGATGATACGGAAATAGACTATATTTTTTCCCTCATAGATCCTGATAAGCTCAGTTTAAATTTGTTTGACACAGGCAAAAAAATGACCATCGATGCTCCTCCACAGCTCACTTTTGAAAAAGAATTTTCGATTTCGGCAACCGAACTTATGGAGTATATTACCAATTATACATATCGGCATTATTGGGTAAAGGGTGTAGACAAGTTTGAATATAATGAGAATGAGGTAACACGAATAGGTACAGAACATTTATGTGTGTTGAACGGTAAACACTTGAATTTTGTGGCAGTGACCAAAGATGTAGAACCTAATCAATATGTATATGGTGAAATGACCACCAACGCCCCTTTGGTAGATAAGATGTATCAATTTTATATCATTAGCCCTATTTCTGAAACATCTTGCCTCTTACATATTGAAAGTTATTGGGAGGTTAAATCGCTATTTAAAAAAATAGCCATGGTGCTTTTTGTAAAAAGAATACTAGGAAAAAATACAGAAAATGCCATTAATGGGCTGGCTCAATTTGTTCAGGAGAGATCTTCTTTTGAATCCTGACG
>JASFYU010000008.1:0-40203 GCA_045046905.1 Flavobacteriaceae bacterium | reverse complement strand
ATAAAAAATGAGGCTGTCTAGAAAGTTAAGATAAACCGTCATTACGAGCGAAGTGAAGTAATCTGTTACCTGATTACCGCTAACTTACAGTTTGCTTCGTGCCTCGCAAAGACGAAAAATAATACTTTTTAGACAGCCTCAAAATTATAAGAATGCTACCCTTTATTATTTGGTCGTAGGCACTTCAAATTTTACGCCCACATAGGTTGTATCCCAAAACATGCCCAATGTAGCAGCACTACCGCTAGACAGGTCATCGATAGTCATCGTAAAAGTCTCTACTGACATGGGCATTGTAAATACTTCGGCCTTGGTCTTTGCCGCTATCTTACTTTCTTCCCAATTTTGAGGGGTTCCTCCACCATCGGCATCCGTGTAGAAAAACACTTCCCATGAGGTCGCTCCTGGTTTGGTATAAACAGCATAGGAACCAGCTGCCAATTTTTGACCGTCAACAGTAACATCGTCACTAAAGGTAATTTTAGTCCTCGCATTCGCACCTGTACGCCACACCTTATCATAAGGTACCAAGCCACCAAAAATAGCTCTTCCTCTCATTGAGGGTCTTGAGTATTCAATGGTAACATCTGTGAATCCCACCTTTTGGGTCAATGTGGATGACGGACTCGGCGCTGGTGTATTTGTTTGTGCTTCTAAAGAGTACGAAGCTAATACCACGCATAATAACAATAGTGATTTTTTCATTAATGTATATTTTAGTTTTAACAAAACTATGTATAAACCACTATCACTATTGTTAATAAATTCTTAAATAAAGTCGGGGTGTAATATCAACAACCTCGCCCCAAGGGTACGAGGTAAACTTCTGAAAAAGCATTTTTCATTTCGAGTCAGAGCCTAGGAGAATTCTTTTTGATTAAACTCTCTATGAGGAATAAAAAAGCCCTGACTTTCATCAGGGCTTTTTGTGCTATTGATTTGAGATGTTTTACATACTCCCCCATTCTTTCAAGGAATCTTTATTCATCTTAACATAGTCCATATTGCCCGCTTCCTTAGCAGCTACTAAAGACTTCTTTGCCGTTGCTATTGCTGCTTTTTTATCACCCGATTTAGCTTGAATCAACGATTGTTGTCTCAATTGCCAAAAAGCTGGTTTTTTGGTCATCGCCATGGCTTTGTCCATCCATTTTTTAGCTTTGTTGATGTCTTTGCCTTCGCTTGAGTAATAAGTAGCTGCCGCATAGAAATCTGCTGCAGAGGGCCCGCCAAGTGCTTTTTCAATATCTTCTTCAACAGCGGCATCTGTCAAAACTTCAAGAGGAATGGCGACATATACTTTTTCCCACATTAAACCCAAGTTTGCGGAGCCCGATGTTAAATCATCAATGCTAATGGTGAAGGTCTCAATCGACATTGGCAAGGGATAAACTTGAACAGTTGCTTTTGCTACTACCTTGCTGTCATCCCATTCCTTTGGTGTTCCTCCTCCTTGGATATCGGTGTAGAAATAAACTTCCCAACTTGAAGCGCTGGGCTTTGTAAATATAGAATAGGTACCTGCCTTCACATCCTTACCCGCAATTTTCACATCCTTAGAGAATGTAATCAAGGTATATCCGTTAGCACCGGTACGCCATAATTTGTCATAGGGGACTAAGTCTCCAAAAATTGTTCTTCCTCGCATTGAGGGTCTTGAATAATCTATGGTTACATCGGTAAGGCCTACGGTCTGCATCAATTTTGATGAAGGGCTGGGTGCTGGTGTATTAATCTGCGCTTGCACAGAAAAAGAAGCCAAAACCACGAAAAGTACTAGTGTAATTTTTTTCATTGTAATAATAGTTTTATAGTGTAGTGCAAAACTATACATAAACAGCAGTAGCCATTGTTAATGAAATCTTAAATAAATTTAGTTCATCACATTTTTAGTATTTAATAAAAGGCGTAAACATAATTTTATCACTTAGATAAAAAGCGAGATAATATATAGATGGCTTTAAAGTAGATACGTCGAGAGCGTTACCTTCAAGCTCGGCACCTAACATATAGTGTACTCTCTTACCTGCACTATCGAATATGGCTTGCCCAAAAATAGAACTTTGGGTCGTGAGTTTGTAATTCACTGTATTAGATCCAAACGCCTGATAAACAATCAATTTTTCCTTTTTGTCTTCTGGCAATGTTTTCGGATCTACCATTGGAGGCTCTTCCGAATCTTCCTCTTTTTCATCTCCCGATTCGAAAGAGAACAAACCTGCTTCCAATGAAATAGATAGATTATCTCGCTTAAAAAGTTCGGAGGATAAAAAATAGGTATCCCCTGCCACATGGCAAATTCCTTCTAACTGCGCCAAATTGATGCTCAAATTTGACTTTTCTATTTTTCCGCCGAAGATTGCATTTTCACTTGCCCCCTCTACCCTGACAATAAATGGCGTCAACGTACTTGAATAGCCGGTCAGATAAAGTAGTTTCACAGTAGAATTATAGGTCGAGCCCGTAATTAAACCATTTACTTGATACCTATCAAGCTTTTTTGCCCTATAATCACCTGGCAATTTAGGCACAACATAAGCAACTGTTCCATTGCTTCCCCATTGTTTTGTAAGTACAACCAGGGTATTGCCAAAATTAAAAAGTGCCTCGGCATCCCAATCGCTATTTGAATTCTCTACAAAACTGCTTTGGTCCTCATAAGAAAAGTCGATTCGGTCGGCTAAAACCTCATCAAACTGATCATAATCTGACTTGGCTATTCTATAAATGACCAAATCTCTTCGATTTCCATTATTGTTGCCAAAATCTCCAATGTAGATATACGCATCATCTTGGGTAATATCTTCCCAATCCATATTATCCGCATTCATAACAGTGACCGTCCTGGTAATTTCTAAGCTAAGGGTGTCGATTTCAAATAATCGAGCATTATTTCCAGAATCGTTATGGCTTATAAGTTTGCTCTTATAAAAGATTAATCCAGAAGTTTCTGATATCACTTCAGGCAAAACCCCAAGGGTCTTTACCTCCTTCTGAGAATAAATGCCAAAAGGCGTAAAAAAGATGCAGATAAAAATTAATCGTAAGCTCATATACCACTATTCGAACTGTAAAGTACAACATTGAGGTCTCTTTTACCAAAAATTTGTATTCTGGCCTATCCTGTATAAAGAGAGCTCTTATGATGATTTGATATGCAATCGCCCTCATTTTTCATCAGGCCACCTAAAATTAGATTTCCCATAAATAAAATCACATGGTCTTTTTTAGTATATTTAAAACAGATAATACCATAGATTAAAGCGCATAAAGGTTCCTCAAAGATGTACCGTACATATGTTGCTATACCAAATAGGTTTGAAAAGGAAGAATGTAGTCGATAAACTTGGGGCGGACTCACAAGGCGTGAAAAAGAAAAAAACCGTAATCATTTCGATACTATGCCAATAATTATTGGATGGAAATTAAAGCTACAGTTCGGAATAAACTACCTCGACCCAAGGGCAGGAAGTATTACATAGGTATTCTCTTTTTATTCCGATAGCTTTCATGTGAAGGCCTTTCGTCGGAGAATTTAACCCAATTTAGAACTATCGTTTTGCGATTAAAAACACGCGACCATGATGAATAAAGAAATTATCAAAAAGTACCAGAAAGAGGATTTAACTATTATTTGGAAACCAAAATTGTGCATTCACTCTTCTGTATGTGTAAAAGAGCTTCCTGAAGTGTATAATCCAAAAGAAAAACCATGGATAAAAGCGGAAATGGCCTCTATTGAAGAACTAAGGTCACAAATTGAGAAATGTCCTTCAAATGCGCTTAGTTATACCATGAAAAATACATCAATGAAAGAGAAGCCTCAAATAATGGAAACCAAAATCGAAGTAACGAAAAATGGTCCTTTATTAGTTTATGGACACCTAGAAGTAATTGATACCGAGGGGAAGATCGAAAAGAAAAAAAGAACTACAGCCTTTTGTCGTTGTGGTGCTTCAAACAATAAACCCTACTGCGACGGGGCCCACCAGCTAGCTGGTTTTGAGGGATAATTGATAAAATGAACATAAAGTCCAAATCAACTACGGCTATACAAGGCGGGTATTAGGGCATTACAATCACTCATAGCAATAAACATATATGATTCAGAAACACACCAGATTTTTCTTGATTTATTTGTTCTTGGTGCTTCTTGATTTGGTCTTAGGCGGTTCAGAATATGCTTCCTTTAGGCCCCTTACAAAACCGCTTATACTACTTTCGCTTATTTTTTATTTTGCCATTCGTGCTAAGGGAGTACCAAAGGCGACCTTTGTTCTCATGCTCTGTGCCTTAGTCTTTTCTTTTTTAGGAGATGTCTTTCTTTTATTTGATGCTGTTTCAGATCTATATTTTATACTGGGCCTACTGTCATTTTTAACGGCCCATATACTCTATTGTTTTGTTTTCTTAAAAAAATGGAAACGAAGAAATCGAGCTGATTTTTGGTGGGTGACGCTACTTCTCATCATCTACGGAGCTGTTCTTTTTTATATAGTAAAAGATTATTTAGGAGAACTAACCCTGCCCGTGACCATTTATATTCTAGGTATTCTTTCAATGGCCATTACAGCATATGGGCGTAAAGGCTCAATAGACATTGCCAGCTTTAATTTGGTTTTTCTTGGGGCTTTATGTTTTGTCATATCAGACAGTATTCTTGCGATTAATAAGTTTATGGTTGCCATAACATGGTCGCATATTCTAATTATGGGCACCTATGCTGCGGCTCAATATTTGATAGTCATAGGCATATTACGGCAGAATACACTAGCTCAGGGGCTAGATGACGACAGGACAATAAAGCGATTATAACATTTATTCAAGCCAACCAATAGGCTGGTCAAAGCCCTCTGGTGAGAAAAAGAATTGATGATATTATCACGTATTTTGTCAAAAAAACAAGAATCAAAGCCCTTTGAACTAAAAAATTATTTAAAGAACCTTTTTTAGGCTGTTTGGCGGTAAACGCTCAATCTTTTAATTTTCATTATGACCACTAGTCGTTTATTGTTAATGGTATGTAAAAGACGAGAGCTTAAAACCGGCCAAGAGTTATACCACTACCTTTACTTAAAACTATGATATGGGCAAAAGCATAAAACACGTATTTCGGTTAGATTTTCCTTGGCAGACCCAAGATCCATTTCTTTTTTGCGTGTACCATTTGGATCACTACCCCAAAGGAAATAATGAAATGGGTCCTATGGCATCCTTAGAAGGCCGTACTCTAGGCAATGATTTTATAATCAAAGATGGCTGGCGTATGTACCACGGTCAGACCATACCCGGTTTTCCTTCTCATCCACATAGAGGTTTTGAAACCGTTACGATTGTCAACAAAGGGTTTTGCGACCATTCAGATTCCTTGGGTGCCGCCGGCCGTTTTGGTGAGGGCGATGTACAGTGGATGACGGCCGGAAGCGGCGTACAGCATTCAGAAATGTTTCCGCTTTTAAAAACTGAGGCAGAAAATACCTTGGAATTGTTTCAAATATGGCTAAACCTTCCTAAAAAAGATAAATTCGTGAATCCACATTTTGCCATGTTATGGCATGAAGACATTCTCGTAATTGAATTAGAGAATGGGAGCGTAAAAGTTATTGCCGGAGCATATAAGGGTGAAACCGCCCTTGAACCGGCGCCTAATTCGTGGGCAGCAAATTCAAAAAACGAAGTTGCGATATGGAATATACATATCGATCCAAATTCAACCTATGTTCTTCCTAAGGCACAGACTAGCGTGAACCGCAGCTTGTATTTTTATGAAGGCTCCGAAATAGAAATTGAAGAGAAGGTCATAAAACCCAATTTTGGTATTCAATTAGACGCTTCTAAGGAACTTGAAATAAAGATAGGGGATATGCCTGCCCATTTCTTAATGCTCCAAGGAAAACCAATCGACGAACCCGTGGTACAACACGGGCCCTTTGTAATGAATACCGAGGAAGAGATTCAAGAAGCCATGCAAGAGTACCAATCTACACAGTTCGGCGGGTGGCCATGGCCACATTCCGACAATGTACATGCGAAAGAAAAAGGCCGGTTTGCAAAATTCCCCGATGGAACTTTGGTAGAAAAGTAACTAGCCGTTTAGTGTACCATCTTTAGGTAATCAAGAAAGGAGTTCCACTGAAAACATGAGCGTGACAAAGTGCTTTATTTTGTCTGCGAAGACAAACCCTATGACAAAAAAATGAACTAAGGATGCGGAGCGTACGAGGTATCAAATATTAGAAATCACTTTTTATTTCGACCTGATTCCGAGTACTCGGAAGAGAACCTACCTTTACAAGCAGGTTATTTTTGGCTATCGCCCCGCGATTAAACCCGCTCTATTCTCGCCCCTATGGCACGTAAGCGTTCGTCAATATTCTCATAGCCCCTATCAATCTGTTCTATATTGTGAATAATAGACGTTCCCTCAGCTGATAAAGCAGCTATCAACAACGAAACTCCTGCCCGTATATCAGGAGAAACCATAGTAGTGGCCTTTAGTGTAGATTTGAAGTCATGGCCAATAACCGTTGCCCTATGTGGGTCGCAAAGAATAATCTTGGCTCCCATATCTATCAACTTATCGACAAAGAACAATCGGCTCTCGAACATTTTTTGGTGAATAACCACCTCTCCCTTCGCCTGCGTTGATATCACAAGGATAATACTGAGAAGATCTGGCGTAAGTCCGGGCCAAGGGGCATCGGCAATTGTCATAATCGAACCGTCGATATAATTCTGTATTTCATATCCGTTCTTATGTTCCGGAATATAAATATCATCACCTCTGCGTTCGAGTCGAATACCTAATTTTTTAAATGTGGCGGGTATTTGTCCTAAATTGTTCCAACTTACATTTTTGATGGTAAGCTCACTTTTTGTCATTGCGGCAAGGCCGATCCAGCTTCCTATTTCAATCATATCAGGCAGCATGGTGTGTTCTGTGCCACGCAGTTCTTTCACCCCTTCAATAATCAACATATTAGACCCTACACCTGTAATTTTGGCGCCCATTCGGTTCAACATCTTACACAATTGTTGCAAATAGGGCTCGCAGGCAGCATTATATATGGTAGATTCTCCTTCGGCCAAAACGGCGGCCATTACAATATTGGCGGTTCCCGTTACTGAGGCTTCGTCGAGCAACATATAGGCCCCTTTTAACTTCTTGGCTTCGACACCGTAAAAGTGCTCTGCCCTGTTATATCTGAACTTCGCCCCTAATTTTATAAACCCCTCAAAATGAGTATCTAGTCTTCGCCGACCGATTTTATCACCTCCGGGCTTAGGAATATATCCTTTGCCGAAACGTGCTAATAAGGGCCCTACCAACATAATAGAACCTCTCAGACCACTGCCATCTTTCTTGAATTGGTCCGATTGTAAATACTCGAGATTAATTTCGTTGGCCTTAAAAGTATAAGACCCCTTCTTTTTCTTTTGAACTTTGACACCTAAGTCCTCAAGTAGAGAAATTAGTTTATTTACGTCTACAATATCAGGAATGTTGTGGATTACTATTTCCTCGGAAGTCAAAAGTACCGCACAAAGAACTTGCAATGCTTCGTTCTTAGCACCTTGGGGTGTGATTTCACCTGAAAGTTGGTGACCACCTTCAATTTTAAATGTTCCCATTTATGATTGAGAATGTTAATATCGTTTTTTACCGCGATTCGTGTTTCTTTGATTTTTCTTGCCTGAATTACTACGAGAAGAAGTCTTTACCAACCTGTTCTTTAAGAAAATAGCGCTATCGGTAAGGATTTCATCACTTGACGCCAAATCTATTTGGCCATCGCTCAGTTCTACAAGGTGTCTGAAAATAATTTCGTCATCCACAGTATCCTTGTTCCAATTGAGGTAACATTTTTTCATATGATTGGCAATGGCGTATTCAAGACCATCGCGCATCTCTCCCTTATCCCATCCTATGGCAACATCGACCATACGCTTAATATTATTGCCGTAAAAACGGTATTTAGGAAAGTTTTGGGGGTATTCCAACGCTTCCGGACGCTTTCTCAGTACTTCTTTTGACGTAATGGGAAAAGGTGATTCTACCTCCAATTTGAAATCGGACATGATAAACAATTGATCCCAAAGTTTATGCTGAAAATCGGGCACATCACGTAAATGAGGCTGAAGGTTGCCCATAACACTGATTATAGACTTGGCAACTTTGTTTCTTTCTACATCATCTGCTATGGAAACCGCATGATTCACCATTTTTTGAAAGTGGCGACCGTATTCGGGTATAATGAGATGTGTACGTTCTGTATTGTACTGTAAGTTTTCTACTAAATTCAAATTGAAGTGTTTTGCTTAAAATTTATAAGGGAAGTGTTCCTATAACGCGTGCAAATTAACAAAATTATACTTTATATACTACTTTATAATGATATTACTCCATCTACCTTGCCCACCTCCAGATATTTTTTGATGACCTCATCAGGGTTTTCAAGATTAACTGTTATCGAAATACTGGTATATTTTCCTTTTTTCGATTTTCTTAACTTGATTATGGCTCCGGTAGTATCAAAAATATCATGAATACGGTCAATAGCTTCGTCGCTGCTCGGAACAATAAACTTATATAGGTACTCAGAAGGCCAAGTAGTACTCTCTTCAAGCTGTTTCTTTAAGCGTTTGTAAAAATCGTCAGGCGTTTTGGTAGACATGCATATGATTTGTGCTACAAAGGTAAGGGTTCAATGGCAATTTTTTAATCCTGTACGTTTGATTACTTTTGTTGGTGTAAAATTTTCTATTGGATTTAAAAAGAATTGTTGTTACTGGTGGGCCTAGTACCGGAAAAACCTCTGTTATCCAAAAATTGGAAGAAATGGGGTTTTCGTGTATGGAAGAGATTATACGAGCTATGACCGTCAAGGAAAAAAAAGAGGTAGTATTCAAGACCAACCCCATAGTATCGGTCACCGATCCCTTAAAATTCAATCTAAAAATTCTTGGAGGTCGAATCGAGCAGCACCAACATGCCCAGGAGAAAAATGCCGATATTATTTTTTTTGATAGGGGAATACCCGATGTTCTTGCTTATATGGATTGTTTTGGACAAAACTATGGGCAGGAATTTGAAAGTGCATGCGAGCGATACAGATACGACCTTGTATTTCTGATGCCACCTTGGCGTGAAATTCATATCGAAGACGAACAACGTTTTGAAACCTATGAAGAGTCTTTACGTATACATAACTGTCTCAGGAATGCGTATGAGACCTTTGGCTATACCCTTATAGAGGTGCCAAAACTCAGTATTGAAAAACGCATCGATTTTATACTTCAAAATTTAGGTGAGTAATGAAAACAAAGGACCCCAAGGCCATTTTAGAAAAATATTGGGGGTTTACCGAGTATAGAGGTTCTCAAAAAAAAATCATTGAAGCCATACTTGATCACCGCGATGTACTCGCACTTATGCCCACCGGAGGTGGAAAATCACTCTGTTTTCAAGTGCCTGCAATGGCTATGAACGGTATCTGTATTGTTATCTCGCCACTTATCGCCTTAATACAAAACCAGGTCGACAACTTAAGACAGCGCGGCATAAAGGCAATAGCTTTAACGGGTGGAATCAGACATGAAGAAGTCAACAATTTGCTCGACAATTGTATGTACGGCAACTACAAGTTTTTGTATTTATCTCCTGAAAGGCTACTTCAGGAAATTGTACAAAATAGAATTCAGCAGATGAATGTCAATCTAATCGCGATCGATGAAGCGCATTGTATTTCGCAATGGGGGCATGATTTCAGGCCTGCATATCTCGAATGCTCTAAATTAAGGGAATTATTGCCTGAAACACCAATAATCGCCCTGACCGCCACGGCAACCACCCAAGTCGCCCATGACATTACTGCCAACCTAAAGTTTATCGACCCCTTACTCGTAAAGGATTCCTTTTTACGAAAAAACATTGCCTTTAAGATCTTCTGGGAAGAGGATAAAAGATATCGGTTGAAACAGCTATGCTCCAAAGTAGAGAAAAGCGCCATCGTTTATGTACGTACGAGAAGGTTGGCACAGGAGCTAGCACAATTCCTCAATACGAACAATTGCCCGACAACTTTTTTTCATGGCGGTATTTCAAAACAGGAAAAAGAAGAAAGGTTACATCTTTGGCTACAGAACAAAGTACGCATCATGATAGCCACCAATGCCTTTGGTATGGGAATCGACAAAGCCGATGTCGAGTTGATTGTGCACTACCAAATTCCGGATTGTTTGGAGAACTATTTTCAGGAAGCAGGAAGAGCGGGTAGAAACGGTGCCCCAGCCCAAGCTGTTCTTATTACGAATATGAATGATCAACATCAGGTCAAAAAACAATTTTTAAGTGTTCTGCCTGATACGGCCTTTCTAAAATTGGTCTACAACAAGCTGAATAATTATTTTCAAATATCTTATGGCGAAGGCAACGACGGTACCTTTCGGCTCAACTTTAATGCATTTTGCGAAGTGTATACCTTGAATTCGCTGCTCACCTATAATACACTACGTATTTTGGACCAGAATTCTGTAATAGCGCTTTTCGAATCTTTTTCAAGAAAAACAACGGTGCGGTTTTTGGCATCAAAAGAGCAACTTTTCACCTATTTAGAAATAAACCGAAAAATAGTGCCCACCGTTCAGTCTATTTTAAGGACCTATGGGGGCATATTTGATTTTGACACAAAAATAAACACCATATCGATCTCAAAAAAAGTAGGCCTGCCCGAAAAAGAAGTATTGAAGATATTGAAACTGCTTAAAGAAGATGACATTATCGATTATCAAGCACATCACAATGACTTGGAAATTACTTTTTTAGTACCTCGAGAAGATGATACTACCATCAACGTATTTGCTCATAAGGTCAAGGAACGACATCAAATCAAAATTGACAATGTTGAAAACATGCTTGCCTATATCAACAATGACCGGGTTTGTAGAAATAGACAATTACTGAAATATTTTGGAGAAAGCACTACTCAAGATTGTGAAAAATGCGATGTTTGTATTCATAAACACCGCTTAGATAAAACAATTATCGAAACCATTCCGAAAAAAATAATACAGCTACTCAAGGAGAATCATCTAACCTCAAGACAACTGATTAGTGCATTGCCTTATGACGAGGGTATAATTTTAAGGGCCCTACAAGAATTATTGGAAGAAGATAAAATTAGTATAAATTCTAAAAACGAATACGAAATTGGCACAATATAGCAACTTACGAATTGTCTTTATGGGAACACCTGATTTTGCCGTGGCGACCTTGTCCAAACTGGTAGAAAGCGGATATGAGGTGGCCTGCGTGATTACCGCTCCGGACAGGCCAGCGGGCAGGGGAAGAAAATTACAAGGGTCAGCCGTTAAAAAGTATGCCTTAGAGAATGGGCTAAAAGTATTACAACCCATTAACCTAAAGGATATCGAATTTTTAAAGGAACTACGATTGGTAAAGGCCAATCTTCAAATTGTTGTCGCTTTTAGAATGTTGCCCAAAGTGGTCTGGGAAATGACTGAATATGGCACCTTTAACCTTCATGCCTCCCTCCTGCCCGATTATAGAGGTGCGGCTCCCATAAATTGGGCCATCATAAACGGGGAGACTAAAACCGGAGTCACAACATTTTTTATCGATGAAAAAATCGATACCGGAGAAATCATTTTTCAGAAAGAAATTGTTATCGCCCACGATGATACAGCAGGAAGCTTACATGACAGGTTAATGACCCTAGGCGCAGCCCTTGTACTAAAAACGGTAAAAGAGATCGAAAACAAATCAGTTGACACCAAAAAGCAGCCCTACGGCGAAGATTTAAAACTAGCCCATAAAATTCATAAGAAAACATGCGAGGTAAATTGGCATGCCTCTATAGACCATATATATAACCATATTCGTGGCCTTAGCCCCTTTCCTACAGCATGGACTACACTTGAAAATGCTAACGAAAAAATATTCCTCAAAATTTATAGCACAAGCAAGGAAATAGAAAATCATGAACACCGAAATGGTCAGATTATTTTCAATAAAAAAGAGATGAAAGTAGCAGTCAAGGGAGGTTTCATCAATTTATTAGAAATACAGCTTCCGGGGAAACGAAAAATGGCAACCAATGACGTTCTAAATGGTCTAAATTTATCTAACTTGGCCTATATGTCGTGAAGTACCGCTCCCATTGGGCTGCGAGAAACGTAAAAAAAGCCCTACTTTATCAACAAACGCTCCGAGTTATCAACAAAAACGGCTATTTCACTTGAATTTACTTGCGTTGAACACAAATACGTATAAATTTGTTACATAGATTTAAAATTATTTTTAACAACAATTAATTTAATCACATTATGAACAAAACAGAATTAATCGATGCAATGGCAGCTGACGCTGGCATTACAAAGGCGGCTGCAAAAAAATCATTAGAGTCTTTCTTAGGAAATGTTGAAGGCGCTCTTAAAAGCGGGAATCGCGTATCTTTAGTAGGTTTCGGTTCTTGGTCAGTATCTAGAAGAAATGCAAGAGAAGGTAGAAACCCATCAACTGGAAAAACTATCCAAATTGCAGCTAAAAATGTTGTGAAGTTTAAAGCAGGAGCTGATTTAGGCAAAGCGGTAAACTAGTTTACAACTAAATAATATCTGAAGAGCATCGACCAAATGGCCGATGCTTTTTTGGTTTTAACGAGATTTGTTTTTATTTTAGTTATTCATAACACAAACTGAGAATGATGCATCTAAAACCAAATAAAGGAAAACTTCTGATTGCGGAACCAACCTTGACAGGCGATGTTTCATTTAATAGATCTATAGTACTATTGGTTGAGCACAGTGAAGAAGGTTCAGTCGGTTTTATTCTCAACAAGCCTTTGGAATACACTATCAATGACCTAGTCACTGATATAGAAATGCCTTTTCAGGTATACAATGGCGGCCCTGTAGAACAGGATAATCTTTATTTCATACATAAGGTACCACATTTGATTGATAACAGCTTAGAAATCGCCGATGGAATCTTTTGGGGTGGAGATTTCGAAAAAGCGGCCGACCTCATTAATCAAAAGCTTATTTACGAGGAAGACATACGTTTCTTTATGGGATATTCAGGATGGTCAAGTCTTCAGTTGGATCAAGAATTATCTTCCCAATCATGGGTAGTGCTAAACAATGAGTATGCAAGTGACATTCTTCAGAAGTCTTCTGCTGCCTTCTGGAAAGAAAAAATGATTGAGTTGGGCGGTAACTACCTTTTATGGTCCAATGCACCTGAAAATCCTGGTTTAAATTAAGGCATTATAGCTTTACCCCAAACGCGCATGGGCATTTAGTTTCCCTATTAAAGCTTTTGCCACCATAGTTTCAAAGGTCTTTCTTCTGTATTTGGTCACTGGTTGTATACCTACGATAGCATTTGTGATAAAAAGCTCCTCGGCCTTTTGAAGGTCGAAGGAAGAGATTGATTCTTCAAGTACAATATACTCCTTTGACCTGCTAAGTATTGACAACAGCGTTTTTCTAATAATCCCATTTAAACAACCATCTTTGAGTGGAGGCGTTTTTATTGTATTTCCAAAAACGGCAAAAATATTTCCGTTCAAGGCTTCGACCACTTGTTTGGTATTGTTTAAAAGCAGACAGTTGTCATACCCATTTTCTTTGGCAAAAATGCTGCCCACTACGTTTATGATTTTATTATTCGTTTTCAAGGTCGATAACATATCAGGATTTATGTAAAAATCTTTAAAAAGCGCTACTTCATACGCACTTTCATCCAATATATAGAAATCAGAATCTAACTTACTAGCCTCTATAACATAAGAGACATCGTTTGAAAGCGGCGCATACAACCCGCCATTATTACGAAACACGCTAAGTCGCAATCGTGAAGCACCGTCTTGGTAATTATTTGCCTGAAGGGTCTTTAGCAATTCTTCTTCTAGAAACTCCATGGTAAATTGCATCGGAATCTCCATGCGAATAATACGCATAGATGCCATGAGTCTCAAGTAGTGATCCTCCCAAAAATATATTTTTCCTGATACTATCCTAATGGTCTCGAAAAGCGAGTCTCCATAGCGAAAACCCCTATTATCATGATTTAGGAATTGTGTGTTTTTTGGGAGTAGCTCCCCATTGAAGTTGACCATAAAAAAAGCCTTGAAAATCAAGGCCAAATATACTCTTTAAAAAGGAAAGTTTTACTTAGATCCCAAAACCTGTTTTAGGTCTGAAATTTGATTTGTCCAAAGCATTTTTGCCTCTTCCACTTCATCATCTTCCGCAAAATCCGTAATAAACAGAGAAACATCTTTTGTTATCTCATCGACAATAATCTTCATTTCGAAATAACTATCGTCATCATTTTCTTCCCAAGCAAACTTTACAAATTCATCATTCTTTTTTTTCAGGAGCTTGGCTACCTCCTCGGAACCGTCCCAAATAAAGCTAAACAACTCTCCCCTAGAATTCACATTATCAGCAAACCATTCTGAAAGCCCTGAAGGCGTAGCCAAATATTGGTATAGTAATTGGGACGATGATTGTATTACAAATTCAATTTCAAACTTAGTTTTATCACTCATTTCAGTCAGTATTTACATTGGGCAATATATATATTTAAATAAGATAAAAAAATAAAAGCGCAAGAATATTTTTACAACTCTAAAGTTGATGAACAAAAAATTAAACTATATATTTGCAGCCGTTTAAAACGGATCGGTAACTCTATAGGCGGCCGATTCATACCAAAAAAAAGTCAGGTTCAGGCAGTGATTATCAGATTCGTGGCCCTATGACTTCAATTTTAAATAGAATAGTATGGCGAGGTAGCTCAGTTGGTTAGAGCGTCGGATTCATAACCCGGAGGTCGCGGGATCGTGCCCCGCTCTCGCTACATAGTAAACAAAGGCTTTCAAGAAATTGAGAGCCTTTTTTATTTCATGGGTACAGAATTCTATGTTTTAAATATGTTGAGTCAAGCTTGATTATCATATCATAATGATTTCTATATCTTCATTGCTTTGTTTTGATTACCATGCCATGTTTTTATCCACAACTTAAACCCATTGATATTAGACTCATAACCCGAAGGTAGCTGGTTCGAGTCCAGTTCCCGCTACTAGTAAACAAAAGGCTTTCGAGAAATTGGGAGCCTTTTTTTATACCCTTCCTAAAATATACCTAAAACAATTTTACGGGTTTCATAGTGGATTTAGCAAGATTTATATCACTTGATTTTTTAAAGACACTAAGTCAATCACCTAGGTTCTAGCGTTATACACCCGTATGGGATTTGATTTCGCGCTAATTAGTGAAAATTGTCTGTTTTTCTTTCTTCCCCCTATCCACAAAAAAAGCGCCCCTTAGGGCGCCAAGTTCCATGACCGATTCACCTCTTTGAATTTCACCACATTAGCCCCATACCTTTACCTCTGTACTTGGAAAAATCGGTCAGTTCATCCTTGAACCCATTGTAAACCTCCTCTTGTCCTTTGCCCCGGTTACCCAATAAGGAGCTAATGGCATAAACTCCTTTTCTGAGTAAGCGGTTTTGTTGGATGCTGGACTTCCTTTTAATTGCCTCGTTCATACTATTGCGAAGTCCGTTTTCCATGTGGTGTTGCACCATCTCTGGATGTAGATTTGGGTAAACCTTTTCCTGCGTTAGCATAAAAGCCACCCTATCGTACATTCCCTTTTCCATTAAATGGCCTGCCCATAGATTCTTAAAATTGTTCCTTCCGTCTTCAACAAGACCTTTGATGACAGGTTCTTGTTTCTTTAATGCAGCGGCCAAATCAGGAATTGAATTCAAATAAAGGCTCGTTCTTTTCGATAACGCAAAACTTGTTCTATTGTCCGTATAAATGGATTTGACCTCGAACCCGTCATTTCTCTTTACAAAATAGAAACCCTTAGCATTGAACAATGCGATATAGTCTTTAGGTGATTTTTCGAAAGGGGCGTGTATTCGTTCGGCATGTTTTAGATAAGAACCCAAAGCGGCACTCTCACCCTGTTGTTTGTAAACGGGATTCATGGTCTCGTAAAGCTTTGGAAAGACCATTGGCAGGAAAATAGACGATGCTGTTAGTTTAGGACTATTATCCGAACTCTGTGCCGTCAACATTTCCAGCATCAAATGGTTTTGACGAATGAAGCCTGTGGATACGTATTTCTCCATGGCCTTAGGAAAAGGTAGATTGCCCAAGCGAACAGGAACCGTATGACTGTTCGAATTGGCAAAGGACAATAGGTTGTTATGATACTTAACACCCAAAGATTGAAACAAAAGACGAACGCTTCCCTTTTCTGTTCCGACATCAAATATGCCGTTTTCCAAAATCTTGCCGATTAGCTGGAATTTACCTTCCAAGGTTTCCTTTTCCTTTTTGGTTTCCAGTTGAAACAATCTTTCCTTGACCGTTGGGAACTCTTTTTCAAGTGATTTCCGCAGCGATTCTTTACGATTTCTAGAAAGGTAGCTTTCAAGAAAAATGTGGTTTTTTGATTGTGTTATATATGGAAGAATAGCCATTAACTTCTTAGTTAATATACTTTCCGAGAGCAGTCCGTCCCGTTTCGGAGATTTTAAATAGGATATATAAAAAGCTTCTTTCATCAGCTTTTGGATTTCCAATCTGAACTGCTTGCTATCGGTATCGATTTCCGTAGGTTCATCTCCGTTGCCGAAAATATCCAAACGCTTCTCCATCCTGATGTTTTGGCCAAGCTCCCTTTCCATGAACACATATCCTGATTTATCATAGATAGTATACCCTGTAATATAATCTCTTTGTTTGTCCAATTTTATAGCAATGTTCTGATACCCTTTGAGCACTTTGGCGAGGTCATGCGGACGAATAGACTTGAAAAGACCATAGGTAGTTTCGATCTGTTTCAGCAGACGTTTGCGATGCATCGGCAACAACTTTGATTTCGAATGGGCATCAAATACCTTTTGCAGTTTCGGGCCGCTCAACCTTCGGTGTACCACCGAGCCGTTGATGAACCTTGTTTGGTATCCCTTTTGATTGTTCAGGCCATAGGCTACCCCTACCCTTCCTGATTCGTTTTTGGTTTGTTTTATTTCGATGTGATAGGGTTCTGCCTGTTTTACCAGTTCTTGGAAGCTCCGCACCTTATATTTCTGAAGAATGCTGTTCAATACATCCTGTAAATAAAACTTCGCCCCTTGCGTATCATCCATACCAGACTGCAGCTCGGGTAATCTATATAATGGGAGCTCCCTCTCCTGTTTTGTACTTGGCGATGGTGACAGGCCAAACTTCTTCTCGAGATATTGACGGGTTGCAATGTGCCTTCTATAACTATTGAAAATATTCAAAACTTTTCCTGCTTCACTTACATTGGTCGTTATGATATGCACATGCTCGTGCTTGGTATCGTTATGTCGTACAACAACATAGGGCTGCTCGCCATAGCCCATTTGCTCCATGTATTCTTTCGATACCTCATGGAAGGTTTTATCATCGAGGTGTTCCCCGTGGGGAAGGTTAAGGCTAATATGAGCATAGCGATTTTTGGTGGCATTGCGCTGTCCTTGAAAATGGAGTACGTTCCCGAAAAACTTTTGTGATATATCTTGCGAGTATATATTCCCAAACCCGAGTATACGCATGCCCTCTTTCCCGAACACATAATTCAGCATTCCTTGGCAACTTTCTCCATATCCTATCTTTCCTATCATACTGTTTTTTCTTCAATGGTAATTCTAATGACTGCGTTTAAAAGAGCATTGATTTTTTGCATCTCATTTTCTAAACTACTGTTCGGACTTCTCAAATTCTTGTGATGCGCAATCTTGACCAATTGGTTGATGTTGTTGCCAATCTTGTTGATATGGTAGGCAAGGTTCGAGGTATTCGGAAGCCTGTCTTTTCCTTCCGACTCTTTGTCCAAGACCAATCTTCTTAGAAGTGGGCTTATTACTCCTCTTTCGGAAATATTCAGATGATAGGATTCGCAGATTATTCGCAATTTCTCATATTCGGCGTCATTAAACCTCAACATTACGTTATGGTACCGTTTCTTATTTCCGAGTCTTTTTCTCCCTCTTTTCCGTTGTTCCATTTTACTTGCTTTTTTGAGCAAACACTTCGCAAGAAGTAGACAATTCTAAGTTACTTAGAATACACCTTGCTATCCGTTCTACGGATAAAAATAATAGATAAATTAAGACCTCAACTATCTTATAATCATAATTTTAACTCATAAATACATATAGATCCATATCGAATTACATGAAACCAATCTAGTAATTAATACGGTCTTATTTGGTGTTAGAGAATTTTAAAAATCATCTAATTTTTGTGGATAGGGAGGAGAAAGAGCAAGGGGTTTTTTCACCCCTTGTGCTTTTGTGCGGCTCCGAGGAGGTTGGGCAAAACTGGAACGGAAAGACTTCACAGGCGGACCGGCGAAGCCTGTCCGAATGGGGAGGATTGGAGTGGAAGAGTTGTTCGACTTCCGCAGGAGCTTGGAGAAAGCATATCCGAAAAGCAAGCTGCTAACGTCTAGATTTATAGTGACTTTTCATTTAGGAGTAAGTCACAAACTTTCAAGGCTTATAGTATCTCAAAATAGTACGAGTTTGGGGTATCTGAATGTATCGAACACCTAGGAAGAATTACTATCAAAGTGGTGCAATAGCGTATTTCTCTAAAAATTCATCGATGGAACTCCGGTCATAAAGAATGACTTTCTTAAAGGGTTGTGAAAATCTGATTTTCTGTTCATCCCTCAATTTTTGTAAGGTAGATTTTGATTTTATTCGAAGTAGTTGCATCGCTTCCTCCATACTTACCCATTTAGAAAGAACACCTTGTTCTTTAGTGGACACAATATGCTCAAAGACCCTATCCAGTAGGGTGTAAAAAGCTGCTTCTTCGATACAAATGACTTTCATAGATAACTCAATATAGCAAAATATTTCAAGCTGTTATAATCTGAAAGTAGATGTCACTATATGAAAAAGAATTAATCAACAGTTTAGCTTATAACTAGAATGCTAAAGAAAAAAGATATGGAATCGGCTTAGATTTAGCTATGTCTATTTGCCTGCATAAATCGATATTCAAGACTTTTTAGAGCCTCTTGATCATAAGAAAAAAGAGGCCAATCTTCTTTTTTCCAATTCCATTTTCGATACGCCATGAGCAATAATTATTTCTTTTATAGCTCAAATCTATTTGGAGATTAGATTTTCTATTATACAGGCCATCGATCCAGAGTAATGTTAGGTAAAAAGCATTCCGCTTTTTGCTAAAGCATCAATATTTAGCGTGCTAAATTATTGTTGATCGTTGATGCTTAAATCGCCATACCCTAAATCGTCCGCAAGGATGTAAATAACATTCGTTCTCTTATGCGATGTTTCCTTTTTTACATCCAACCATCACGAATAATAAATTTGTAAGTAGCCATTTAAATTTTATTACTCTTTTCTTATTTAACAATTATCTAGCATTAAATATCGACTCATTACTTTGTTTATATCCTATTCGATGAGCGATAGCTATTAATTTTTGTCCTTCTTTTACTTCTAAAGGTTCAATATATACACTCCAAGATCCACCCAATACTTCATTTTTATTCAATAACTGATATCCAATAGAAGCTCCTTGTGTTTGACAGTGTAGTTCTATTTTATTATTGATTGATTTGATGGTCGGATTGACAGTAACAGGTTGATGCCCATCAGGCCAAATACTTTCAATATATTCCGATTCAGACATCAATCCTTTATCATCTATCTCCTTCATCCAACGGTTACACTCTTCTCGCAATTCTTCTAGCTTATTCTTAGATTCGGGATTGGCAGCTATGTTGTTCAGTTCATATGGGTCGTCCCATGTATCAAACAATTCTTCTGGAGCCTTGTTTTTACGAAACCATAAACTTTGATCTTCATTAAGTTCCCCAGCATCGCGCATTCGCAGCAATTCTTTCATTATCGGCATCTGCTCTCGATAGGCAATTGGCAGATAATACCCCTGTTCTGTTCTAAAATTCTTCAAATATTTAAATCTATCATCTCGAACGGCACGAATCATATCATAAAGCTCATCAAAGCGATCTGCCGCCCCATGAACATACTTTCTTTTTTCTTTGTTTTCAAAACTCCCTGCAAATGCCCTTCCGTCAGCATAATCAGGGGGTTGTATTCCCACCACAGATAATAAGGTAGGCTTAAAATCTACAAAGCTCACCAACCTATCATCTATTGTCCCTGCATCTTTCTTATCAGGATATCGAACAATCAAAGGTAATTTCATTCCCGAATCGTATAAAAGACGTTTTTGTCTTGGCAACGGGCCACCATGGTCGGTATACCAAAATATGATGGTATTGTCCAACAGTCCATCCTCTTCCAATTGACCCAATAATTCTCCAACTTGATAATCCATTTCCTTTATATTGGAATACATCCTTCTCACATCTCGTTGCCCTATTTCATTGTTTGGCAAATATGGAGGCACCTGGACTTCCAAATCTTTATCGACCCAAAGAGAATCCTGGGCTTTCTTCCATATTTGGGATTCATGGGTAACCCCAATATTAAAAATAGAAAAAAATGGTTGATTAGGTTTGCGATTTCTCCAATGGGCATTTCTTCCGCTCTCATCCCAAGCTGTTACTGGTGCTGTAAACTGGTAATCTTCTTTACTGTTATTAGAACAATAATACCCAACTCTTCTCAAATATTCGCTATGCATCATCACGCCGACAGGTGGTATGGCATCATAAGGCGTAATCCCCTTTGGAAAGTACTGTCCCTTTCCCCCATTCCTCATATGGTGCACTCCGATACGGTTCTGGTACATTCCAGTTGCTATGGCAGCTCTACTTGGGGCACAGACACCTGATGATGAATAAACATTGGTGAACCTTACTCCTTCTGCTGCTAATCTACTGATATTGGGAGTGACTACCGTTGAATCTCCGAATGACGGAATGAACGGACTCAGATCTTCTACGACCAACCATAGTATATTCGGCTTTTCTACATTCCCACTCTCGGCTATATTACTCGTTTCCTTTTTTTGATTACAACTTATAATGGTTGTCAAAATACCTATAATTAATATGCAGTATATTCTCATTGTCGTTTATTTATTATTTTAGCTAAGTTCTAATTAGCATATTGAATATTTGTTGATTGTATTCAAACTGAATACTATTAGATGAAAAAGCAATGGCCGCTACAGTAGCCATCTTACTAACTAGAATTCGATTAAAACATAACTAGTTGGTTTGTTTTAATCGAACTCAGACCAAATTTGGGACACTCTAGTAAATTCCCGCAAGAAAAGCTGATGCGGCAACTTTAAAAAATCCGTTTCCATAAATAGGAGAGGCAAGCCTCTGGCTATTCAATCCCCTTTAAAGAATAAAATTATCGGGTTAATTTATAAATACAGTCACTGCTCTCCTTTACTAATCAAGATCAAGGCTATCTTGCTTGTGCAATTTTTTGGCCAGTACTTCCCTAATATTTTTGTACCCCTCTTCATAGGCCAAGTTATCAAACTCTTTTGGGTCAGTCTCGTAATCATAAAGCTCCATGCCTTCTTCACCTCCGTTCCATTCAGTATACCGCCATTGACGGTACCTGACACTTCTACCATCAATAAGTTTTGATGTAGGATTGTTTTTATTAGGTCTTCTATATACTTGCGTATAGGCACAATCGTCCCAATTCAATTCAGGATTTACTAAAAGTTTCCGTAGACTCTTACCTTGTATTTCTTCAGGAATTTCGAGACCTGCTAAATCAGCTACCGTCGGATAGATGTCAAGTAGCTCTACTATACTTTCGTTGACCCTATTGTTTTTTGTTCCCGGTGCCGAAATTATTAGAGGGGTCCGTGCCGCATGTTCAAAAAGGCTCTGTTTCATCCATTGACCATGTTGTCCGACGTTGTAGCCGTGATCACTCCAGAAAACGATGATAGTGTTTTTCGATAGTCCAAGCTCGTCAAGTGCATCCAATAATTTGCCCACTTGTGCATCCATAAAAGATATAGAGGCATAATATGCCCGTAGCACTTCTTTTCGCTGTTGTAGGTTCAGTCCAAAATGAGATTCTTTATTCCATTTGGCGGCTTCAGGCTTGTTGTCCCAGTCGTCATCTCTTTCTTCGGGCATTTGAATTTTATCCAAAGGATACAGGTCAAAGTACTTTTTCGGAGCTACATATGGCGTATGCGGCCTAAAGAACCCCACGGCGAGGAACAAAGGCTCATCCTTGTGTTTTCTCATGATTTTTATCGCCTCGTTTGCGACCTTTCCATCGGTCTGTTCATCATCAGTACCATCCGCTATCCAATACGATAGTGCACTACCAAGACCTCGATTTGGCGTATAGTTAGTGATTCTGTGTTCCTCTGTCTTATCTCTACCGATAGGGTTGACCGTATGATTCCAAGAGGCGGGGTCGTCATCGCCATCGGTTCCGATATCACCTGGTACGCCATAATGAAATATCTTTCCGACCCGCGCCGAAAAGTAACCATTATTCTTGAAAAGTTGAGGTAACGTAACTGCATTGGGCAGGTGTTTCCTGAAATTGGTTTTCAAATCGGTCACTTTAGTGACATCTGGCCTACGTCCTGTAAGTAAGGAGGCTCGGCTTGGGCTGCACCATGGGTATTGATTGTACGCCCGATCAAACCGGACTCCCATTTTCAATAATCTATTCAGATTCGGAGTCTTTACGAAAGTATTATCAAAGACGTTCATGTCGTTATTCAGGTCATCAGAAGCAATGAACAATATGTTCATTTTTTTGATCTCTTGGGCAGTTGTGGTTCCCAAAAAGCATAAGAGGCACAGCAATAAAACCAGTGCTGTTCTTACCAGACTTTTTATGGATATCATTTGCATTACCTAGATATTTGTTTGTTAAGTGAGCATTCTGGCAGAGGATCTGACAAAACTTCAATTGCACATTTCAAAACAGCCTCAAAATCTCACTTTATTATTTAGTTTATCGGCTTTACGGCTTTCGCCCGGCATTTCTCCTCTAATCTCAAAATTGGATTCTATTTTCCCTCCGGTATCTCTAGTGTACCAATCCTTGGTCAGGTGTTCAGGTACGGTATCTCCTGTTTCCTCCATCCATCTTAACAATACGTTTTTCAATTCTAACTGTATCGACGCATAGTCTTTATTATTGATTTGGTTATTCAATTGCATAGGGTCATCCTTGACAGCAAATAATTCTTCATCTGGTCTTGGGAAAAGAAATACATCGGCTTGTACAGGTGTTAATGTATTTTCTTCCTGTGCGTTTTGAAGTGCTTTAAAGGATAGGGAATTCAACGCATCGGCCGGGCCTTGGTTTGGGAACTGGGGACGTGAATTCAGCACATAAATATAATCTTTTGTACGTGCCATGCGCTCGTGAGCTTCATGATCATGCCAATTGTGCTCTGAGAATGCATATTTGCGAATAGCCATATTTGGATTGGATAGTACTTTTTTAAAACTGTTTCCCTGAAAACTTTCTGGAGAACCAACTCTACAAACATCCAAGATGGTAGGGGCTATATCTAAGCTGCTAATTAAACTGTTGCTGCTACTTCCTTTTTTAATTTTCTCGGGCCAATGTACAATAAAAGGGGTCTTCATACCAGAATCGTACATTCTTGTCTTGTCCCTTGGGAAAGGTCTTCCGTTGTCAGCCATTACAATAATGAGAGTGTTCTTAAAAACATCCTGCTCCTTAAGTTGATTAACCACTTGACCGATATGGTAGTCGAAGCGTTTGATTTCGTCGTAGTATTGGGCCAGGTCGACACGAGTACTATAGTCATCGACCAATGTAGGTGGCACGTCAATGCTTTGTGGCTCATGGCTCTTGGCAAAATGGTTCTCGCCCCATATGCGATGTGCATCGTAAGAGGCGAACCAAAAGAAGAATGGCTTGTTTTTATCACGCTCCTTTAGGGAAGGTATCCATCGGTTTTCACCACCGTCGCCGTTTTCCTCCAACTTCTCATAAATTTTATCGAATCCTTTTTTAAGCAGACTGCCCATATGCCATTTTCCGGCTTGACCTGTGTAATAGCCATTTTCCTTTAATCGGGAAGCGATAGATTCGAAATCAACTTTTGGTTCGGTATGCAATTCGGCGGCACCTGTATTATGTGGGTACCTTCCAGTCATAATACTGATACGGCTAGGGCTGCACGAACTTGCCGTTAGAATAGCATTATTAAATTTCATGCCATTCGCCGCCAGCTTATCGATGTTCGGGGTCTGAACAAAGGTATTGCCGTAACAGCCAAAATCTTTCCAACTTACATCGTCCGCGATAAAAATAATCACGTTTGGACTTGAGGGAAATTTCGATTTTTCCTGCCCACGAACTGATACCTGCAAAAATAGAAGGCATAACACCGAGAATTTAAATGTCCGTATTTTACTTTTACTTACTATCATTCTCATCAATATGGGGTCGTTTCGAGATTGTTTTAAAGCATTATCGCTTTACCGCTTTCAAATATTCCTTTAGAAAGTATTGGTCATTTTCATCGGAATCACCATATTCCTTTCGTATTTCCTTTAATCGATTGTGCATCATCTTTTGAATATCTGAATATTCTGAATCATCATAGATATTATGCATTTCTTGCGGATCTGCTTCGAGGTCGTACATTTCCCATTCATCTACATCGTGGTAGAAATGTATTAGCTTGTAACGGTCGGTTCGTACGCCATAATGCCTTTTCACCATATGTACCGATGGGTACTCATAATAGGTATAGTAAATGGCATCTCGCCATTCTAAATTCTCTTTGTTCACCAACTTTCGAAAAGAGGCACCTTGCATTTCAGGTGGTACGGTTACACCCGCATAATCTAATAGTGTGGGCGCAAAATCTAGGTTCTGAACTAGTTCATTTACCTCGGTTCCAGGTTTAATTTCCTTCGGATACCTTATCAACAAAGGTGTTCTTAATGATTCTTCGTACATAAATCGTTTATCGAACCAACCATGCTCACCAAGATAAAAGCCTTGATCAGCAGTATATATGACTATCGTATTTTCAGCCAGTCCACTTTCTTCTAAGAAGTCAAGCACCTTTCCTACTCCATCGTCTACTGATTCGATGGTGCCTAAATAGTCTTGCATATAACGTTGGTATTTCCATATTTTCAACTCCTTGTCAGACATCTCCTTGTACGCCGACTTGAACTGCTCATTAATCGGCCCGTAAATCGCATCCCAAGCTGCTCTTTGTTCCTTGTTCATTCGACCTACCGAACGGTCGAAGGCTTTCGAGTCGTAGTTCATGTTTTCAGAAATGCCCATTTCTTTCATGGTTCCGGGGTAGATTTTGTTATCGCCTGTTAGGTTCATATGTTTTAGGATATCCATTTCGGCCGTCTTGGCACTGGTACCCCTATTTTTATAATCATCGAAAAGGGTCTCGGGCAGCTTAAAGTTCATTTTGGTATATTTTTCAGCATCACGTATGGCAGGAAGCCATCTTCTATGCGGAGCCTTTTGGTTATAAAAAACACAAAAAGGTTCATCTCCTTTTTGGTTTCTCAACCACTCAAGTGTTAAGTCAGTTGTAATATCAGTAACATATCCCGTTATTCGTTCTTTCTTTCCGTTGATTAGAAAATCTGGATTATAGTAAGCCCCTTGCCCAGGAAGTACCGCAGAATAATCAAAACCCAATGGCAGACCATCTAAGTGTATTTTTCCAATCAATGCCGTTTTATATCCATTAGACTGCAATAGTTTTGGAAAGCTAGACTGTTCCCAATCAAAAGGTTGAACATTATCGACCTTGCCATTCAAAAAACTATGTTTACCCGTCAAGATTACCGCACGACTGGGTGCACATATAGAGTTAGTGACAAAGGCCTTGTTGAATATGGCACCTTCGTTGGCAATTCGATCAATGTTCGGAGTTTCATTAAGTCCGTAGCCATAAGCACTAATTGCTTGATATGCGTGATCATCGCTAAGAATGAATATTATATTAGGTCTGCTCTCATTCTTATCGGCTTCTTGAGCATTAAGGACTGCAACAAAAGATATCAGATAAAAGTAACTAACAATTGTTCTAAATTTCCATTTCATATGCTTTGTATGTTTTTAATTTATGGTTTATGTTCCTTATAAATAAACGATTCAGGAAAAATAGCTGGTTTAGATTTTTTAGGATTTCTTAAAGGATATACATTCCCCTTATTCGGTAATAAAGGCATAGAATTTCCATTTGTTTCAGCAAGAAGGTCAAACAATCTATTTCTATAATCTGAAATCAATTCCTTATAATTTTCATCATTTATTAAATTAATCGTTTCCTTAGGATCTGACTGCATATCATAAAACTCGTTTAAATCCCAAACACCATGATAGCGAATAAATTTATAGCGGTCACTTATTAGAGCATGGGTAGTAGGGGTATAGGGGTAATTCCGCTCCCAGTAATATTCATATAATATTTCCTCTCGCCAACTACTATTTTCTCCCTCTATTAATGGCTTAAAACTTTGGCCATTCATGTTTTCAGGCTTTGGAATTCTAGCATAATCGAGTAAAGTTGGTGCAATATCAATATTTGCCACTATCTCTTTAATTGTTGAATGTTTGATTAACTTTTTAGAACCCCATACCATTAATGGAACTTTTATAGAAGACTCATAAGCCGTTCTTTTGTCAATAAGACCATGTTCTCCAAAATGAAACCCGTTGTCGCCCATATAAACAATAATGGTGTTCTCTAATTGTTCTTTTTCTACTACCCAATTCATAATTTTGCCTAGATTTTCATCAACGGCCAGTAAGGTTTCACAATACCGTTGATAATATGTATTCAAATCAAAATCGGGTAAATTATAAGCGTAATCTGCTCCATGTCGACTGTTTTTCTGGTTGATCGTCCACATGGGTTTATTCTTTTGAACTGCAAGAGTTTCTGGAGAAATTAAATTTTTGTCCTTATACCTTCCAATATGTCTATCGGCAGCCACAAAATCTGAGTGTACTGCTTTATGAGAAAGATACAACATAAATGGTTTTTCTTTTGATTGTTTATTCAGCCAATCTATAGCATAATCAGTAAGTTCATCGGTTATGTATCCTTTTTGAGGAACCCGATTCCCATTAATATTATAACCATCTGTATTAGTTTGAGGGACTACCCTACTAGTTCCATGGCCGTCTGCCCAATAGGTTCCCTGCCCTTTAAAACTGAGCCAATAATCAAAACCTTTGCGGGGATCGTCGCTTTCGCCGCCCATATGCCATTTACCAATAAATGCCGTTTCATAACCAGATTCTTGCAAATATTCAGGGAAAAAAATCAGTTCAGAATTTACTGGGTTGTAATTATCTACCACACCATGATTATGAGCATACATCCCTGAAAGAATTGAAGCCCTACTTGGCGAGCATAAAGAAGTAGTTACAATCGCATTTTTAAAATGAATGCCTTCCATTGCCATTTTATCCATGTAAGGAGTTTCAATAAAGGGATGATTCATAAATCCCATGGTATCATATCTATGATCGTCTGTTAAAAAAAATATAATATTGGGTCTCTTTTCGTTTTTGTCAACCTCTTGGGCATTAAGGACTGTAACGAAAGCTATCAAGTAAAAGCAACTAACGATTGTTTTCATTTTCTAATTCTTTGCGCGTTAATTTCTAATGATTATTCAATACGTCCGGAAGCCCGCCTATTTTCTCCCGCTCTATTCGTTAAGTCATCTCCAAGATCCTTCCGCGCCTGTTCTGCCAATGTAAGTAAGGCATCAACAACTTTGGTGTTTTGGTCTTTGACATCATATCTTTCGCCGGGATCACGACGCAAGTCGTATAAAGCTAGACCAGTTTCTCCATTTCCATATGCTCCAGGAAGACCATCTTTTCCTGGTATTTGGTCATATGAACGATAACTATGTGGCAATACTAGCTTCCATCTTTCCGTTCGGACTGCCTCCAAACTATTTTTTTGATAATAATAATACAATGATTTTCTAGGGCTCTCCACTATATTGCCTTGTAGCATTGGTAGCAAGTTGACTCCATCAATTTTTTTTACTGGCAGCGGTGCTCTGGTAATAGCAGCAAAGGTTGGCAATATATCCATAGTTGCCGCCAATTGATTAGAAACAAAACCTTTAGGAATCATTTTAGGCCATTTCATTATACAAGGTACGCGCTGCCCACCTTCAAAACTGGTACCCTTGCCTTCACGCAACCCACCAGCCGAACCTGCATGGTTTCCAAAATTCAACCATGGTCCATTATCAGAAACGAAAATCACCAACGTATTATCAGTAAGACCGTACTTTTCCAAACTATTTACGATTTGACCGACCGACCAATCTATTTCCATAATGACATCACCATAAAGTCCTTGACTGCTTTTTCCTTTAAATTTGGGGGATACGGCCAAAGGCACATGTGGCATGGAGTGGGCCAAATAGAGAAAGAACGGGTTTTTTCTATTTCGCTCAATAAAGTCTATTGCCGTTTTCGTGTATAGTGTGGTAAGTTGTGCTTGATCTTCAATCGTTTTCAATTCTTTTATTTTATCATTCCCTTTTATCAACGGTAGTTCTGGAAAGCCAACTTTTCTTTTGTAGGCTTCTGGGATGTTTCTACTACCATCATAATAGAAAGGAGTCATATCATTGGAATACGGAATGCCAAGATACTCATCAAAGCCATGGTTTAAGGGTAAAAATTCTTTATGATGCCCTAAATGCCATTTGCCAACCGCAGCAGTGCTGTACCCCTGATCTCGAAGTAATTCGGCCACAGTGGTTTCGTCAGGATTTAGACCAATTTTAGACTTCGGATTGAGCGCTCCTGAGATTCCAACACGGTTCGCATAACAACCTGTCAATATCGATGCTCTAGATGCGGAACAAACAGCCTGCGAGACATAGAAGTTGGTAAATCTAACTCCCTCCGACGCAAGCTTATCCATATGAGGAGTATCGAATAAGGTGGCACCGTAACTGCCAATATCTCCATATCCCATATCGTCGGCGAAAATTAAAACAATGTTCGGCGTTTCACTTTTTTTCTTTACAGTTTCTTGTGCTCGAGCTACAATTAGAGTGAAGCAAAAAAACAGTACACTAAAGTTATATTTTAAAATTGAGATCATATTTTAAAAAATGGTTTCGATTTCAGCAAAAGTTTAGAATTTTTCAAGACAATAATTTAGAACATCGACTAGTTTTTATTTAAAATCTGTTGTATTGATTCTTCATCCTCAACATTATCCACTATTCTACCAAAATCAGTATCGGTTATTTTTCTAAAGTCTGCCAGACTTTTATTATCCTCAAATTTGATCATTAGATTTTTTAATTTAGATTTTAATTTAACGATGACATGAGCATAATTAGGATGGCCATAAATATTATTCATTTGGCCTGGGTCTTTCTCTAAATCGTATAATTCCCAAACATCAATATTGTAATAGAAATGTGCTAAGGTGTATTTTTGAGTTCTTATACCGTAATGTGGTTGCACATGATGCCAGAATGGAAATTCATAGTAATGGTAATACATACTGTCTTGCCAATCTTTTGGGTCTTTTCCTTCCAAGATAGGTGCAAAACTAGTTCCTTGCATCTTTTGTGTGGTCGTTATTCCTGCTAATTCTAATAAAGTAGGGGCGAAATCTATATTCGAAATAATAGCCTCACTGACACTCCCCGCTTTTACCTTATTAGGATATTTTACTATAAAAGGCATTCTTAAAGATTCTTCATAAATAAATCGCTTGTCAAAAAACCCGTGGTCGCCTAAATAAAAACCTTGATCTGAAGTCAAAATAATAATGGTATTTTCTTCAAGATTATTTTCCTTTAAATAGTTTAAAACCCTCCCTACATTATCATCAACAGATTTCACACAAGCCAAATAATCTTTAATATACGTCTGGTACCTCCATTTTCTCCCTTCCTTATCTGTCATATTTTCTGGTTTCACAACCTCTCCAGGTTTTGTACCATAGAGCTCCCATTTAATCTTTTCCGCTCCTTTTAATCCTTCTGGCATTTTCAACTTCATATCTCTTCTGTGAAAGTACTCCATCGTCATTTCGGTATCGCCTGCAGTTTTTTCTCGACCTTTATAATCGTCATTAAATGTTGCAGGATAAGGCATTTCTATGTCTTCCCATAATTGCTCATATTTTGTATCAGGTTGCCACGGTCTATGAGGAGCTTTGTATTGTAAGATCATTAAAAATGGTTCTTCAGAATTTTTAGCATCTTTTAACCATGATAAGGCGAAATCGGTACTTAAATTGGTGGAATACCCCTCTGCTTGAACATCTGTTCCATTTTCATTAAAAACAGGATTCCAATAATGACCTTGCTGCCCTGCTGAATTATGAAACTTAAAAGTATCAAAGCCTACAGGTTCTGTTCCTAAGTGCCATTTACCAAATAAACTTGTTTTATACCCTTGCTTCTGAAATTCTTGAGGAAAAGTCCATTGAGATGCATTGAATTTTCCACCATTTTCATT
The DNA here is from genome assembly GCA_045046905.1 of Flavobacteriaceae bacterium. Taxonomy (GTDB): domain Bacteria; phylum Bacteroidota; class Bacteroidia; order Flavobacteriales; family Flavobacteriaceae; genus JASFYU01. Next base: position 9,662 of record JASFYU010000008.1, on the reverse strand, counting down.
TTTATAATATCCATTCAAGTTACTATAATTACCTGTTAATATAGCCGCTCTACTTGGGCCGCAAATTGCATTTGTAACCAGAACATCTTGAAATAACATACCTTGTTTTGCTATTTTATCAATATTCGGTGTTGGTGCAATATCCTTGTAAATACCACCGTATGCACTTATGGCTTGAGTTGTTAAATCATCGGCCATGATATAAATAATATTTGGCCTTTTTGCAGATACTGTTTTTTTAGTCTCGGGTGTTTTAGATTTACCCATTGAACATGAGGCAAAAAGCATCAGGCAAAAAGTCAAAATGCCCATCGATTTTAGTATTCTATATTTCATGGTATATGCTTTTCGAATAGTATTTACAATATAATCTCATTTAAGCTTTTTGATTATCCAGAACTTCTTTTTTACAGGGTTCTTCTAAAAACCCTCATCCCGTAAAAGACATGAGGGTATACTCAAACTAACTCAACTACTATCCTATATTTTTTTAACTCCGTCGGATTTTTATATCAAACCCAAGGGCTTTGTAGATTCATCTTTTTTTGTTCCCTACCTAGTATCCCGCATTTTGTTCCAAATTTGGATTTGAATCCATCTCTTCTTGAGGAATGGGATATAACACGTGATGGGGTTGGGCACTAGCCTTTCCACGAGATAAGGCAGAGGATATAAATTTACCGTGCCGAATCAAATCTCTTCTTCGTTGGCCTTCTGCGTGAAATTCCAACCCTCGTTCAACCAATATTTGATCTCTTAACGCTTCTTTGGAAGCAAAATCTACAAGTACATATTCTGGGGCCTCAGCCCTGTTTCTCACAATATTCAACAAATCAATGGATTCTTGATTGGGACCTTGCAATTCATTTAGCGCCTCGGCTCTCCCCACCAACACTTCTGCATACCTCAGAATCGGCATATCATTCCCATGTCGTTGACCTATCGCGTTAAGATCTGGTGTAAACTTTACGGGCCTTGGGTACTTCTTTTCGACCCCTGCGACGATTGGGTCATTCATTAAATCTACCGTTTCGCCGGCCTTATTGACATAGCTCTTGATGATCCAGCCAAATTTACCATTTGGAGGGTCGTATTCAGTACCTCTTCTATCATTTACATCGAAAGAGCTTACAAACCATCTCCACAACTGAAATTGCGCACCATAATTCACTTGCCCCGTATTGTAACCCACAGGATATGCGTGAGGCGTATAGTTCCACCATTGGCGAAAGTTGGTTCCTGAGGATACTGACGGAAAAACAAAGATCATCTCACTATTGCCTTCATTTTCAATGGCAAAAAGCCCTTCTACATTGTCAAAAAGAGAAAATGCACCAAGATCCATGACCAGTTTATAAATATCTGCACTTTTTTGCCATTGCTTGGTGTTGAGATAATACCTTCCCAATAAGGCCAAAGCGGCACCTTTGGTAGCCTTACCATATACTTCTTGACTTACTGGGAGAGCACTTGCAGCACTTAGCAATTCTTGTTCTATAAACGTTGAGAACACATCTTGCGACGCTTTGGCCGGCTCTAAGTCAAGTTCACCAGTAATAATCAACGGCACCGGGCCAAAAAAATCATGAAGGAAAATATAGTTATAGGCTCTTAAAAAAGAAGCCTCTCCCTTAAGAACAGACACTTTATCTGCCGAAAGCGCAGATACATTATCGATTTCATCCAATAGTGAATTTGCATTTCGTATTGCTATATAACTATCACGCCATACATTTCTAAAGAAACTATTACTTACGCTCCAATTAAAATTGGCAAATGTAGCAGCAGGAGCGGCATAACCCCCGCCTCTTTCCAACATTAAATCGCAAGGAAATTCAGAAAAGGTAAACCAAGCCTCCCTATAACCTGGTCTTGATTGAAAGTACGTTGCTACAATTACAGCATTGATGCCCGCTTCGGTCTGTAAAAACACCTCTGGATCATACTCGGTATATACTTCTTCCTCTAAAAAATCTGTACATGAAGAGAACAGTAAAAGGAATGTTACTAGATATGGATAAATATTTTTCATAATGTTGAATTTTTTTTAATTGAAATCTAATTTAAGTCCAACGCGATACATTGTCGCTAATGGATAGTTGGCAAAATCAGCTCTAGAAATTCCTGGCCCATCTGAGTTTCCGTCTGGATCATAGCCTATATAATCCCCTTTGGTAATGGTCAACAAATTTTCACCTGAAACATAAATGTTGGCCCCTTTAATGAATTTAGTGTTCTTAAGTGGCAGCTTATAGTTCAGTGTAACATTCTTCAAACGAATAAAGGAAGCATCTTGAACGGTAAAGGAATTCACCTTGTTTTCCCCATCTGAATAGGAGGTATAATTTACTCCAGAAGGATATTGAGCGGTTGGGTTATCTACGGTCCAACGATCTAAATAATGAGTAGCAACGTGATTCCTTTCCTTATTGATCGGATATAAAGACTCTGCAGCCAAATTACTGAAGTTTTGTATGCCCTGTACACCATAGACATATACATTTAATGAAAAATCCTTATAGGTGAAGTTATTGGTGATTCCGAAGGTGAAATCAGCAAAGGGATCCCCTAAAATAATCTTATCTGTAGCGTCGATTTTATTGTCCCCGTTTTGATCGGTAAAAATCGGGTGTCCCGGAAGTGCGGTAGGTTGGGCAGAGTTTGCAATATCATCGCCTACCTGAAAAATACCGTTCATTTCATATCCATAAAAAGATGAAATGGGTGCACCCACCCTTGTCACTATATAATTTCCAGAGAATCCGAACCCACCAGAAACTATTTGTTCTGCAAAAGTCGGCAGTTCTATTACCTCATTTTTCAATACTGAAAATACCACATTGGTATCCCAGGTGAAATTCTTCCCATCTATATTTCTTGAATTGAATGCAAAATCAATCCCTTTATTATTAACCTGGCCAAAATTAACCCTTACCGAGGAAAACCCCGTTGTAAAAGGTACAGGTTTACTAAATAATTGATCGAATGTATTTCTATCATACAAATCTATACTCCCAGAAAACCTGCTGTTCGCGAAACCAAAATCCAAACCTATATTAATTTCCTTGGTCGTTTCCCAAAGTAAATCGGGGTTGGGAATTCTGGCGGGTATCGCACCAGACACAATAGACCCCCCAAGTACAGCACTGCTGCCGGCAGTAAAAGTATTGATGGTTTCAAAATTATTGATGCCCTGATTTCCTATTTCACCATAACCTACCCTTAGTTTAAGTTGATTGAAAAGGTTTTGATTTTCCATAAATGACTCAGAAGAAATCTTCCACCCTACTGATACCGAAGGAAATATCGCATATTTGTTCTTGTCTGAAAACCGCGATGTACCATCTCTTCTAACAGATGCTGTTAACAAGTACTTGTCCTTAAACGTGTAATTAAATCTACCAAGTGCGGATTGTAAGGTATTCACCGTTTTTCCGCTTGCTACGGTATAGGTTTCAGGATTACCACTTTGTAATAAATTCGTGGTAGTAACTTCAGACAAAAAATCTGATGCACTATTTAAAATGAACCGGGTATTATTTTTCTCATAGGTAGTCCCTACCAATAATTTAAAATCGTGCTCCCCAAAAGATCTTTCATAAGATGCCAAGAATTCTGAAATCCAATATATTCTGTCACTGCTTCTAATTTGTGCTCTCCCATTTAGCCCACGACCACGTTCTGTCTTATTATTTTCAAAAACATCTGATCTAAAGTTCTCTATATTCGCACCCATTCTGGCCGTAGCGGTCAGACCTTTGATAACCTCATAATTAACAGATCCAGAAACGTAGGCGGTATTGGTCACATCAAATCTGTCATTGCCTTGGATAATTGCCATAGGGTTTTCAATGGCTACCAAAGGGTTTCTGACATAAAACCCTTCTGAATCAAAATCAGGGCCAAGTGAGGGATCAAACAGCAATGCAGCTGCAATAGCACCGGCACCCTCATTAGTTCCTCGACCCAAGAGGGTCCCATCAATCTCAGATCTATTGATACTTACGTTGATATTAACATCTACTTTATTACTAGGCGTTAGGGTATAGTTCAATCTTGCATTGTACTTTTTCTCACCGGTTTCTAAAAGAACACCATCATTTTTTAAATAATTGAGCCCCACGTAATATGTAGAGTTTTCGCCCCCGCCAGACATTGATAACTGATGATTTTGAATATAAGAATCTCTAAAAATAATATCTTGCCAATCAAAACCTCTACCAATATTTGCGATTTCTGCCGGAGTTGATAAAACAGCTCCACCCGATTCCACATTAATATCACTAAGTACTTTTAAATACTCCCCTCCATTTAGAACATCTATGGTGTTGGTAACTGTTTGAAAACCTAAGTAACTCTCATAAGAGATTTTCATTTTACCTTTTTTACCTTTTTTTGTAGTAATTAGCAGTACCCCATTGGCAGCACGTGAGCCATATATTGCAGAAGCCGAAGCATCTTTCAGAACTTCAATAGAGGCTATATCGTCTGGACTCAATGCTGTTAAAGACCCTCCTGGCAGACCATCTATAACCACCAAAACATCATTGCTTGCATTAATTGAACTAGCCCCCCTAATCTTAATATCCATGGCTCCACCCGGGGCAGAGCTTGATTGGCTAATATGAACTCCTGATGCCTTCCCGTTTAATAATTGTAAGGCATTTGTGTTGGCTCCTTTTACAAAATCTTCGCTATCAACTCTTGTTATGGCGCCTGTTAAATCTCCCTTCTTTTGAGTACCATAACCAACGACTATGACATCATCGAGTTCTTGGGCATCGACTTCCATGGTAATATTGATGACCGTTTGGCTACTAACTGTTTGGTTGATAGTCTTAAAACCGAGGTAACTAAATATGAGCACATCATTCGAACTGGCTTCAATGCTGTAATTTCCATCAAAGTCAGTTGAAGTCCCATTATTGGTTCCTTGCACCACGATATTTGCTCCTGGAATCGGCTGCCCGTCATCGGAAGAAGAAATTGTACCTGTAATAGTATTTTGCCCGTATGCCCCCATACATGAGCACAATACGATTAAGTAAAATGGCACCAGCCATTTTTTTACAACTTTAAATTTGGTTTTTTTCATAATTCCTGGCTTTATTTTTGGTTGAACAACAAAAGTCACAAACAATCATCTGAAAAAGGGAGAAAATGGGTTTTTTTATAGGGGTATATGGTTCGTTTTTTCGAATAAACAAACGGAATTTTTACTCGGCTGTGTTAACTATAATATCCAAAATAGTAGTCCTGAAAAGGTCTTATTTATTGAAAACAGATATACCTATGTAGCTTGAAGCTTTCAGAAAATTCTTCTATAATTAATATGAGATGCCCTTAAATGAATCATGTATCTTAACCCCAAATTCTTTTCAATGTCTCAATTATTAAAGCAAGCTTTTTTTATTCTAGGTCTATTAAGTTCTGTCTTGATTCAAGCACAATTTCGATTAAACCAAATACAAGGTGCCGAAGGTTTATCTCAAAATACTATAAATAGTATTATTCAAGACAAAGACGGCTTTTTATGGATTGCAACTTATAATGGCATAAACAAGTATGATGGCTATGCTATGAAGTATTACAATTTTTCGGATAGTGAGAACAGTATAAGCAGTAACTTGATTCATGGTCTCTTTGAAGACAAAGACGGAAATATTTGGGCAGGCACTTCGGAATCAGGAATAAATCGAATCAATCCAAGAACCGGCAAAATAGACGTTTTATTTAATGATGATGAACATGCCTCAAATTTTAAAAATCATCAACTATATCAATCGGCTTCAGGCATATTTTTTTATAGACGCTTCGGAGGAGGCTACAAGTTTTTTAATATCTCAGAGGAGAGTGATAGTTTAAATTATAAAGAACTAAAAGATGTGTCAAAAAACGTTGACTTAATTACTCAGATCCAACCTTCAATAAATGGAAACCACTGGTTTTATTGTGATGGAGAGGGCATCAAGTTAATGCAGGCTACGGTTACTAACAAAGAAAATAAATTAAATTTAAACCTATTGAACACTAATTTAATAGACCCCATTTTTGATGACGGGTTTATTGTAGATTTTCATGAACACTCGAAAAACACAATATTTTTTATAAGTAATAAATTGGAATTGGTTGAAATTAAATTCAATGAAGCATTACAGGTAATAAGTAAAAAAAGAATTGAAATTGCAGAGGATTTGTATGACCTATCTAAAATTGATATTAAAGAGCTAAATCTCCTAAGCGATGCTAACAATCGATTATGGATAGGGGGCAGTGATATATTGATTAACTATGACATAAGTACGGGAGCAATATCTCATTTAAGTAAAAATGAGAACTATACACTTAAAAACAAGGAGATTAAATACCTTTTTATCGACAAGTTCAATATTCTATGGGTGGGAACTGATAATGATGGGCTATTCAAAATAGATATTGAAAACAATACTATTTTAAGTTCCAATGAATTTATAAAAAAGAAGGATCAATATGACCAAGCCTTTCATCAATGGCAGATTAAGGCAATGTGCCAAGATAATAATGGAATGATTTGGTTGGGAGCGGATGGTAAAGGAGGTATTGCACAGGTAGAGGAAAATGAATTAAATCAAAGCATTTCTAATTTGCAACAAAAACCATGGACTTTTAATTACTTAAACGAGGATAAGGGGCTTTCAGAAGAAACATTTTACAATATCAGAAAACTGTTTAATGATTCAACTGGGAATATTTGGGTAGGATCATCAGCTGGATTAAGTAAAATAAATACTTCAACCGCTACCTATGAAACTACCGTATTTGATAATTTAAATTACGGAAATTCTGATGGTGTTGCAGTTTTTGCAATTGAAGAAGATTATAAAGGGGCGATTTGGGCGGGTTATTGGGGTAATGGTTTGGTGAAATTAATCTATAATAAGACAACTAAAACATATAAATATTCAACTTTCAAACATAATGATAATGACTCTTCAAGCTTGTCTAATAACTTCATTAGGGATATTACTGAAGATTCAGATAAAAACATTTGGGTAGGTACGATAGGAGGGCTTAATAAGTTAAAATATGACAAAGATGGTAAAATCGAATTTGAACGATTTTTAAGGAAACCAAATACGAATAATTGTTTAAGTAATAACCATGTTTTAGATGTTTTTCAATCTAAAAATGGAAACATATATGTAGGTACTTTTGGTGGTGGTTTGAATGAGATTACGATTTCAGAAAATAATGAATATACGTTTCAACATTACACAACTAAAGATGGCCTTCCTAGTGATGTGGTTTATCAAATTAAAGAAGATTCTGAAGGTAATCTTTGGATGATGCACATACGTGAAATATCCAAATTAAACGTTTCTAATGGAGAAATCACGTATTTTGAAAAACAAGATGGTTTGAATGCAGGTGAGTTTAGAGACAATTCAATGCTCCAAACCTTTTCAGGTCTTATTATAAATGGAGGAACAAATGGGTTTTCTTTTTTTGATCCTAATAAATTATCTACAAATAGAAGTAAGCCACAATTGGTAATCACTGATTTTAAACTCTTTAATGAGTCTGTCAAAATTTTAGAGGAAAAAAGAGGGACGGTAATTTTAGATAAAAACATAAATGAAACTGATAAGATTGTATTGCCTTATAATCTTAATTCTATAGAATTTGCCTTCTCAAGTCTGCATTTTTCCAACCCCAATAAAAATCAATATAAATATATTCTGGAAGGCTTTGATGAAAAATGGCAATATTCCAAAGGAAACGAAAGAAGATTTGCCTCCTATACCAATGTGCCTCCTGGAGATTATATATTCAAGGTTAATGGATCTAACAGCGCAGGTATTTGGGCAGATGTTCCAAAAGCAATAGCAGTTGTAATAAATAAACCATGGTATTTGACCACTTTGGCAATACTATTTTTCTCATCACTAGCGCTCATGCTCATATACAGCTTTATTAAAATTCGATTAAATCAAGTACGCTTGAAAAGTAAACTGGACATAGAAAGTGCAGTCCACGAAAAATCTAAAGAAATGAACCAGATGAAACTTCAGTTTTTCACCAATATCTCTCATGAGCTAAGAACGCCTTTGACCTTAATTGTTGGCCCCTTGAGTCAAATCATGAAAGGCAATGTCAACCCAAAAGACATACCGAAACTGAATTCAATAATGTATAAAAGTTCAAATAGACTACTCAAGCTAATTAATCAACTTTTGGATTTCAGAAAAGCGGAATCGGGTAATTTAAATTTAATTGTTCAAAATGATGAACTAGTATCTTTTATTAAAGAGGTGTTTACAGCGTTTGAAGATATCGCATTTGAAAAGAATATTAAGTTTCTCTTCTTACCTCCAAAGAAAGAAATAGACGCATGGTTTGATACTGATAAAATTGAAAAAATATTGTATAACTTATTGTCTAACGCATTCAAATTTACCCCAAACGGAAAGGGTATTACAGTAAGTCTTGAAAAAGAAACAATAAAAAATGAGGCATATGCCATCATCAAAGTTATTGATTACGGAATAGGAATAGCAAAGGAAGAATTGGAGAGTATATTTGAACGCTTTTATCAAGCTAAAAAAGAAGATAATTCTATTCATGAAGGTTCAGGTCTAGGGTTAGCTTACATAAAACATTTAGTAGAAATACACAAAGGAAGAATTACCATTGAAAGCAGGCTTCATAAAGGAACCATTTGTACAGTTTCGATACCAATATCAAAAACAGCTTACTCAAATGATTCTATTATTGAATTGCAGCCACAAAAATATGATTTTGAATACACCAAAACAGGGGTTGACGTAATTAAGGAAAATCAATTGACACCCCTAAAACCTATTAAAAATAATAAAGAGCATACTAATGAAACACCGCTTCTTTTAATCGTTGAAGATAACCAAGAATTGCAGGAATATTTGGTTACCTTTTTTAATTATGACTATAGGATATTGACTGCGAATAATGGTAAAGAAGGATTAGAACTTGCTACCAAAAACACACCCAATATTATTATAAGTGATTTAATGATGCCCATAATGAACGGGGTAGATATGTGTAAAAGACTAAAAACAAATATTAATACAAGCCATATTCCAGTCATTATTTTGACAGCGAAAGTTGGTTTGGAAAATGAAAAAGAGGGATTAGAAACTGGTGCCGATGAGTTTATTCTGAAGCCTTTTGATATTGAAGTTTTAAAATTAAGATTAGATAATATTTTACGAACCAAACAACAATGGATTCAAAAATTTAAGACAAGTTCAAATTCAAATTCAAAGTCATGGAAGGAATTGTCCAATAAGTTGGATCAAAAATTTATAGAAGGATCGATTGCGATAGTTAAAAAAAATATTAATAACTCAGCGTTTTCCGTGGAGAAATTCGCTCTGGAAATCGGAATGAGTAGATCTGCATTGTTTTTAAAACTTAAATCAATAACCGGGCAATCCACTTCAGAGTTTATAAGAACTATACGATTAAAAAGAGCTGCAAAACTTATTAAATCAGGCCAGTATTCTATTTCCGAAGTTGTTTATATGGTCGGGTTTTCAGACCCCAAATATTTCCGAACCTGTTTTAGAAAGCACTTTGGAAGTGCCCCTAGCAAGTATTTAAGTGATTTTAAAATGGCTGACAAGTAAAAGAATATTGATGAAATT
>JASFYU010000007.1:0-4420 GCA_045046905.1 Flavobacteriaceae bacterium | reverse complement strand
ACCAGATGGCCATCTGGTGTTAACCCAACTGCTTATGGTGGGGGCCAATTAAATAGTTTAACAATTCAAGACGCCTCATATATTAGGCTAAAAAGTGTACAATTGAGTTTTGAAATTCCTACAAAGGCAACGGACTTATTAAAATCACTACGGGTTTCTATTGTGGGCCGAAATTTGGTTACAATCTCTGATTACGAAGGGTACAATCCTGAATCGAATTCTGGCGGATTGAGTCCGCAACAAATCGATTATAATGGATACCCATTAGCTAGAACAATTCAACTAGGTATAAATGCATCCTTTTAGGGTTAAAGACTTAAGTAACTTATACTATCAAATTTAATCACAAGAAAATTATGAAAACTTATTTTAGATATATTTTGGTATTAACATTTGCCGTTTTCCCGGTGACAGGTTGTAATCTCGAAGAAGAAGTGTTTTCGGAGTTGACAGAAGACACACTATTTTCATCAGACAGCGGAATCACAACAATTATTAATGAAGCTTATGCAAATGCACATTTACCATATTATGGTGGTGGCGGAGCTCGTTTCTATTTTTCAGCCATGACCTCCGGTGAATCTTGGAACGAAGGTGGTGGTGTGGCTAATCTTTTGACACCATTGACTAATTTTACTTTTGACAGTAGTTTAATTTGGTTTAATAATTACTGGGAGATAGCTTATCGAGCTATAAGGGATGCTAATCTTTTAATTGACAAGTTGAATGACGAAAATGATCCTAATGGAATATTAAAAGGAGAAGTTCAATTTATTAGGGCTATTAGTTATTACCATCTAAATAATGCTTTTGGTGCTGTACCGCTGTACCAGACGCCTGATGATGATTTATTTCTAGTGAAGTCTGCTAGTCAAGATGTAAAAGATTTCATCGAAAATGATTTAATTAACGCTGCGGCAGTTTTACCAAATAAGCAAAATGTTTACGGCAGAGCCACCAAGGGTGCTGCTCTCGGACTTCTATGCAAACTATATTTAAATTTTAAAGATTGGGAAAAGTCAGCAACTATTGCCAGAGAAATTATTGCTTCCGGGGACTACTCATTGCAAGAAAACTATGCCGATGCTTTTAGTTTGGCAAATGAAGGCAATAATGAATTGCTATGGGTTCTGACAAGAACCGCCAACGGTGCTGTGGGCAACACTGGTGCGGCTCAGTACATCAATGCCCATACCTTTCCAACAGATTTTCCTTTGCTTCCTAATCAATCCGTATATGCAGCTAAAACTTATTTTTTCGATGTATTCGTAAACTCTTTTGAACCAGGGGATACCCGAAGGGATATGATTATAACAGAATACACAAATATAAATGGGGAGTTCATTCAACTTCTTGGAAGTAACAAATCACTTTCCTTAAAGTATGAGTTTGACCCCAATGCAAATGGGCCAGGAGGAGGTAATGACTTCCCCGTAGTCAGGTATTCTGACATTCTATTGTCTTTAAGTGAAGCGTTGAACGAAATTAATGGGCCAAACCAGGAATCAATTGATTTGATTAATCAAGTTAGGAATAGAGCAGGGGCTAGTTCCTTAAGCTTGGGTTCCTTTCCTTCAAAAGAAGCCTTAAGGGATAAGATAATGCAAGAAAGAGAATTGGAATTCTATGCCGAGGCATTGAGTAGGGAAGATCAAATTAGAGCAGGCACTTTTATTGAAAAAGCTACGGCTAGAGGTAAAATCGTAGATACGCATCATTTATTGTTTCCTATTCCTTTATCTGAGATTAGTAGAAATCCCAACTTAGAACAGAACCCAGGTTATTAAAAATAGCCATTCGAAAATCAAGCTATTTCCAATTTTTATTAAGTGGCTTGAAGTTGTTTTTTGCTCTTTGTTTTTATAATTATCGGTCATAATAAAATCCAAACATTTATGAGAAACAAAAAAATAATCCTATCAATTACATTAGTCGCAATTTTGGTTTCGGGATATATAATTTATACTCCTTCAGACGCTAAAAAAACTGGCATGACTGCCAATTTTTCAACTTTAGAAAATGAAAACCGTCCGAATATTGTTTTGATAATGTCCGATGATATGGGCTACTCCGATATCGGATGCTACGGAAGCGAGATAGAAACACCCAACCTTGATAAGTTGGCATCCAATGGTCTTCGTTTTTCACAATTCTACAATACCTCACGATGCTGTCCTACCAGAGCATCTTTGATGACGGGCCTTTATCCGGCCCAAACTGGGATTGGCATGATGACGAGAAATCAGAATGTACCAGGATATCGAGGAGATTTGAACCACCAGTCCGTAACTATTGCGGAAGTATTAAAAACTGCTGGTTACCAAACGTATATGTCCGGAAAATGGCATGTGACCAATCAGCTAGAAGATATTGATTCCCTAAAATACAACTGGCCTCGACAAAGAGGTTTTGACAAATTTTATGGAACCATTATCGGCGCTGGAAGTTTTTGGGACCCTTATACTCTCACACGCAACAACAGGTATATCACTCCGGAAAATGATGCGTTGTATATGCCAGATCACTATTATTATACTGACGCTATAAGTGATAATGCCGTAAAATATCTTGAACATCATCAGTCGGAAGCAGAAAAGGACCCGTTTTTCATGTATGTTTCTTACACGGCCGCTCATTGGCCTTTACATGCCCCTGAAGATGAAATTGAACATTACAAAGGAAAATACGACCAAGGGTTTGATGTTATAAGACAAAAAAGATTTGAAAGATTAAAAAAAATGGGGCTAATAGATAAAGAATGGCAGATTAGCGAAGCAGTGGCCCGTTGGGATACGCTCTCCAATAAATCTTGGTATGCCCGAAATATGGAAGTATATGCGGCAATGATAACAAGAATGGACAAGGGTATTGGTAAAATTATTGAGAAGCTGGAAGAGACGGGGGAGCTCGAAAATACTCTGATTATTTTTCTCCAAGATAATGGTGCCTGTGACGAGGAATTAAAATGGGTGGAGAACAGAGGGACTATAGATGCCCTTTCTCCAGTGCCTCTTTACCGAGCTATGGAAAAGAATGAAATTCAAAAAGAGATGATACCCGAACAAAACCGTAATGGATACCCGGTAATTATGCAGAGCAAAAAGGTGCTGTCCGGTTCCGATGAAACGTACAATGCTTATGGCCCTACTTGGGCAAATGTATCGAATACACCCTTTAGAAAGTTTAAGCACTGGGTAAACGAAGGTGGAATATCAACGCCCATGATAGTCCAATGGCCATCTCGAATAAAGGCCAAAAACGGAATAATACACCAACCTTCTCACTTAATCGATATTATGGCTACCTGTGTTGATGTAACTGGCGCGACCTATCCATCAGAGTATAAAGGAAATGTAATTAAACCTATGGAAGGAAAGAGTTTGCTACCTGTATTTTTGAACAACGAGATGATAAATAGAGATGCCATTTTCTTCGAACATGAGGGAAATAGGGCGGTTCGACAACAAAAATGGAAACTTATTTCAAAAGCCCGTGACGATTCCGGGTTTTATATTAAAACAGATCGTTTACCAATGGATCAATGGGAATTGTTCGATATGGAAAAAGACCGAACGGAAACCACGGATCTCGCCCGGCAAAACCCTGAAATAGTAAGGGAGTTATCGAATAAATGGTATTACTGGGCGAAAAGGACCAATACCGTACCCAAACCATAGGATTTCCGGATAATCGGACTCGGATATAGAACCATTTACGCAAACCTTTTACCCAAAAAGTTATGAGAATTTATAGCAGATTTAAATATGTCGCATTGTTGGCAATAGTTATCCAACAATCGGACTTGTGCCAAGATATGGGATTTATGGACATTCCCCTAAACGATTTAAGTGAGTTCTAAGGTCCTGAGAGGAACTGGGTGGTAACGTCAGGGTTTCACGGTAATTTTGACGAGCCATGGAACCTTAAAAAGGCAGCTCTTGGTACGGGGATGGTAATAAACGACCTAACCAAAAGGCATCGTAGTCATTTGGTAACGAAAAGCGAGTTCGCTGATGTTAAGGTGGAGCTAGATTTTATGATGAAAAAGGGGTCCCGACTTTTAGATATACGGTCAATGGAATCAAAGTATCAGATAAGATTTCATCCGTCCAAATTTGAGTTTGTCCTCTTACTTGTTCCAGATCTTCAAAAATATATTTGTTCAATACCTTTCTTTTGTAGCTGCCATTAAATCGTTCCACAAAAGCATTTTGAGTTGGTTTCCCCTATTGTATATATTTAAACTCCAATTCGCTGTAATATCAGCTATGAATTCTGGTCCATTGTCCATCCTTATCTCTTTTGGTTTTCCTCTTTTGTTAATTAAATGGGATTAAGACCATTTATTGTGTTTAAGCAAATATTCTAGTTAATCTAAAAAGGAAGAATTCTACATTTTTGACTCCTCTGAACTGTGCTC
>JASFYU010000006.1:0-6299 GCA_045046905.1 Flavobacteriaceae bacterium | reverse complement strand
ACTAACAACTAACAACTAACAACTAACAACTAACAACTAACAACTAACAACTAACAACTAACAACTAACAACTAACAACTAACAACTAACAATCTACAGCCGTAGCCTTTTTACTCCTACACTTTCGGCGGCCTGTAGCATGGTTTCCAAGCGGTCAGTCAATATAAAATCGACGCCCATATTGAATAAGGCTGTTCCTTCTTTGGCCGTATTGCTGTAGTAATAATTTATTCGGACCCCGTGTTTTTTCAATTGGGTGATATTGCTCGCAAAAGAACTATCGTCTCTCTTTTTTAAAAGCTGAATGGTCGAGAAATTTTCGCGAATCGTTTCTTTGATATATGCCTTACGACTCTCTTTTCTTTCCATAGTACAAATCCTGATTTTTGGATCTATCTTTCTAACGCCTATGGCACTCTCTTTGGTACAGGCTATGATTACTTGATGTGCTCTATTTTCAGTGATAATAATGGTGGCCACGGCCTTTCCTAGCTCTTCATCGCCCTTTAAGTGTACATTGAGCCAAACATTTTTCGGAAAAGAGGCAAGTAGCTTTTTTAATAAAGGAATTTTTTCGCCCTTGAATTTTTTTGACTTCCATGAGCCTGCATCAAGTTTTTTAATTACGGCCCAAGTCAAATCTGCCACCAATCCGGTTCCATTTGTAGTTCGGTCGACCGAGGCATCATGAATAACAATCAGTTTATGGTCTTTGGTCATCCGCACATCGAATTCGATCATTTGGGCACCCAGGCGTAGGGCCTCTTCAAAAGCGGCAAGGGTATTTTCAGGGTGGGTCTCATTGGCGCCGCGATGCGCACAAATACCTCTTTTGGGCATCGAATACTTTTCTTTATTCTCGAATGTATTCTGTGATACTACTGATATAGTGGGGAATAACAATAGGATAAAGAACGTTTTTAAAACAGCTTTCATGCTAAGAGAGAGTCTCTATTATCTAAAATTCTTACGATAATCGGAAGGTGTTTTTCCCATATTCGCCTTGAAGTAATGATTAAAATTGGCAAGGTTGTTATACCCGCTTTCAAAACAAATCTGCGTAATTTGTTTGTCAGTTTCGGCCAATAGTTTTGCGGCGATACCAACACGAACATTTTTTACATACTCCATAAAGGTTAAATTGGTTTTCTTTTTAAAAAACCGACAGAATGAACTTGGCGCCATATTCAATACGGCAGAGGCTTCTTCAAGTCTAATGCCCTCTTGAATATTTTGAAAAACATATTCATAGACCTTATTTATTTTTTCGATGTTTTTTGAAAAGACCGAAGATTGATTCATTGGGTTCGATAATTTGTCTCGGTCCTCAATTTTTAGTAGGCTGTTGAAAATTTTAAGTAGGCCAATATAATATTCAAGGCCTTCACTTTCAGACATTTCTAATAAAATATCTCTGATTTCAGTATCGTTATCAGTTTTAAACCGAATACCTCTATTAGCTTGTTTGAGTAGGTCGACTACTTTTTCAAGCTCAGGCATCTTAAAAAAATCTGAAGTAATGATATTTTCTGAAAAATGGGTCACGACACAGGTAGGTTCTCTGTTTTTTTCGGTGTCTAGAAGTTCCCAGCAGTGGGGTAGGTCGGGGGCTAAGAGAACTAGGTCGCCTTTTTCAAATCCAGAAATATTATCCCCTACAATTCTGCGTCCGGTGCCCGAAGTAATATAATTTAGTTCGAAATTCTTGTGCGAATGTATTCTTGCATTCGATGACAAAGGCAGTTTTCTTGTTATAAAAGAATGATTGGTCGGTACAAAGATTTTTTCAAAAACAAATTCCATGTCTTAGTATTTTGACTCTTATTGTCAATATTACGCAATAATTTTGATATATAGGTTAAAATAACATGTAATATATCTAATATAATAGTGGTGGGCTGCTGCTATTTGAATTTACTTTGTATTTGACTAAAGAATATATATGAAATTGCATTTGAAAGGCATAATCCCCCCAATTATTACACCCTTGACCGCAGATGGTGAGCTAGATGAAAAAGGTCTTGAGAAACTTATTGAACATTTAATTTCTGGAGGAGTACATGGTATTTTCTTGCTCGGAACCAATGGTGAAGGCCCTAGCCTTACGTATGCCCTTCGAAAAGAGCTGATAACAAAGGCCTGTAAATTTATAGGTCAAAGAGTTCCTGTTCTGGTGGGTATTACCGATTCTTCCTTTGAAGGATCTATAGAAATCGCAGAACATGCTAAAATTGCTGGCGCCGATGCGGTGGTGATTGCCCCGCCGTATTACTTTCCGATCTCGCAAGATGAAATGATCGATTACCTTGAGAGCTTGATACCAGAAGTGACCCTGCCCTTTATGATGTACAATATGCCGAGTTGTACAAAATTGCAGCTCTCATTAGAGACCGTTAAAAAAGCTAAGGAACTGGGGGCTATCGGAATAAAAGACAGTTCTGGTGATATGGACTATTTGCGTTCATTGATAGATGAGTTCAAAGATGCGCCTGAATTTTCGATCATAGTGGGTACCGAGTCTTTTTTGCCTGAAACCATACAGCGTGGCGGGCATGGTGCCGTTGCCGGCGGTGCAAATTTTTATCCAAAACTATTCGTAGATCTTTATAATGCCTGTATGGAACATGATTTGGAAGCCATTACCGAGCTTGAAAAAAAGGTACAATATATTTATGATACCATATACAGTGTAGGCAAATATGAATCGAGAGTTACCAAGGGTATAAAATGTTCCTTGTCGGTGATGGGTATTTGTAATGATGATATGGCCTTGCCTTTGCGTAAGTTTAATGCCAAGGAAAGAGCGGAGATTAAAAAACACATTGAACAATTCGAGGACTTAGAGCTGGTATAGTATCTTGCATAGAGCCTCGAGTATGTTTTTGTTATAGGCCGCTCCAAATAGATAGTAGAGCATGTAATGAACCTTGCAGCTACACTAGAATATGAATTGTATGTAGTTTGTACATAGCCGGCTGATGCATACAGTTGCTGCAAGAGGTGTTTATGAATGAGGTTAACTATTGCCAAATAACTATAAAGTGATATGACTAAAAACCTGTGCCGAGCTTAAGCGAAGCACGAATGCGTTTGAATGACTTAGTTTGTAGTTAATAGGTATAATACATAAATAGATGAATTATCAACTTGGTACGCTCGATACGATTATTCTAGTTCTTTACGGACTCATTATGATCGCTATGGGAATTTATTTTTTAAGAAAGACCAAAACATCAGAAGAATTTATGGTTGCTGGCAGGGGTATTCCTGCATGGGCCGCAGGTATTGCGGTAATGAGTGCTTATACCAGTAGTATCTCTTATATTGCGGTGCCCGGTAAAGCCTTCGATGACAACTGGCACCCCTTGATTTTTGCCCTTACGGC
Organism: Flavobacteriaceae bacterium; assembly: GCA_045046905.1. Lineage (GTDB taxonomy): Bacteria > Bacteroidota > Bacteroidia > Flavobacteriales > Flavobacteriaceae > JASFYU01. Next base: position 2,914 of record JASFYU010000006.1, on the reverse strand, counting down.
ACTTCCTGTAACCTGGTTCGTGACCAAATATGTAATTCCCCATTATAGAAAACACAAGATAATTTCGGTATATAAATACCTAGAGGATAAAATAGGCAGTTGGGGCCGTGTGTATGCATCGCTGTCCTTTGTGTTATTTATGATCGGCAGAACGGCTGTGATTCTATACCTTGCTTCACTGCTATTGACCTCTTTTATCGATGTCGACATCAAGACCTTGATTTTAATCATTGGCGTGTTGACCATTGCCTATACCTTGATGGGTGGTATGGAAGCCGTTATTTGGACTGACGTTATGCAATCGATCATCATGATTGGGGGGCTTTTGTTCAGTGCCTATATTTTGACTACCGAGGTTTTTTCAAAACCAGATTTTCTAATTCAAAAAGCCTTCGATGCCAGTAAGTTTAGTTTGGGCGATAGCTCTTTTTCACTGAGTAACCGTACCATTTGGGTTATGATTATTTATGGGGTGACTGAGAATGTTAGAAACCTGATGGCCGATCAAAATTACACCCAGAAATACAGCTCTGTAGCCACTGAAAAACAGGCCAAACGCTCAGTGTGGATCGCCATGCTGATCTATGTGCCGCTGACCGCAATATTCCTGTACATTGGTACGGCCATGTTCGCTTTTTACTCCGGTTCAGGCCATGTTCTAGATCCTTCGATACTCAGGGGTGATCAGGTATTTCCGTTCTTTATCGCAAATGAATTGCCCGTAGGACTGAAAGGCCTTATTATTGCCGCTATACTTGCCGCATCAATGAGTACGGTTGATTCGGCTCTGAATTCTTCGGCAACCGTGCTGTACTTAGATTATTATAAAAAATACTTTAGACCCAATGCCTCTGAAAAAAGTAGCATTAGTTTTCTGAGATGGACAACGGTAGTTTGGGGCCTTCTCGGTATTCTATTCAGCTTTTTATTAATCAATGCCGAAAGTGCGCTCGATATTTGGTGGCAAATTTCAGGAATATTTGGTGGCGGTATTCTAGGGCTGTTCCTCTTGGCGATATTTAATGTAAAAATCAAACGCTGGCAGGGCATTGTTTCAGTGCTTTTTAGTATTTTGATTATTATTTGGGGTACCTTTCTAAGAGATTTACCACCAAGCCTTGATTGGTTAGAATGTGGTGTTGATTCTATAATTATCGGTGCTATTTCAACAGGCGGTCTGCTTGCTTTAGCACTGCTGTTTGTTGCTTTCGATCCAAAGAAGAAGTAATACACTAATAAAATCTAGGAAATTTTCGAATTTCCATAGATGATGAGTATATTTCAAGATAAGTTTTAACGAGCAGATGAAAAAAAAGATAAAGTGGGGTATATTGGGTACGGGTGCCATTGCTGTTGAACAGCTGATTCCTGCGCTTGTGGGCAGTAGCTATGGCGAGGTATATGCCATAGCCTCAAGGCGTATTGAAAAGGCACAGAAAACGGCTCAACAATTTGGTATGACCACCTATTATGGGGCCTATCAAGAGCTACTCGATGATACTGAAGTTGAGGCAGTCTATATTCCCTTGCCGAACCATCTTCATGTCGAATGGGCTATTAAGGCCCTCAGGGCAGGAAAGCATGTGCTGGTCGAAAAACCGATAGCCATGAGCAGTGCCCAAGCCCGTGAATTAGTAGAGGAGGCAGAAAAACATCCGCAACTAAAGGTGATGGAAGCCTTTATGTATAAATTTCACCCCCAGTGGATCAAGGTAAAAGAAATGATAGCCCAAGGCGAAATCGGAGCGCTAAAGACCATTCAAGCCTCTTTTTCTTTTTTTGAAGATGATCCCGATAGTATTGTCAATAAAAAGGAATTTGGCGGTGGTAGCCTTATGGATATCGGCTGTTACCCCATATCAATATCACGTTTTTTATTCGATGCCGAACCAAAAAGCGTTTCAGCCGTCATCGATTATGACCCGCTTCTTGAAGTCGATATATTGGCTACGGGCATACTAGAATTTGATCAGGGCACTACCAACTTTTTTTCTGCCACCCAAATGGTCGATAATCAACAGGTGACCTTATTTGGCACCTGGGGTAGTATCGCCTTTGAATTGCCGTTTAACCCGCCCATTGATACACCATCTAAAATATGGCTGACCAAAGACGATAAAAAAACAGAGGTGGCCTTTGAAATCTGCAATCAATACACCCTACAGGTCGATGCCTTTTCATTGGCGATCATAGAGGATAGCGAGCTGCCAGTAAACCTGCAAGACGCCGTAAGCAATATGATCGTTATCGAAAAATTAAAAGAAAGCGACCGTTTGGGTCAGCGGGTATAGCCTGTGATTTGTATTTCTTTTATGGCGAAGTGAGGTGGGCATACATAGTTTTTTTGTGCCATATACGCACTCAGCTTAGTTGCCTTCACTCCTGCCATTCACCTGAAAAAGGCCTTTCTCTGCCTGGCTGCCAACACGCTAAAGGGCTCCCATAGCGTTGCTGGTTTACTAAAAACCCAAAAAATAAGGTAAACTTACTGATAGTTAGTCTTATAAAGGCTGCTTAGTATTATAAAATAGTAGTATATTGGTGTATTATCTTACGGTAAATACCCCCTTCCCCCTTTATTTACAGAAAGAAAAAGCGCGCTTTTATTCCCACTAGTGGGTTTAATTCCCCGACGCCTGCCTACCGCAGGCTTGCGTCGAAATATAAATGGTTAGTTCCTTATTTATGCCTCTGGGCAGGCCCTGAGGTCGCTTACTATGGTGTTTTGAAAAGTACTAAGCAAAAAAATGCCCCGGATTGGAAGTCGAGGCTGCTTAATTGTTTTGTTTACACATTGGTTATATGCTAAAACGGTGTTCATAAAACATTTAAAAAAAGAAAACGACACTAGAATTATCTAATGCCGTTTTAAATGTTTTCACAACGGAATAATCCTTATTGTGAATTGCTTTCA
>JASFYU010000005.1:0-25048 GCA_045046905.1 Flavobacteriaceae bacterium | reverse complement strand
ATAATACTCTCACTTTTAAACGACTCCATAAATCTATTTGTTTGGCAACTAAAGATAAGTATTTATCTAGACACCTCTATAAATAAAGAAGTGCGGTAGACTGTAAATATTGAACAAGGTAGTGATCGAGAGCATTTTACTTTCTTTGGTAGACCGGATTCTGCGGTAAAATAAATCAACAAATTGAAGCACGATTACACTAACAAAAAGGAAAAAAAGGGTTTTGTTCAATGTGCCCACATCTATTTTCATGCCGACCCAATACATAATAAAAGACCATGCCAATAGGACAATGTAAAAAGCGGGGTTTCTAAAAAACGTCCGTATCCTTTTTAAAAGTGCCTTTTGATACCCCCAATGAATCGATTTTTGTTTCATTCTGCCAATCTCTCTGCACCAAGCGATTCTTTTTCGTAAAAAACTCTCAAGATTGGGGTAATTTTCGACGGCCTCATATTCTGAAACTAGATGATCGATTAATTCATAGCGAACATCCATATACTTGATTCCTTTTTTAATCAAGTAGCGGTCTATATGCAATATGTCTTCTTTTGTGAGTCTCATCATATTATATAATACTCCAATCAGGATTAATCAAATGCTGCATGCTCCGAATAAAATCTTCCAGTTCGGCCAAGCGGTTTACGGTTTCCTTTTTGCCCTCTTCTGTTAGTTTGTAATACTTGCGCAGCCGATTATCTACCTTGGCCACCTCAACATCTAAAAGACCTTCAGCCTCGAGCTTATGCAGGGCAGGGTAAAGTGCACCTTCGGTAATCTTGAGTTCGCCCTTTGTAAGTTGCTTTACTTTTTGGGTGATCTCATAACCATACATCTTACCCTGTTCTTGCAACAGCTTTAGAATGATGATATTAAGACTTCCTTTGTATAGTTTGGAGTTTGCCATATCGTTTTAGATGTTCTTGATTACGACCAATTGAATCTCTTATTAAGAACAGGGCTCAACAAAATAGTCAATATAAATATATGCATAATTTTCTTATGCATAAGAGTTTTAGGTATGATTTTTTAGCTTTTCCGTTTTATATGGTACGCTCAATGCTTAATTTTGCATTCTATTTGACCAAAACTAGAGCTATGGCCGATTTTCATCCCCTTACGATTAAACATATAAAATCACTGACACCAAATTCTGTTGCGATTACCTTCAGTATTCCCAAAGATCTAATACAGACTTTTGATTTTGTGCCAGGGCAGTATATCACCATTAAGAAAGAGATAAAAGGCAAAGAGCTCCGTAGGGCCTATTCAATCAGCTCCTCGCCAAAGAGCGATAGTATTACTATAGGGGTTAAAAAAGTGGATCGAGGCGGATTTTCGGACTATGCCAATGCCAAACTGGCCGTGGGCGACGTATTAGAAGTAATGCCACCGGAGGGGAGGTTTACTTTTCAGTCCACCGACAAGCCTGTGACCATTGCCGCTTTTGCTGCAGGTAGCGGAATCACCCCCATCATGAGTATTGCCAAATCAGTATTAGAAACTAATCCGAAAAGCAAATTTGTACTGATTTACGGGAATAAATCGCATAAGGAAACCATGTTTTATACCGACTTGGTAAAGCTACAGCTTGATTATGCCAATCAATTTTTTATCTATTTCACTACTAGTAAAACTCAGGAAAACGACTCTCTTTTTGGTCGAATCGATGTCTCGACCGTAAATCATATTCTAAAGAATAAACATAAAGATACCCTCTTCGACGCTTTTTATCTTTGTGGCCCCGAGGCGATGATTACTCTGGTATCCGGAACCTTGAAGGAGAATGAGACCCCCGAAGAGAAAATTCATTTTGAGCTTTTTACCACTACCGAAATTCTAGATGAACTCCCCGCAACCCCCGATGGCCAGACCCAAGTTACGGTCACCGTCGACGAGGAGGAATTTTCTTTTACCATGGACAAAAAAACCCGTGTTCTCGACGCTGTGTTAAAAGAAAATATCGATGCCCCATACTCCTGTCAAGGTGGTGTCTGTAGTTCATGTATTGCCAAGGTTACCGAAGGCAAGGCTGAAATGGTCAAAAACCAGATTCTTACTGATGGCGAAATCGCCGATGGTTTGATTCTGACTTGCCAAGCGATTCCGTTGACGGCTACATTAAAGATCGATTATGATGATGTTTGAAATTAGTGATTAGTGATTAGTGATTAGTGATTAGTGATTAGTGATTAGTGATTAGTGATTAGTGATTAGTGATTAGTGATTAGTGAAATAACGCTTCTTGCTAGTTCTTTTCTTTTTTTTCTTGCCTTTTTTTACTCTATACTTTGTACCCTTTACTTATTACTTATTACTCATAACAAACAGTTTGCTTCGTACCTCGCAAAAACGTACACTGTTCATTGCTCACTGTTTACTGTTTACTGTTTACTGTTCATTGCTCACTGTTTACTGTTCACTATTCCCAACTTTTTTTAGACCAATAAGTTTGTTCAGAAGATTTTCGTAGTTATTATTCGATTCATTGTGTATTTCATCGGGTTTACGCTTTAGTAAGACCTTTTTTTACCACGACATTTTCACCTATGAGCAATTGAAAAAGACCTCATGGTCGGTTAGGCCAAAACCAACGACAATTATTTTTTACGATATTTGTAAAGAAGGGCATTTGATACCGACCAAGCAAACAACATCTTTTATTCCACATTGTGGGTTTACTATTTTGGTGCCTTCCTGCCTCAAACAGGCTTGCGTCCAAATTTTACAAACTATATCTTATCAAGGCCTGTATCGTCCTCATGCAGACTTACCAAGGGTAGTTAGTATACGATTTATAGCAGATAACAAAGTATGTTTTCAATCATGCAGAATAAGACGGCTATTTTGGTTTTTGCCAATTCTTCTCAAGAAGAATTAAGCCATAAGGCGATTCCGAAAAGTAAGTTGCTGTTCGATCTACTTACGCAACAAACCCTCGATACCGTTAAGAAAACAAAGTTGCCCTATTTTCACCTTACCGAAGAGCAACAAGTCGGAGGTTCTTTTGGTGAACGTTTTACAAATGCCATTCAGTTTATTTTTGCCAAGGGTTTTGATCATATTATCACCATTGGAAACGATACCCCGCACTTAAAGGTTGCGCATATACTCGACGCTGGCAGTCATCTAAAAAATGGAAAAGCGGTATTGGGGCCTTCAGCGGACGGCGGCTTTTATCTAATGGCCTTGCACCGCTCGCAGTTCAATATATCTGATTTTAAAAAATTAACGTGGAAATCTTCGAAACTATTTCTTGAAACCTCGCGTTTATTCGCCGCTCAAAACGTGGTATTGGTTCAATTGAAAACCTTGTTCGATTTAGATACAGTCAGCGATTTACAAGTATTCATAAATCAATATGCCTCCGTTTCAAATCAACTTTTTAGGAGTATTCTTTCCCTTCTTCGTATCAGAGTGAAAAAAATTCATTTCAGATTCACTTTTTGTACTATCACTCTTTCCGAAACCTATTTCAACAAAGGTTCTCCCTCAGCTCTTTATCAATAAGTTATCATTTTACCAATCACTCGTATTGGTACTATCTCTTATTTACTACCTATTAACATTGTATTTAATGAAATATACTTTTTTAGTGGTGACACTTTGTTTTTCAACATGGTGTTCTGCACAAATTCACGTTGCCGGCAAGGTTACCGATAGCAACAATAGTCCTTTGCCCTTTGTCAATATTTTGGTTGTAGGAACCGAAAAGGGTGCCTCGACCAATGAAATAGGGAAATATCGTATTACTCTTCCTCGGGCTTTAGGGGCTTTGAAATTTTCGGCCCTTGGCTATGAGACGCAAACCGTAGCCATCAGCAGTAATTTGATTGTCAATGTTATTCTTCTTGAAACCTCGGAAAAATTAGACGAGGTCATACTTACCGCCTTGGGCCTAAAACGGCAAGTCAAAGAATTGGGTTATGCCGTACAAAGCCTTAACGCAAGGCGTATAGCAGAGGTGAAATCGATTAATTTTTTAGACAATTTGTCTGGAAAATTGGCTGGGGTTACTATCTCTCAAGGGGCTACTGGCATTGGTTCTTCCTCAAAAATCACCATCCGCGGAGAAGCTTCATTCTCAAACAATAACCCCCTCTTTATCGTCGACGGCACCCCCATTAATAATACCACTGTCTTTAACTTTACCAACGAGGCGGCAGCAGGATTTCAAGAGATCGATTTTGGAAACGGAGCCATGGAAATAAATCCTGATGATATTGCCGAGATTTCAGTGCTTAAAGGGCCGAGTGCCGCAGCCTTATATGGGGCCCGGGCTTCCAATGGTGTAATTATTATTCAAACAAAAAATGGTGCTGACCGTAAAGGACTGGGCATTAGTTACAATACCAGCTTTTTTATGGACTCTGCCTTTCGACTACCCGATTTTCAGAATTCATACGGACAAGGAAATTCAGGGCAGTTTGCCTTTGTTGACGGGCTCGGTGGCGGCACTAATGACAATATCACCTATAGCTGGGGACCACGCTTAGATCAGGGCATATTGATCCCCCAATTCGATAGTCCGGTTCGCTTGGCCGACGGTACTGTAGTTCGAGGAGGTGATACCGATTGGTATACTAGCTTGCCCATTACGCCTACTCCCTTTGTTTCAAATGCGGACAATCTCAAAAATTTCTATAAAACAGGAACCACTTTTATCAACAATATTGCTATCGCATCACATTTTGATAAAGGAAATTACAGACTTTCATTTACCGATTTGCGAAGTGAATCAATCATACCCGGTGTAAATTTAAATCGGCAGACCATTAGTACTCGATTGAATTTTCGCCCGGTAGAGCGATTGCGCATCAATGCATCAATTAACTACGTGAATTCACAAAGCGATAATCGCCCTTCAAACGGGTATGGTTCAGAAAATGTAAACTATTCCTTGGTTGCCTGGGGGCCACGCTCTCTGAATATTGAAAATCTAAAAAATTACTGGCAGCCAGGCTTAGAAGGTATTCAACAATATTCTTACAACTATACCTTTTTTGATAACCCCTATTTTATCTTGTTCGAAAACCGAAATTCATTTCATAGAGATCGGGTTTTCGGAAATATCTCGGCCTCGTATACTATTGCCGAAAATTTAGTAGTCACCATCCGTTCAGGCATGGATTATTCTGACGAGTCAAGACAATTACGCAGGGCGTTTAGCTCTAACCGCTATAGAAATGGAAGTTATGCCGAGCACGATGTCTTTTTTCGAGAAATAAATACTGATTTCCTACTAAATTATACCGATAGGTTTTCTAATTTTAAGATTGATATTTCATTAGGAGGTAATCGCATGGACCAAAAGGCATCTACAACCCAGTCGCAGACCACCAGTTTGGCCCAAGCAGGTATATTTAAACTATCAAACGCGGCTTCACCTATCGAAGTTTTTGAATTTGAATCAAATAAACGCATCAATAGTTTTTATGGCCTTGCCAAATTGGGGTATAAAGACTATCTGTTTTTAGATGTTACCGGTAGAAATGACTGGTCAAGTGCACTGGCTACACCCTTTTCAGTGGACAACAGCTCTTTCTTTTATCCCTCTATATCAAGTAGTTTTATTTTGTCAGAGGTAACTACACTACCCAAGGCCGTTTCTTTCTTAAAACTACGCGCTAGTTGGGCACAGGTAGGTAATGACACTGACCCTTACCAAACCACCGGTGCCTTCGTAGCACAGACCCCTTTTAATGGTCAGCCGACCTTTAGCGATCAAGATGTTATTTCGAACCCGCTTCTTAAGCCTGAACGTACCTCCTCTTTCGAAATAGGTACAGATATTCGCTTTTTTGCAGATAGACTGAATTTTGATATTTCATATTACAATGCCCTCACGCAGGATCAAATTATTTCTTTACCTATCGGAATTTCGTCAGGGTTTACACAGCAGGTAGTCAATGGCGGAAAAGTACGCTCAAAAGGGCTTGAAATTATCGTGGGCACCACCCCCATCAGTAGCTTATATTTTACGTGGAACAGCAGCTTGAACTTTAGTACCAACCGAGCCACAGTAGAAGACTTGCCCCAAGAAGGCGGCCGGCTAACACTGGCCTATTCAAGAATATACGACAGTCAAAACCAAACGGTATTTTTTCAAGTCGAAAAAGGGGGGCGTATAGGAGATATCTACGGCACAGGATATCTTAAAAATGAAAACAACGATTTTATCCTGACTGAGGAAGGAAGGTATATACCTGACAACAATCTGCGAAAATTAGGCAATTACAATCCAGATTTTATGTTGGGGTTCAATAATAGGTTCAGCTATAAAAATTGGGATTTGAGCTTGCTGTTCGACTGGCGACAAGGCGGCATTATCGTATCGCGAACAAGGGCCTTGGGTAATGTTGCCGGGCAGTTGGCCGAAACCGAATTTAGACCAGAAGGCGGTATTATACCCAAAGGCGTTGTGAATACGGGTGCTGCAGAAAATCCTGTGTATACCCCAAACACTATTGCCGTTACGCCTGAAAGCTATTACAGACAGTATTATGACCGAAATCATGAGGAAAACAACACCTATGACGCTTCCTTTTTGAAATTACGCCAGTTTTCAATGAGCTATACCTTTGATAGCTTCAGCCTTTTTAAACAAGATGCAACGCTTCGGTTATCACTGATCGGCAAAAATGTATTCGTTTTAACCGAAAACCCCCATTTTGACCCAGAACAATTGGCGGTTCAAGGGCAAGGGTTTATAAGTGGCGTCGAAGATATGTCATATGCAAGCTCAAGAAGTATTGGATTAAAAGCAGGGTTTAATTTTTAAAAAGATGAAAATGTCAAGAAAATATATACTAAAAATACTTATCGTCTTGTTTATTGCTGCTTTTGCGATGTCATGTACCAAAGACTTCGAAGAAATCAATACCAATCCGAATGCGCCGGTCTCTATACAGCCAAGTCTCCTATTACGGCAGGTTATTTATGATTATGGGGAGCAGATGTCTTACGAAGGGTTTACGGCAGGTAATTTGTTAGGGCAATATACCACAGCCCTCGATTTTAACCTCTTTGACAGGCATAACCTAAAATCGCCACAATTGGGCGGTAATCCCTGGCCGGTATTTTATCAGAATTTAAGGGATAATGAGACAATCTTGAACCAGTCCTTAGAAAATGAAACTCTAGCCGTTTATGAAGGCCCCTCACGTATTCTCAAAGCCTATATGGCGGCCGCCCTAACCGATATTTATGGAGACGCACCCTATTCAGAAGCATTTAAGGGTAAAGGAGTGACCGTTACCCCAGTCTATGACACCCAAGAGGCGATTTACGTAGCAGAAGGTGGTATCATAGACAACTTAGACAAGGGCATAGCGGCAATTCAAAACTATACTGCTACGATAGGCCTTGAAGGCGATATTCTTTTTAATGGTAATTTGGATGGATGGATCCGGTTTGCAAATTCACTGAAAATAAAATATTTGATCCGCATCTCTAACGTTTCTGAGGTCTCGTCAGAATTACAGAACTTATTTGATGAAGGAAAATTTATTGGCGAGAATGCCCAAAATGCCATTTTTAATTTTACCGATGGCGAACCGAACAACTTTCGTTTGGCACGTTTGCGTATTGGCGATTTTAATAATTTTGTGCTGTCCGAAACCATGGAAGAAATTCTGACTCACTTGCAGGACCCAAGAATAACAACATTGTTCAGACCTATTGGTAATAGCGATCAAGAAGAGTACAACGGCCTTCTAAATGGTATTGATGCCTCTCAGACCTCTATCGCCCTTTCCGATTATTCGCTGAGCGGAAACATTTTTCGGGAAAACACAGGGCAATTAGACGCTAATTTCATGACCGGATGGGAAACACGTTTTCTATTGGCAGAAGCCGTCGAACGTGGTTTAATACAGGCCAATGCCCAACTCCTGTACGAAACTGGGGTGTCTCAAGCTTTTGAATATTGGGGTACCGAACTGCCAGCTGATTATTTGACAGGCACTGCAGCTTATGAAACGGGGGAAGCAGATGCCCTAGAACAAATCATTACTCAAAAATGGATTGCCAATATGATTAATGGTTTTGAAGGATGGATTGAATTCAGACGTACCGGATTTCCGCGACTTAAAACTATTTCAGCCAGTTTAAACAATGACTTAATTCCCGTTCGCATGCCTTATCCGGCAGAGGAAGAGGCCTTGAATAGTGCTAATTACAAGGCCGCGGCGGCAAATACAGAAGGAAATAGTATTAACGTTAAAGTATGGTGGGACGTAGATTAAACTAAGATGAGCAATATACAACTATGGCAATGGGGTCTGATTATCACATCAAGTGTGGTACTGCTTCTTATATCTCCTTTGGCAAAAAATACCGACCAGTTTTTTAAAGCGGCCCATCGCAAGAAGACACCCAATACCTTTATGCTCATGGGTAGTTTGGTCATTTCATGGATATTTGCCAAAAGTATTACCAATGCCGCCAATTTAGGCCTGGATTATGGAATCGTAGGGGGTGTAGCCTATGCCGGCTATTACCTATCCTTCGCGGTTGCAGGAATTATTATCTATCAAATGCGCACCCAGGGTAATTATACCAGTATACATCACTTTTTAACGGCCCGTTTTGGAAAAGGAGCCGTTGCCGTATTCTCTATTTTGATTGCCATTCGACTTTTTAATGAGATTTGGAGCAATACCATGGTCATTGGCACCTATTTTGGCGATACGGGCAGCTTGCCCTATTACCGTTCAATTCTTGTATTCACCTTACTGACTTTGGCATATGCCCTAAAAGGGGGGTTGAGCGGTTCAATCTTTACCGATCTTATTCAAATGGGCTTATTTTCGGTACTTCTATTTGTCATTCTTTGGAATATATTTGATATCGAGACAACGTTCACAGTTGAAAACGTCATAAAATCAGGTACATGGTCTTTCGATTTGGGCCTAAACTTGCTTTTTGCCGCCCTCTTGCAATCTTTTAGCTATCCCTTTCATGACCCTGTACTTACCGATCGTGGATTTATAAGCAGTCCTAAAATTACACTAAAAAGCTTTCTATGGGCCAGTATAATTGGCACCCTCTGCATTATACTATTCAGTATAATTGGAGTGTTCGCTAAAAGCCAAGGCTTAGAAGGCCAGGCAGCGGTAGCCGTCGGAAAAGCCTTTGGCACAGCCCTTTTACTGGTCATCAACTTTATTATGATAACTTCAGCTGCTTCTACATTAGATTCAACATTTTCATCATTCTCCAAATTGCTGGCTATAGACCTTCATTTGGGAAATAGCCTAACATCTGGGCGCCTGTTCATGGTTGCAATAGCCGTTCTCGGTACGATTCCTATTTTTATGGATGTCGAAATTTTATCCGCAACCACCATAAGTGGCACAATGGTAATAGGGCTAACCCCTATATTTGTATTTTGGAAAAGTAAAACTCCCAAAATTAGTTTTCATCTAAGTGTTTTTTGCGGTGTTCTATTTGGATTTTTATTGATTTTCGATGCTTTTCCTAAAAACTTAATCTATACAAGCGGTAAGTATGCCGATTTACTTTGGACTAACTTCTGGGGTATTGCGTGCTGCACTGTATTATATTTTATACCGAAATGGATAAAAAAATAAAACATCTTGGCAAACTCAAAGGAAAGGTACTGCTATTTGGTGGTGTATATAGCAATTTACAGGCATTAGAAGGCTTGATACAGCTTGCCAAGGATAAAGACATCGACCCGCAAAACTGTATCTGTACAGGCGATATTGTCGGCTATTGTGCCGAACCAAAAGAAACAGTACAACTGTTTCAAGAATGGGGAGCGCAGAGCATTAGTGGTAATGTAGAACTACAGCTCAGTGCTGCAGCCGATGACTGTGGCTGTGATTTTGCCCAGGGTAGCTCCTGTGATGGGTTCTCAAAAGTTTGGTACCCCTATGCCAAGCGCAAGCTGCTCCAGCAAGCTATTGATTGGATGGCACAGTTACCAGACCAAATTACTTTTGATTACTATCAGGAACGTATTATGGTGGTACACGGTTCTACGAATATGGTCTCAGAGTTTATTTTTGAATCAACTCCTATTGCGCGTAAAAAAAAGAGCTTCGAAACCCTAGAAAGTGATGTTATAATTGCAGGGCATAGTGGCCTACCCTTTCATCAGAAGCTTGAAAACAAACTCTGGATCAATGCCGGTGCCATAGGAATGCCCGCTAATGACGGTACCCCCAGGACCTGGTGTGTTTTGATGCAAAAAACTGAAAAAGGCATAGAATACGCTTATCATAAAATCGTATACGATTTTAAAAAAGCCCATAAAAACATGGTCTCCGAGAGGCTACCCATCGAATACGCCCAGACGCTGATTTCAGGGCTTTGGCACAATATGGATATCCTTCCCGAAGCCGAAAAAAGGTTAAAGGGAATACCCTATAATTTTGAAAACAAAGAGGAAAATAAATATAAAACAATTTAAAATTAATAGCATGGCAAATAGTTATTACGACCCAGCAGATTTACGAAAATTTGGTAAAATAACGGAATGGAGCGAAGAATTGGGCACCAAATTTTTTGACTACTACGGAAAAGTATTCGAAGAAGGAGCCCTATCAGCTCGTGAAAAATCATTAATCGCCTTAGCGGTATCACATGTAGTCAAATGTCCGTATTGTATCGATTCCTATACCAAGGACGGATTGCAAAAAGGCATCACCAAAGAAGAAATGATGGAAGCCGTTCACGTAGGGGCTGCCATAGAAAGTGGGGCTACCCTAGTACACGGGGTTCAGATGATGAATAAATATGACAAGTTAAGCATGTAGCCTTGCCCTTTGTTCCTAATGATTGAAGGGAAGAAGGGTTGAAGGACTGAATGGCATCCAAAGCCTATGATTACTGAAAACAAAAAAAATATTATTTTATACCGATAAGTATCATAACGCTTAGAGAAAGAAAACGATTGATTACACAACATTGACAACTTGATATAAAATGGCAACAAAATCATTAAAAGCAAGACATGAGGATCTTGCACAAACGAACAAACAGCTCGATATCTTAAACGGAGGCATCTTCGCTGCTGGTGAATTACCTTATTTTAAGGATAAAATTGCTGCAATAGGCCATTTTCCGCTTAGACCCAAGAAATTGGAGATTCTACAGATAAATGTGGGCTATATGTGCAACCAAGTCTGTGAACATTGTCACGTTGATGCAGGGCCAGACCGTAAAGAAATTATGACCCGAGATACTATGAGGCAGTGTTTAGAGGTTATCAAAAATACCCAGGCGCATACCTTGGACCTCACAGGTGGTGCCCCAGAAATGAATCCTGATTTTCGGTGGTTCGTCGAAGAGGCAGCAAAGGCAGGTATTCAAGATTTTATTGTTCGTTCTAACCTCACCATTATAAGGGCCAATAAAAAATACCACGATCTACCGGAGTTCTTTAAAAAGCACAATGTGCACCTTATCTCCTCAATGCCACACTATACAAGAGGAAAAACTGACAAACAACGTGGTGATGGTGTTTTTGACAAATCGATTAAGGCGCTACAAGAACTCAATGCCGTAGGCTATGGCATACCCGAAAGTACGCTTAAATTGGATCTGGTCTATAACCCATCAGGCGCTTATTTACCAGGAGATCAAGCGGCAATGGAACGCGATTTTAAAAAGGCATTAAAAGAAGATTTTGATATTAAATTTCATAATCTGTTTGCCATAACCAATTTACCCATAGCACGATTTTTAGATTACCTGATCGCCTCTGAAAATTATGAAGACTATATGTATGCCCTAGTCGAAGCCTATAACCCTTCTGCCGTAGCCCATGTTATGTGCACCAATACAATATCTATAAGTTGGGACGGTTGGCTGTACGATTGCGACTTTAACCAAATGCTTGATCTAAAAGTTGCGAGCAAGATAAAGCATATCAAAGATTATAATGAGGATGTATTACAAGATAGGAATATTATTATTTCACAGCATTGCTATGGCTGTACCGCCGGTGCCGGAAGTAGTTGTCAGGGCACAGTTGCCTAATGACCTCATACCCCAAAAGAGGCTAATACAAAGTAAAATATATTTTAACGAAGCTTTAGTTCGATGAAGCTGTATAGTAAAAATCTCATGCTCACCAATTCGCTTTGCTATACAAAACAATGAAGCTGATTTAGGTCTACCACAAGAAACCAGACCCAGTCGAATACCTAAATCACCACTAAAAATGGCATAAATACTAGTAATTTAGCTTCGTGGAGCGTAATTGCCTTCCCTTTTATCCAAAAAATAAAACACTTAAACCAACCACTCGGTCGGTGAGTCTAGGGCCAAACAAGGTCATTCATCGAGATTTGAACATTTAAACGAGTTTTTGGCGGCTTACATCTTTAAATATTCACCCAAACATGAGTTCGAGGGTTCTTTGTATAAGACCTAACAGTCGGTTTAACCCAAAACCCAAATCTTATGGACAAGAATCTAAAACGCATGGCTACCATGCACCGTATGCAAGTCACTGGCTTGGAATTATTTTATCAAAAAGGATATTATAACACTAGTGTCGATGATATTCTAAAAAAACTTTCACTCTCTAAAGGTGCTTTTTATTATCACTTTAGTTCTAAGGAAGACTTCTTTATCCAAATTATCGACAACTTATTGGCCCGAAAAGTATACAGTATGCTTATCGAACCCATTGAAGGTCACGATGACCCCATACAGCTTATAACAAATTGTTTTGAAGATTCTTTAGAGACCGCTGTACACAATGAGCTAGACCATGGTTTTATGCTGAGCAATTTTATCAATGAGTTCAATGGAAGAAATCCTATAATCATGAAACATCTATGTGATATTCTTAAAATTTGGGAAGTCAATTTAGTTTCGACGATCCAGAAAGGAAAGCTCAACGGCCATATTGATAGGCATACAGACAGTGAAGGCGTTGCGCTCTATCTAATAAGCTCTTTTATAGGTATACGCACACTTATGGTAGAAACCTCGCCTACTGCCCGCAAATACCGCTTTATGGCCCAACTACGACAGTATTTCAAATCAATAGAAGTTAAACAAGTTTCAATATAGCATAAAACTTTACTTTTTACTCAACGCTCTTTCGATTTTTATAACAACCTCATCAGGGCGAATAGTAGCCATGACATTTTCATAAGCATGTGGTATTTTATTGCCATAAATGGATGTTGGTATGAGCGGATATTTGGTTCGATCAGAAAGCAGGGCATTATCAATATCTTGTCTGAAAGGATAAAACCCGGCATAGGGGTGAGTCACTCCCCAAAGGCTAATGACCTGAATACCGTACATAGCGGCCAAATGGCCATTACCGCTATCCATAGAGACCATAAGGTCTAGATTAGAGATCAGTGCAAGCTCCTCGACAAAAGAAAGTTTACCCGCTATAGAGACACATTGCGGAAATTGCTTCTCCCAAGTTTCAAGTTGATTCTGCTCTTGGATACCTCCACCAAAAAGCAATAGGCTATACTTTTCACTAGTATTGAGGGTCTCGACCACCTTCTTCATTAGATCGAAGGGATACATTTTCCCTTTAAATGCCGCAAAAGGGGCTATCCCTATCCATTTTCGAGTATCAGAGCCAACAACTTCTAAAATTTTTTCGGATAATGGTTCTTTGGACAATAATCGAACAGCTGTTAGATCCAATGAGGAGCCTAATTGGGCGAAGACATCGGCATAGCGTTGATGGGTAGTTTTTAAGGGGTTAAAAATCTTGTGCTTTGAAGCCGTCAAAGCCTTTTTCTCTGCTCTACCCTTATTGATTTGGACTACGGGAAAACCCCCCAGAACAAAGAATTTTTTCAAAATAGTACTGCGCAGTACATTGTGTAGGTCGGCCACGACTTCAATTTTTAGGCCTTTCAGTTCTCGATATAATTTCCATAAACCCCGAACGCCCTTATGCCTGCCCATTACATCGGCTTCGTACACCTCAACTCTGGTTAGTTGTGAAAACATAGGTTTAAAAAATGCCCTAGTAAGAACGGTAACCTTGATATTCGGGTATTGTTCGCATAATGCAGAGAGTACGGGTACAGTCATAGCGACATCACCCATGGCGGAAAGCCGAACGACCAAAATATGAATCGCCTTAGTTTTGTCCACGTAAGATGGGATTTAATTCCTCATCATTGTACATTTTCATCTGCTTATAGACTTTCATGTATTTGGTACCCGAAGCGATATCAGTCAACAATTGGTCTATAGCCGTAGAGAGATCTTCGCGCTGCTCCAATAAAACTGTCAGTTTTTGCTGGCATTTTTCAATATGTTCCGCTGAAGCATCGTTTCGTTCAGCTTCCTCATTCATATGATACACTTTTAGGGCCAAAATAGACAAACGGTCTATGGCCCAAGCAGGACTTTCAGTGTTTACAGTGGCAAAGCCTTTTATTTCTGCCGATTGGTATTTTTTTAAAAAATGACCGTCTATATATTCCACAAGGTCGGTTCTATCTTGATTGCTTGCATCTATCTTTCGTTTTAGAGCTAAGGCCTCAACCGGATCAATTTCCGGATCACGAATAATATCCTCATAATGCCATTGTACCGTATCTATCCAATTTTTACGATATAATAGATGGGCAATATCATTTTCAGGATAAGAGTTGGTAAAAGGCTGATTTACATCATCCTTAGCGTGATATTTCTCTATACTTTCCTCAAAAATACGATATGCGAACTCACTAAACATCTCAAATATATTTAAAACAAAGATACCTCTAATTTACTTTATGACACTGCTTGAAACAAATATCAAAATGGGGACAACTATAGTAGCTAAGAGCACCGCTTCTTTAATCTTGGGCTTCTTTATCGCCTCAATATAATTCGTCATAAATATCACCGCGGGAAAAAAGGTCACCATTATCGGATCCATATCTTCTGAGGAGACTACTATTTTCAAGCCGATTCCGATGATAAAGGAAAGTACCACCAAACGCATGGTCACTATTTTTCCCAAACCTGATTTTCCGAGTTTTAAAAAGGAATATACAATGGCAAATAAAGTTAATACAACATATACCATTAGTTTTGAACTATCGCCCCAATTCAAAAAGTAGGCAATATTAAAATCAAATGTAAATTGATAATGCCTTGTTATAAATTCTTTGTCATCGGTTAAAATCAGTAGGGCATAACCAATCGCAAAAAATGTTAAAATTGCTACCAAGGGCACTATCCAATTTCTAATGTTCTTTGGCTCGTACATATAGATAGCGACAAAAACCAGCAAGATATAAACTAGGGCCCAATCGTAAAACACGCTCGAGGCCATAACCCATAGGGTTGCATCGAATATTTTTAGTTTTATTCCTTTTAAAGACCGTATACTTATCAACCTTCGGGTCGCTAAAATGAGGAAAAAGCTGCATAAAACAGCCTTATCATCGGCCAAGGTTTCGGGGAAAACGACCATTAAAAGCCCATAGAACAGGATGGCAAAGGAATTCGGATTTGTCATCTTATTCCTTTTAATGATAAAATCGACGATAAAAATGCTGAACAGCAAAATACTTAGGACTATAGCTTTTGACAACAACTCTGTCAAAGAGAACGTTGCATTGAGTAGAAAAAAATGGACCAGCCAATAGAAAACAAATAGGAAAGCAAGTACTATTAGGTGATTTATTGGTTTTGTTTTTCCAAAAATGCTTGAAATCATCTTGGGTTTTTGTATTTTTGTATGGTAAATATACTATAAGATGAAGGCAATTTTTGAAGGCATAGAAGATTTATTTGTTAATGTTCTTTTTGTACCCTATGATTTGTTGCGATTTACCGGGAGTTGGTGGACTGCGAATTTTCTGAGCTGCATCTTTATCCTTATCGGTGGTGCGGCATTTATCTATTGGATGCTACAATTAAGAGAATTCGATAAAAGCGGGGAAGAGGAGAATGATCTTTCGGCCCATACCTATTTATAAGCTGAGTTCGATCTAAGATTTATAGATCAAAGCCTAGATCTTTACGGTAGTTCATTCCTTCAAAATGTATCTTTTCTACATTGTGGTAGGATTTTTTTAGCGCTTCGTTAAAATCATCTCCATAAGACGTAATCGACATAACCCTACCGCCATTGGTGATTACGCTGCCCTCTTTAATCTGGGTACCGGCATGGAAGACCAAGGAGTCGTCGTCTATATTTTCAAGCCCTGTAATCTCTTTTCCTTTTTCATAGGCCTCAGGATAGCCCCCTGATACGAGCATTACCGTTGTTGCCGAACGCCTGTCAATTTGTAGATCAATAGCATTCAAGGTCTGATTGGCCATGGCCTGGAATACAGTTACCAGATCATTCTGAATTCTTGGAATCACGACCTCAGTCTCGGGGTCGCCCAGACGAACATTGTATTCTATGACAAAGGGATCTTTTCCTACCATTATCAATCCTATAAAAATAAATCCGATATAGGGGAGTTCGTCTTTTTTAAGCCCTTCTACGGTCGGTTTCACGATCCGTTCGTGTATCTTGCTCATAAGCTCCTGATCTACGAAAGGAACGGGTGATATTGCCCCCATACCGCCAGTATTGAGACCGGTATCTCCTTCACCAATACGTTTGTAGTCCTTTGCCGTTGGCAAAACCTTATAGTCCTTTCCATCAGTCAGCACAAAAACACTCAATTCTATACCTGCCAAGAATTCCTCGATTACTACTGTGGTACTTGCCGCTCCAAACTTGGCATCGACAAGCATCATTCTGAGCTCCTGCTTTGCTTCATTCAAATCTTGAAGTATCAACACCCCTTTTCCGGCTGCCAAACCATCGGCCTTTAATACATACGGGGCATTTAAGGTCTCTAAAAATGCAAAGCCTGCGTCTAAAGTTTCGGCTGTAAAACTTTGATAGGCGGCGGTAGGAATATTGTGCCTGATCATAAACTCTTTTGCAAATTCCTTGCTTCCTTCCAAGGCCGCAGCCGCCTTTTGAGGACCAATCACCGAAATATGTTTAAGTTCGGCATCATTCAAGAAAAAATCGTGTATTCCATTAACCAAGGGGTCTTCAGGCCCAACAATGACCATATTTATTTCTTTGGAAAGAACGGCATTCTTTATCTCCTCAAAATCATTTACACCAATGGGTATATTATTCGAAATCATTGCGGTACCTGCGTTTCCTGGAGCTACATAAAGATTTGTCAGGATTGGACTTTGTTTTAGTTTCCAAGCCAGTGTGTGCTCGCGACCACCAGAGCCAAGGATAAGAATGTTCATATTCGAAAGTTTGGGCAAAAATACACTTTGGAAAGCAATTATCTATACATGATTTTGATATTTTAAACTAGCCTGTATTTAAAAAGTACAGGAAATGCTCTAGGCTCTATTTTTCATTTTTGTTGCCGAAATTCCTATGTTCTTTCTTATCCAATTCTTCCTTGGATAGAGTCTTAAAGTAATCAAAGGTTTTTTTCATTCCTTCAGCCCTTCCGACTTTTGGTTCCCAACCCAGAATTTCTTTAGCTTTTGAAATATCAGGGCGGCGTTGAAGAGGGTCGTCTTGAGGTAGGGGTCTATAGATTATCTTCTGGTTGGTACCCGTTAATTTGATAATCTCCTCGGCAAATTCACGGATTGTAATTTCATGTGGGTTGCCAATGTTCACGGGATCCGCATAGTCGCTCATCAACAAGCGATATATGCCTTCTACTTCATCGTCTACATAACAGAACGATCTGGTCTGTGAACCATCACCAAATACCGTGAGGTCCTCTCCTCGAAGCGCCTGACCCATAAACGCGGGAATAACGCGCCCATCATTCAGGCGCATTCGAGGGCCATAGGTGTTGAAAATACGTACGATACGTGTTTCTAGGCCATGAAAACGATGATAGGCCATAGTAATTGACTCCTGAAACCGTTTGGCCTCATCATAAACGCCTCTAGGACCAATAGTATTTACATTGCCATAATATTCCTCGGTCTGTGGATGCACCAAGGGATCCCCATAGATTTCAGATGTAGAAGCGACCAATATGGTCGCCTTTTTCTCTTTGGCAAGACCCAGCAAATTCAAGGTGCCTAGCGAGCCAACTTTTAAGGTTTGTATCGGAATTTTCAAATAATCTATCGGACTGGCAGGAGAAGCAAAATGTAAGATATAATCCAGTTTTCCGGGAACATGAACAAATTTCGTCACATCATGGTGGTGAAATTCGAATTGTTCTAAGGGAAAAAGGTGTTCAATATTCTTTATATCTCCTGTTATGAGGTTGTCCATCGCTATGACATGAAAGCCCTCCTTGATAAACCGGTCGCATAAATGTGATCCTAAAAAACCTGCGGCACCTGTGATTAAAATTCGTTTCATCAAAACCTTTACTATATTAATACGTTAACGTCAGTATGCTTTTTCTTCGCCTGTAATGGCGTTCAACATAGTTTGTACAATGATTTTCAAGTCCATAAAAAAAGACCAGTTCTCCACATAAAATATATCGAACTTAATTCGGTTCTGAATATCGCTATCCTTTTCTATTTCTCCCCTATATCCTCTGACCTGTGCCAAACCTGTAATACCCGGCTTTACAAAATGTCGCAGCATATACTTGTCTACCTTACTCGCATACTCATCAGTATGTTTTAACATATGTGGTCGCGGCCCTACCACTGACATATTACCAAAGAGCACATTATAAAATTGGGGTAATTCATCTATACTAGTTCTACGTATAAACTTGCCAATCTTTGTCACGCGCATATCATTCTTTCCTGCCTGTGCCGTATCGGCAGTATGGTTCGTGCCCATTGACCGAAACTTAAAACACAGAAACCCCTTATTATCAACACCTGTTCTACGTTGTATAAAAAAAACAGGCCCCTTGGATTCCCAAGTGATAAGCAGAGCCAAAATAGGGCCGATCCACAATAATAGGCCAAATATTGCAAATAGTGAAAACCCAATATCAAATGCTCTTTTAAGAAAAGCATTTACAGGGTTATGCAGGGGTATATCTCGCAAAGATAATATCGGCAGATAATCATAATATTCGAATTTTAATTTCTTCGAAAAAATATTCTTATTGTCAGGCAAAAACTTAAGTATTCTCAGATTATTATCGGCAAAACCAATAAAATCCTCTATCTCCTCATTAGTTAGTTCAGATACCGAACAGTATATTTCATCGATATTTTTGTCTTCTATATAGGTAAAGCACCTTTCGACATTAAAATCACCATCCTTTGGATTAAATTGGGCAATGCACTGGTATCCGTATTCCGTTCTTTCATTAAAAACCTCGATGAGCTGATTGGTCTTCTTATTTTCACCTATGACCACCACTCTTCTAATATTACCTTTTACCCGTTCCCGATATTTCATTAAAACAATATAATTGAGGAACTTTATAATAGAAATTGCAATAAGAACCAGAGCAAAATATTGGGCCAAGGCCAGCCTACTCATTAAAGGCTGTTTGAAAAAACCAATATAGGCGTAAAGAATAAGGAAAAGGAAAACAAACTGAGTGAAAATTTTTCTTAATAAATAAACAACCTTCGAGTGCCTATATATTTCATAGAATTCATTCTTAAACGACAGTACCACCCATGCCAAGGAGATATAACTGTGAAAAAGAATCTGATTTTGAAAATTGATGGGCAAAAAATATACGAATAGATTAATAACCAATAAATCAATCAAATATAAAATTGGAGTAATAAAGTTTGAATATCTATATTGGCTTAGAACCATTTGAATTATAATATAACTAAATATAAAGCATTTAAAAGAGATTTCTAATAATCTTCAAGTATCTTCTTAATAAATATTGCCATTCTCTTTATTAAAGTTTGTTGAATTCATCCAATCCTGAATTCCATTGCTTAAACCAAATTTCAATAAATACCTACTGTTTAGTTTCATCCCGTTAATATTATTAGATATCATTAATTTTCTGACTCTGTCAGGATGATAATTTTCATTTCTTGAAATCATATATACTATTCTTGAAATTATCAGTAAAAAAGTAGCTGGCAGCTTAATATACGGTTTAGCTATTCTAGCTTTTTCACTTATTGTTTCACAAATTTCAACAATTGATGGAGGTGGGTCATAAGTCATATTATATGTGCAAACACCCGATGCTTCTTTTGTTATCATACTAAAGATAGCGTCTACCAAATCTTTAACATAAATACACGCCTTTATTGTATCTCTTCTACCCGGGTAAAAAAAACGATTTTTGGAGATTGAATTAATTAATCTTGTGAAATTTCCATTTTCATTTTCGCCAAATACTACCCCGGGCCTTACAATTATCAACTTTCTCTTTTCTGGGTCTTCTAATTGCCATAATTTATGAATATATTCGGCAGTTAATTTAGATATTCCGTATGGTATATCTGGCATTGGAACGGTATCTTCTGTTTTTTGTTCTTCATAAGTACCATAAACAGCTATAGAGCTCGTAAAAACAATCGTATTCACCCCATATTTTCTAGCATAATCACAAACATTCTTCGCGCCCAAAAGATTTGTTTCAAAATACTCATTTGATGGATGGCCTGGGGTTCGATGTATTGCCGACAGATTGAGAATAACATCTGTATTTAAAGGGCTATATTTTGTAATTATTTCGTGCTTCACATCAATTTGCTCATAATTTGCCCCTTCTGACTTTGACGGCTCTATATCAAAAACAAAGGCCTTTTGTTTTGTCAGGTTTACTATATAATTCACAATATGCCCCCCGATAAATCCACTTCCTCCAAATAATAAATAATTCTCCGTCATGATGTTATTTTCTCAGTCATAGAGTTTATGCTAAAAAGCTCTTTGGCCACTTTAATTTGATTTTCTTTATCGCTGTTCAAATTCCTCAAAATTTCATTTAATGCATTAAATAAAATTTCATGATTCCATGAGGTCACTACCTTATTTAATTTATGGTCAATAAAAAGATTTTCTATTTCACTTCCCTTGTCAGTAATGAATAGTATGTTACAGCCAGATAATAAAAGATTAGGAAGTTTTGATGGCAGCGAGCCTTTCGATGTTCCTGATAATTGCGGTATTATCTGTACTGAACTTCTTTTATACAGTTCTTCGATATTTTTACGTGGGACTAAATCATGAAAAAATATTTTAGGATTATTGTTCCTAGATTTTAACTTCTCAAACAAATGACCTTGAGAAAAAAAATGAAAGCATATGTTATTTAATTTCTGAGATGCCCTATTGAAAAAATCATAAACCCCATTTGGGTTCTGTTTTTCCCCTAAAGCTCCAGAATAAACTATATGAGTCTTTTCTTTCGGAAGGATTTCCTCAAGATCATTGGTCATTTCCGATTCCATAATCGTTGAGAAAGGATACTGCGTGGTAAGTTTATCGTTATTAAGAGAATAAAATACTTTTGCTGTTTCTTTCATTTCCTTCGACAAAAATATTAGCTTATGACATGCTTTAAACGTGTTCTGTTCTACTATTTTTATCAAAAAGCCAATACTTTTATTTAAAATACCTTTTTTACTCTTAGTATATACCTCTTGAAGGTCATGTACCATTCCAATTTTTATGGTGTTCTTTTTCAACAATGGCCGAATAACATAAAAGGCTAAACTAGGAGGGAAAACAGGGATAATAATATCAATCTGTTTTCTATGCCTAAATATTTTGAGCATCACAAAAAAAGCATACCAAATTTCCAAAGTTGCTCTTCGCAACACAGGCCTCTTTGAGTATCGCAAATTGCCTCCTCCTCTTATTATTTTGATTTCAGACAACTGTTCCTCACTTTTCTCAGGAACCCACTTAGGATATAATGGGTGAGAACATATGACCGTAACTTTATGCCCTTTGTCACGTAAAGCTAGAACCATATCTGTATTAAACTTTCCAGTAGAAATTGGTTCTGGGAAAAAAAAAGGTGAAATAATAAGAATTCTTTTACTTTTTACCATCAATTATCTGTCTGTCTTTAATTACTCTTGCAGGGCTACCTATACATACTTTTCCAGAAGGTAAATTTTTAAACACACTACTTCTTGCACCTACTATTGTTCCTTTGCCGATACTAACATTAGGACCCACATACACATCTGTACCAAGCCAACATTCATCCTCGATATCAATTTTTTTACTATAGATTGGAAAATCTATTTTAGTATAATCATGAGACCCCGTACAAAGATAACTCCTTTGGGAAACAACAGTATTTTTTCCTATACTTATTTCACCAAGGGTATATAGCACTGCAGCATCTCCGACCCAACTATAATCTCCTATTGATAATTTCCATGGATATGTGATACTAACAGATGGCCGAATTATTACTGCCTTACCTATTTTCGCGCCAAAACAACGTAATAAAAACCTCCTCCATCCGTACAAAAATTGAGGGGATGGTTTAAATAAAAGGGCTTGCACAATCCACCATAATTGAACAAATATTTTAGACCTTCCCCTAAAATTATCCGGATTAGCATACATTGATAAATCTTGCATTATAGTTCTTTAATAAATTATTGAAAAATTAAAAATAGTATATTAATTACTACTTCATTTAGATTACAAGCTATGCTAAATTATCATTTGTTAAATAGTCCTCCTTATTTACACTTACTATCTCATTCGAGTTAATTGTTTTGTTATTAAGAAATAGCACTAGAAAATAGAATAGAATTACACCAGATTGACGAGCTAAAATATTTTCTGTCAAAAAAGCGATAACATAAAATAGGATTATAGATATAGCTAAGTGATTATTATTTTTTCTTGCCTTAAGGATATTGCTACTTAAAAATAATAGGAAGATTATGAGCCCAAAAATACCTGTCTTTAGAACTATGTCCAAATATTGACTATGGGTATTATATTCTCCTTTTAAAAGTAATTTATTCTCAAGGGCATAGCAACCGTTTAAGGCGTCTTGAGAATCTCCTACCCCATATCCAAAGACCCATTCCTCCTTTATTAGTTTTAAAGTGCATTTATATACACCAACTCTTATACTCGTCGAAAAATTGGGGTTAACCTCCAGAAAGGTTTCTTTCATCAGTAACTCACTCATTCTACGGTTAAAAATAAAAAGCGCAATTATACCTGCAAAAAATGACGTGAAAATCAATTTTTTATATGATTTTACTTTTGGGTCTTTCGCAATAAAAAAAGCAATCACAATCATTAAAGCTATTACAATACCCTTGCTTAAAAGCATCAACAAAAGACTAATATTCACCAATGTCAATAATGAAAAAAGCGATAGTTTAAAAAAAGATTTTAGCTCCTTTTCCTTTAATAGTTCTAAAAATAAAATAACTGAAAGTGAAATGAAAATTGAGGCATATATTGGATGTTGTCCTATTAAATAAATGTTTTTTATAATTGTTCGAAATTTGTTGGAGTACCAATCTTTATAGTAAACCGTGGTATCATCAATCAAGACCCACACAATGACCGTAATAGAAAAAATAGCTGTAGAAATAATAAAGAGTTTAAAAAAATTTGTCCTAAGGGAAGGGCGAATTTTAAACTCGGGTAAGAAAACAAAAAATATGACAGGCAAAATCAGTATTGAGAGTCCAGTTTCCAATTTATCGACCGAATATTTAAAATTATCCGTATATAAAAGAGTTATAACATAGGTCAAATAAAGAGAGGAATTGATAAGTAATGGCCGCCACGCAATTTTATTTTTCTTATATAAAGCTCCGGCTACCACTAATAGTAAGATAACTGGTAGGCCTTTCATAAAGTTTGGAATAATTGGAAAAAATGCAAAAAGCAAAATTATTCGCCCGATGTTCTTTTCTTTTACGAAGCTATTTTTAAGAGTAAGAGTCATAAATAGCTCCAATTTTTAATTTTAAACTTAAGGCTGCCCAACCTGAGGATTCCCACCAAAAACACAAATACCAAAAATTCATCTGAAAATGGCATTCTAAAAATTAAGAGTCCAAAGAAAAACAATATAATGCCCGAAATGGATGAATACCCTTTTAGGGAAAAAAGAAATATTCTTTCACTAGTCCATAATAAAACAGGAAGTAAAAACATTCCCAAAAAGGAAAAGTTCATCTGCATTTCACCAATAATTGTAGTCACCAAAGACGACCCGCCAAATGTATTTGCCGATATTAAGGTAATACTTTCAGGTTTGCTCTCCCATAATGATCTCGGAACATAAAAGAAAAGTGTCTTTAAGTAGGTTGCCCCCCATAAATAATTGTCATAGTAATTAAAAATGTCATAGATAACATTGACATTCACAGATTCCGAAATGCCCAGGAAAAAGGATTCTAATTTTGGAGGCTCAAGCACCATCGCTCTTTTAAGGTTCGTCATAAATATTTTCATTGTAGGAAATCCTTCGGCAAAAAGCGGTCCTCTTATATGCCTGAAAATAGATGCGAAATAGCCCATATAAAAAATCAAGGGAATACTTAGTGGAATTAGAACAAAACTCTTTAGGGGATATCTCTTCAAAAAGATAAACAAAATTATAATCGCGGTACAAAATAAATAAATTCTATTGCCGCTAAAAAACATATCCCAAAAAGTAAATGCCCCAATAAGTACAAAGAACCAATAAATATTAATTTTCCTGTTAAGCCATTTGTTTATCAAAGTGGAAATAAGTAAAATTTTTGAGGCATTTAAAACAAAAGCGATTAAAATAGCGAAAGATCCAGAGTTTTCAAAAAATTCGTGCCTATTGTAGTACCAATTTCCACCTTTCAAAAGGCCAGACCCGAGCAGAATAATCATCATGGTTATTGCATAGGTCAATAGATAAAACTTTAGATTCAAAATGTTAGACAATTTTGTCTGTTTAGTAAAAGATTTTGACGGAAGGTATAAATAGATGATTATGAAAAAAATATACCCTAAGAGTAAGAAAGATGATTTTATATTTTGAACCAAAACAACATCAGATAATATTGTTGAGCCAAAATCGGCTTTGGAAAGCTCTATTTGACCTGTAAAAATCATTACCCATACTGGGATAAAAATAAAAAATAACAATCCAAACGCGATACCTCCTTTAAAGGTAAGACCTTTATTAAAGAGTAAATAAAGAAATATAAGTAAGAC
>JASFYU010000004.1:0-9233 GCA_045046905.1 Flavobacteriaceae bacterium | reverse complement strand
TCATCAAATTAACCCGTTAGTCTTTCTAAAATTCAGCTTCGAATTGAATAAAAAAGCATCTAAACTGTAAACAAATCTTAGGTCGAACTCAGGTTATTAGGAGCGGCCATGGCTATTTTTTCAACACTGATTCCTTCATTTTTAGTATCTGCTGCTATTAATCGGTTGGGGGCATCTACTTTTTCTATTTTTGGGAGTTTGGGACCAATAGCGACAATTGTTTTAGCCTTCTTCGTATTAGATGAGCGTGTTACATTGCTTCAGTGTTTTGGAATGGTGGTGGTTATCACCGGTGTCAGCCTAGTCGCTATAAAGAAGTAGCAGATAAGATTGCGACAATGTAGTGATTGGTTTGTTTGAAATTTGGTGCTCTCTTTCAGTAATCTATCTTTCTACAGCTTTGCTATCAACAAAACAAGGCGTTCATTGTTAATTACTTTAATGCTTTGGGGTTTTATTTTTTTGCGAGGCGTGTTATCTTTAGCATCACTTTCGACAAAACTATTAGATGCCCGAAAATAGCCAATATACCGAAGATAATATCCGCTCACTTGATTGGAAAGAACATATTCGGTTGCGACCTGGAATGTACATTGGTAAGTTGGGTGATGGTTCGTCGGCCGATGATGGTATTTATATACTGCTTAAAGAGACTATCGACAACTGTATCGATGAATTTGTGATGGGTGCGGGCAAGACCATTGAAATCAGTATCAAGGATAATATTGTACGAGTTCGTGATTATGGGCGGGGTATTCCGCTGGGTAAGGTGGTTGATGTGGTTTCGAAAATGAATACCGGTGGCAAGTATGATAGCCGAGCTTTTAAGAAGTCGGTCGGACTTAACGGGGTGGGTACCAAGGCGGTCAATGCGTTATCTAGCTTTTTTGAGGTACAGTCTTCTCGGGATAATCTGATGAAGACCGCCGAGTTCAATCAGGGTAATTTGGTATTTGAAGAAGGGCCTATAGAGACTTCGAAAAGAAAAGGTACCAGAGTTTCCTTTACGCCTGACGAGGCTATCTTTAAAAAATATAAGTATCGAAATGAGTATGTGGAGCGAATGCTCAGGAACTACGTGTACCTGAACCTGGGCTTGACTATTGTTTTTAATGGCGAAAAATTTCATTCAGAGAACGGGCTCAAAGATTTACTTGAAGACAATAATAATATAGAGGATATGTTATATCCTGTCATTCATCTTAAAGGTGATGATATAGAAGTTGCTATTACACATAGTAAGACGCAGTATAGTGAAGAATATCATTCATTCGTGAACGGGCAGCATACTACCCAGGGCGGTACGCACCAATCGGCGTTTCGCGAAGCCTTGGTCAAGACCATTCGTGATTTTTACGGTAAGAACTATGATGCTTCTGATGTTCGAAAATCGATTATTTCGGCTATTTCGATAAAGGTGATGGAGCCTGTCTTTGAGAGTCAGACCAAGACCAAATTGGGTTCTACTGATATGGGAGGCAATTTTCCTACCGTTCGCACCTATATCAATGATTTTGTAGGTAAGTATCTAGACAACTATTTGCATAAGAACGCTGAAACCGCCGAAAAGTTACAGCGTAAGATTGTAATGGCTGAGAAAGAACGCAAAGAGCTTTCTGGTATTCGAAAGCTGGCTCGAGACCGTGCTAAAAAGGCTAACCTACACAATAAAAAGTTACGCGATTGCCGAGTGCATCTCGGAGATATGAAGAATGATAGGCGACTTGAAAGCACCCTGTTTATCACTGAAGGGGATTCTGCTTCGGGTTCTATTACAAAATCACGTGATGTAAATACGCAGGCGGTATTCAGTTTACGGGGTAAGCCCTTGAATTCTTACGGAATGTCAAAAAAGATAGTCTATGAGAATGAGGAGTTTAATCTGTTGCAGGCGGCCTTGAATATAGAGGTGTCACTAGAGAGTCTTCGCTACAACAATATTGTTATTGCAACAGATGCCGATGTTGACGGTATGCACATTCGTTTGTTGTTAATCACTTTCTTTCTTCAGTTTTTTCCGGAGCTGATTAAAGAAAACCACTTGTATATTCTTCAGACGCCATTGTTTCGGGTGCGAAATAAAAAAGAAACGGTGTATTGTTATAGTGATGAAGAGCGAAGGGCGGCGCTTGAAAAATTATCAGGCAAGCCAGAAATAACACGATTCAAGGGCTTGGGTGAAATCTCTCCTGATGAGTTCGTGAACTTTATCGGTGACGATATACGTTTGGAGCCCATTATGCTAGACAAGGCCGTGTCGATTGAGGAGCTATTGAGTTTTTATATGGGTAAAAATACGCCAGACCGACAAAAATTTATTATTAAAAACCTTAAAGTAGAGATTGATTTAATCGAAGAAAATCAATTGTAAACCAAACTAATACGAGTCTTTCTAAATGGAAGAAAATGATGAACTGAACCAAGCGCAAAACGATTCTATTGATGATTCTCAAGATGCCTTGACCAAGGTGACGGGCATGTACAAAGATTGGTTTTTGGACTATGCTTCTTATGTGATTTTAGAACGGGCGGTGCCGGCTATAGAAGACGGGTTTAAGCCCGTGCAGCGCCGTATCATGCATTCGCTCAAGGATCTTGATGACGGGCGATACAACAAGGTGGCCAACGTAGTGGGGCATACCATGCAGTATCATCCGCATGGTGATGCGAGTATAGCTGATGCCATGGTACAGATTGGCCAGAAAGACCTTCTTATTGATACTCAGGGGAACTGGGGCAATATTCTGACAGGTGACCGGGCGGCGGCTTCCAGGTATATAGAAGCGCGATTATCTAAGTTCGCCCTCGAAGTTGTTTTTAGCCCTAAGATTACCGAATGGCAGCTGTCTTATGATGGTAGAAAAAAGGAGCCTGTAAACCTTCCGGTAAAGTTTCCGTTGTTATTGGCTCAGGGGGCAGAGGGCATTGCTGTTGGCCTTTCGACAAAAATACTACCTCATAACTTTATTGAGGTAATCGACGCTTCAATAAAACACTTAAAGGGGCAGGGGTTTACTTTGTTTCCAGATTTTGCTACCTCCGGAATAATAGATGTGACCAATTATCAAGATGGTCTTCGAGGAGGGAAGATACGAGTACGGGCAAAAATCTATCAATACGATAAGAATACATTAGTAATCAGTGAGATACCTCATGGCACTAACACCTCTTCTTTAATAGAATCTATTCTTAAGGCAAATGAAAAGGGGAAGATTAAGGTCAAGAAAATAGAAGATAACACGGCCGCCAATGTAGAGATTTTAGTGCATCTACCCAGCGGTATATCTCCTGATAAGACAATTGATGCATTGTATGCATTTACGGCCTGCGAGTCATCTATTTCTCCTTTAGGTTGTATTATCGAAGACAATAAGCCGCTTTTTATTGGAGTCACCGAAATGTTGAGGCGTTCTACTGATGCTACGGTAGATTTATTGAAGCGCGAATTAGAGATACAGCTTAGTGAGCTTGAGGAGCAATGGCATTTTGCTTCTTTGGAGCGTATTTTTATCGAAAATCGTATCTACCGTGATATCGAGGAGGAGGAGACCTGGAAGGGTGTTATTGCAGCTATCGATAAAGGTTTGAAGCCTTTTACAAAACGCCTAAAGCGTGCCGTGACCGAAGAGGATATTACGCGCTTGACAGAGATTCGTATCAAGCGTATTTCGAAGTTCGATTTGGATAAAGCACAACAAAACCTCGATAATTTAGAGGATAAAATAGTTGAAGTAAAACATCACTTAGCCAATCTAATAAGCTTTGCCATAGATTATTTCAAGAATTTAAAATCTACATATGGCAAGGGAAGAGAGCGCAAGTCTGAAATTAGGATCTTTGATGATATAGAAGCGACAAAGGTGGTTATTCGAAATACAAAGCTCTATGTAAATCGTGAAGAAGGTTTCGTAGGAACTTCATTAAGGCGTGATGAATATGTTACTGATTGTAGCGATATCGACGATATTATCGTCTTCACCAAAGACGGTAAGATGATGGTGTCCAGAGTTGATTCAAAGACCTTTGTGGGTAAAAATATCATATATGTGGCCGTTTTTAAAAAGAAAGATAAACGTACCATTTACAATATAATATACAAAGACGGTAAAGGAGGAGCTTCTTATATCAAACGATTTGCAGTTACAAGTATCACCAGAGAGAAGGCCTATGAACTAGGAACAGGCAAAGTCAGCACCGATGTGCTATATTTTTCGGCCAATTCAAATGGTGAGGCTGAGGTGGTCACGGTGAACCTACGTCAGGTAGGAAGCATTAAGAAACTGAGATGGGATATTGATTTTGCCGATGTCCTCATAAAAGGTAGGGCGTCAAAGGGGAATATTGTGACGAAGTATACCGTGAAACGTATTGAATTGAAAGAAAAGGGGCTGTCGACCTTAAAACCTCGTAAGCTGTGGTTCGATGATACGGTGCAGCGTTTGAACAATGATGAAAGAGGTGAGTTCTTAGGCGAGTTTACCAGTGAGGATAGATTATTGATTGTCAATCAAAAAGGGATTGTGAAAACTGTTATTCCAGAATTGACCTTACGCTTCGATGACGATATGATTGTATTGGAGAAGTGGGATTCTCACAAGCCATTATCAGTCATATATTGGGAAGGCGAAAAAGAATTGTTCTATATCAAAAGGTTCCTTGTCGAACATCCTGATAAAGGCGATGCTGTAATTACAGATCATCCAAAATCGTATTTAGAAAAAATATTTGTGGACTATCGCCCCAAGGCAGAAATAATATTTGCAAAGAAACGGGGTCAGGAGCGTCAGGAAAATCTCGAAATAGATTTGGAACAGTTTATTTCAGTAAAAGGTATAAACGCCATGGGGAATCAATTGACCAGAGAGAAAGTATTGGAAATTAATGCCATGGATCCATTGCCCTGCCTTATGCCTGAGCCAAAAGACCCTGAGGATATCGAGGTGGTCGATGAAGAGAATATTAGTCAGGGCGCTATTTTGGATAGTGATAAAAAGGAAAAAAAGAATAATTCTAATGAGACAGATGAAGAGAGTCAGACTACACTATTCTAGAAGATTAAGATGAAGAACTTAATCCAAGAGTTTAAGCGTTTTGCGATAAAGGGCAATATGATTGATATGGCCATCGGAATTATTATCGGCACCGCCTTTAATACGGTGGTGAATACCTTGGTAAAAAAAGTGGTGATGCCTCCATTGTCACTGATGACCGATGACGTTAATCTTTCAGATCGGAAGCTTATACTTCGAGAGGCCAGTGATCAGGTAGAAGAAGTGGCCATAGGGTATGGTGAACTCATTGAAGTATTGGTCGATTTTGGAATTATAGCACTGACAATTTTTGTAGTTTTGAAGGGAATAAATCGCTTTCGGGCAAAAGCGGAAGATCCTGATGATACCGAGGTCGAAACTCCAAAGAACATTGAACTTTTATCGAATTTGGAAAAATTGATGAAAGAACAGAATGAATTGCTCAGAGAAATGAAGAGATAAGCAAACAGATTTTTAATAATAGTTATAGTTAAACAATTTTTTAATGGATTTCACGAACCCCCTAGTATACGGTGCACCTTGTTTTATTGCATTTATCTTATTGGAGCTGGCCTATAGCAAGACCCATGGTAAAGAAGACTTATATGTTTGGAAAGACCTTTTTGCCAGTGGCGCGATGGGGATAGGCTCAGCGATTATTGCGCCCTTGATAAAGGTTGTGGCCACAATTGCAATATTCAATTTTGTATATGAGTTTTTTAATCCAATGGTCGAAGGGGTCAGAGCAAATATTCTGGGATTCTCATCTTTCGGCTATGCTTGGTATATATGGTTGTTGTGTCAATTGGCCGATGACTTTACTTATTATTGGTTTCATAGGGCGAATCATGAAATACGAGTATTGTGGGCGGCGCATATTGTGCATCATTCTTCGCCCCACTATAATTTGGGTACGGCCGTACGAAATGGTTGGTTTACCATTCTATACAAGCCTTTTTTCTATATGTGGATGCCCGCCATTGGGTTTCCTGTTGAAATGGTCGTAGTATGTCTGGGTATCGAGGCCCTTTGGCAATTTCAGTTGCATTCGACCTATGTTCCTAAAATGGGATGGATTGAAAAGATTTTTAATACCCACACCATGCATCAGGTACATCATGCGCAGAATGTGGAGTATTTGGATAAGAACCATGGTGGTTTCTTGAATTTTTTCGATAAAATATTCGGTACTTGGAAAGAACTCGATGATAATATTGATGTTGAATATGGCGTAATTCACCCGCCTAAATCATATAACCCTATTGAGATATTGACCCACGAATACCGTGATATTTGGAGCGATGTTAAAAAATCAAAGAAATTCTCACATGCATTGATGTATGTTTTCGGCCCCCCAGGTTGGAGTCCAGATGGCAGTACATTGACCGTAAAACAACAACAACGCTTGTTTAAGGATCAAAAAAGGACGAATCCTGAAATAGTATTCGAGCGGCCGAACTAACCTAACGATCCAACTACCGACAGCTACGGCAGGGGTATTGGTTTTTTTAGATGAGGAAGAAGTCAGCTACAGCAGTGCCGATTAAAAACCTATAGGAGAAAGAGGGGTCAAAGACACCGTGGTTTTATGCTTTCCAGCGAATAACAAAATAGCGGCAAGAGGTATTGGCCGCATTAGAAATACCATGAAACTCGTTTGATTTCATAAAGAAAAGATCGCCTTCCGAACCGGTATGCGTATTCCCGTTGATTATCATTTCCGTTTGCCCTTCGATAACTAAAATTATTTCTGAATCAATATGGGCGTGAGGCTTGTGACTTGGTCCTTTCTTGTTTAATTGTGTGACGTGCATTTCAAATTTTTCGCACATTGCCGTTGGTCTTTCAAAATAATGAATTCGCCCACCTTTGCTCGTTGTTTCAAATTCGAGATCATCAAAATTCATGAACATAGGGCCTCCGGCCTTAACACCCCTTTCTATATTCATGGTTTTTTTTGATTTGAAAATCATCACATAATAGGTCATCGGCCCATCTCCTACATTTTCCATCGACTGCTCTACTAGGGGCGGAATCAAGATTATACTTCCGACAGGCAAGATTTTACTTTTCCCGTCCAAGGTCATTTTCATTAGACCTTCCTTGACAATGATTAATTCCTCTTTATTCTTTTGTATGTGAGGAGGTGATTGTTTTGCGCCTTTTTTCTGAGTAGTGGCATGCATTTCCAAAAACTCAAAATGAGGAGAACTTCCTTCCATGATATTACGACCTATACGCTGAGACCCTTCTTTTATAGGTAGTTCGGCCCATTTGTAAACCCCTGATTCAACCTCGCTTAACTGTGCATTTCCTTTAAAACCCATGCTGATCAATAGTAGTGCTAGTAGTAATTTCTTCACCTTGTTAGTGCGCATTAAGTATGATACGATAACGTTATCGTTTCTAATATACTGGAAATTTGACAATTACCCCCATTTCATCATTTAAGTAAGTGATGCGCTAGCCTATCGGCGTGCCATATGCTTCTTAGTTATTGTAGGCAGTAAATTTATTAGTTAAGTATCAACCGATCTAACATTTGTTCGTCTAGTTGCTGAAATTCGTTTTTTAGTTGATCAAATTTTAAAGGATTAGAATCTCTCAAATTTTCGATTTCTCCAGGGTCATTTTCAAGATCAAAAAGAAATTCCCCATCATCATTTTTTAAATATTTCCAATTTTCACTGCGATATGCATCTTGAAGGCTCCAATTCGATGTTCTCCAAAATAATTGACGTGGCGTTATTGATCGGCTATCTTTAAAATGTGAAAGAAGACTTATGCCATCAAAAGCAAAATCTTCTGTTGTATTTATTTGGGCTATATCAAGCATAGTGACTGTCCAATCCATTGTTATCACTACTTGTTCGCTTACCGTATGAGGTGATATAACTCCTGGCCATCGTGCAGTAGCGGGCACCCTTATTCCTCCTTCGAATAGCGTAGCTTTTTTCCCCTTAAAGGGGCCCATGTCTGAAAATTGTACACCTCCATGATCACTTGTAAATATTACAAGGGTCGATTCCTCGAGGCCATTTTTTGCTAAAAAATCAAGAACTCTACCAATGTTGGCATCAAGGTTTTTAACCATTCCTGCGAAAATTTCTGGAGACCCTCCTTGTCTAAAATTTACACCATCTGGATATGGGTCATCTCCAGGTATCTGCCACGGCCAATGAGGAGAAGTATATTGAAGGCTTATGAAAAAAGGGCGATCATGTTTTTTCCTAATAAAATCTATAGCATTGTCTGTAATTAGGTTTGTCAAATAACCTTCTCTCTCCACAGGTTTATCATTTTCATATAGTATAAGTTCTTCAATAGTATGATGTTCGTGATCAATGTAATCAGCTGAACCTGCCGTTATTCCAAAGAAAGAATCAAAACCATGCTTATTGGGAAGGTGCTGAGGGCTCCTTCCAAGGTGCCACTTGCCAAAAAGTGCTGTTGCATATCCAGCCTGTTTTATCATAGAAGAAATGGTAGGGATTTTTGGGGAAAGTCCCAAGTCGCTGGGTTCTTCAGAACCACCAGTTATAGGCTCATAGAGACCTACTTCTGTTCTAGCTGGATACTTCCCGGTCATTAGAGCGACACGTGTAGGCGTACAGACTGCCGCAGCGGAATATGCATTTGTAAACTTTATACCTTCGCTTATTAAAGCATCAATTCGTGGAGTTTCATAATCGGTTCGTCCGTAGCTACTCAAATCTGCAAAGCCCATATCATCGACCATTATAAAAATGATATTGGGTCGATCATCAACCTGTTGCTCTGGAGAGCACGAAGCAAAAACCCATGTAATCAAAAGTATTTTAATGATTCTCAATGTATTCATTATTCAAGATTTTAGCATAAGGGTATTGCCTACATCGGGAGTCTGCGCACAAACTCCATTTTTTTAAATGTACTACTCTCTAGCTGAAAATAAGCCTGTTAGCTGGTTTATAATTGTTTTTAAAAGAGCGGGATATTCGTATTATCGAATACTGAAAAGGGCTTAATAAGCCTAAGAAATGTTTTATTAGGCTACTATATATAGGATTAAGGCTTGTTAGCCTAGCCTTAAACTCTTTTAGCCCATAATGGAGCGCAATCTTTTAAACCTGAGTTCGACCTAAGATTTAATCTACAGAATACAAATAAAAGCTAAGATTTGAAATGGAAAATTTGAAGGAATATCTGGATATTTCAAAAATT
>JASFYU010000003.1:0-5288 GCA_045046905.1 Flavobacteriaceae bacterium | reverse complement strand
TTTATTTTAAGGTTATTTTTTTAATTTTTCGTTCGTCTCCTACCAAAAGGCGTAAAAAATAAATGTTCTGAGAATTCTTCTTATCGGGTTCATTTATATGAGTCCAAGGCACATGAATAATTCCTTCTCTCTTCTCATCTTGTTTAAATTGCCATATGATTTCACCTGCTTTATTCAATATATCCAATTCAAAGGTCGAAAGCTTTTCCAAGGTGACGGCTATATTAAAATTGGAATTTGTGGTGTCTATTGCCACATCAAACCATCCTTTTTTCACTTTTTCTTGACTCATATCATCTCCTTTATTTTCTCGATAATGGTCAATAACGGCCATTCCTAAAGGCTCGTCCCATTGTTGTTGCATAATATCATCCTTGGCTCGCCAGTAGCCTTTGTGAGCCTTATTCCGCCCAGCAGTAACCGCATTAGCTAGTGATACTATGTCGCAATCAAACAAACCAAGAATTCCATAAGTCTTGTAAAGGGCATTTTGGGCCTTTATGCGAGCATTATCCATACTTTCTGTACTACCAATTGTGGAAAGCTCCTTATAAACGTTATCACGTATTTCCGTATCATTTTTGGCAGCCCAATATACAGCCGATACAGCATCTCTATGCCAGTAGAGTCCCCACTTATCAATATTATGATCCCCTGCTTTCCACCAGTCCAATATTGCTTCGGTAATAATTGGATCTTCCATATCTTGTAAATAAACTCCATAACCCATAAACCAAGTATTATCTCTCCATTGGTCTCCTGGGTTTGCTGTTCTATCGATGGCAGAGACCAAAAACTTGTCAGCCTCTCGTTCAGATTGCTCATAGCCCGGAATCCCGCTAATCGTTTTCAATCCAACATAAGCACCACCACTAAGTTGGTCAATATTCAAATTATCTCCCCATTCGTTCCAAGCGGATCTTATTTCGTCGATTACCTCATACGTTCTCCAATCTCCGGTTAAATTCCAATGCAAGTAATGGCCAAGCCAGTTCGTGCCATAACCATCCCACGCCACGCCTCCCAATCTATCACTTTCGTCTCTGGGCGTAGCGCCCCAATAGGCAGAATGACGCCTTCCAAAGCCAATATAACGGCTGTCATCACTATTATAATGTTTAATCAGAACGTCACGTACAAACGTTAAATGAGAGGACGCTGCTTTCCAGTATCTATATTCACCAGTCCGCAAATATTGTATGAACTTACGATAGCTGATCATTGTGTTTCCCCTTCTCCATCCATCATAGTCATCATTTCTACTTGATATTCCCCAAGTACCCAAATCCCTATCTTCCTTTTGGTAAGCATACATAAACATCATGTCGCCGTAATTTAACAGTCCCAACCAGCCAAATTCTATTGCAGATCGTTCAATAAACGTAGTGCCCGTCGCCAAGAAGGCTTCGGTTTTAGGAAATTTGACATCATCGAGAGGCATGATCATTCCGGCGGCTTTTGTGCCCTTATAGCTATACCATTCCGGATTTACATAGGGTTGTGGCACATCATTGATAGCAGCAGCGAATGCTTTATATTGTTTTTCATCTTGGGGCCCATGAAACGAATAAAAAATATCATGGGTAAAACTCATTCCCTGCATTCCCTTGGGCCATCCGGAAGCCCTTAAGTCCAATACCAAGCCACCATGATCCGGCCACATCCATGCGTTCAGGGAGTTATTTTCAGATAAATAGGAAAGCTCTTTAGGATATTTATAAGCCATATCTTTTATGGATAGGGTAACTCCAAATTTGTCTGAACTTACATCTATCCAGCCATCCGTTTTTTCTGTCCCTTGGATAGTTTTTTTTCCAATCCCCACTTCCCAGTCCAATGGAAATCCTTTGTGTTCCAAATGAAAAACATCGTGTGGACCTGTATTGAATAAATAAGCATTACCACCCTTCTTCAATTCTTCTTGCTTTGACAAGCCTGAAGCACTAAATTTTTGAGGTGATTCAAAATTTAAGGGGAGCTCCAGCCCAATTCTACGAATATTGGCTATCTGCGGGTCTCCCCTGAACATAAAGTTGTGTTGAACACGTAAAAACGATTTGCCCTTATATGCATGAATCCATATTGAATATTCGCTATCATCATCGGAAGTGCCCAAACGGCCTTTTAATTGTATGACTGTTCTTAAAGGTCCTTGCTCTACGATTTCAGCCGAATAATTGCCCTCACTAGCTCGTTTCCTTATTTCACTACCCCCGCCTTCGGGGCGAATCCATCGTGGGCCTCCTTTTACCGTTGGTTGCCCATTAATAACAGGTCTTGTGGTACCTGTTTTAAGGTTTCGAATAGTATAGGGCGTTGTAGGTCTATCTGGATTATTCAATTGAAAATCGAGAAAATGATCTTGACCGCTATCGCTTTTGACTATTAATTCATCAGGTTCAAACATTTCATTATAGTTCAAATCCAACCAAACTTGATCTAAAAAACTGAATTTCAACTTACTTACAGAGAACTTCAAAACACCTGTATTTACTATAATTTCCAAGTCTGTTTCTTTGACAAAACTCTCGTGATTGCTGAGTGTATCTGAAAATATTACTTGATTGATTGCTTTTTTATTTGCATCAATATCGCTCTGATAATCAAATAGTGCCCATTTTACAGACCCATCTTCCCATCTTGAAAGAACCCGTGTCTGAGAAGGTGTGTTGGCAATGCCAATACTATCAACATTGAAAACGATTCCTTTTGGAAAGGGTATTCCTCCTGTTACGGGCCACATTTTTCTATCGAAGCCAGAATGATCTTCCACTTGAACATCCAACTGCGCAAAAATCGACTGAATAGAAATCAAGAAAGTTAGTGTGCAAAGTCGTATTGATAAAAGAGATTGAGCAACCCGATAGCTTATAGTATTATTTTTCATAGTTTGTTCTTAATTACATTAATTTTAAATTTTCCCCAATAAACACTTCTAGATATTGGCATATATGATTTCGTTTCGTATTTGCCTAAAAAAATTATTTGATGAGCATCAGGACAGTTTTTTGAAATTTTAATGATAGAACTAAATGTAATGCCATCTGTTGGCCATACCGCAGGAAGGGCTTCGTCGAATAATCTCTCTTCTGTAATATATGGGTCGTCATAAAAAAGCTGGGTTTTATATCCCTTAGTGTAAATCACAATTTCTTCACCTGGGGAAACTTTGCCATCTCCATTACCAATACCTAGGATTGTGTCTTTGACCATAACACCATCATCAATGGCTAGCTGTTCATAAAATGGTACGTCAAACATAATAGGCACCAAAAATTCTTCTAAAAATGTTAAATTATCATACTCAATATTCAGCTTAATTTTTACTTGTGGAGGGCTACCATCTTTCGTCGGAAGTTTATCACTAAGAACAATAAAAGAAGGAATAACAATATTTTCATCAAGCTTTTCTACCAAATTAGAAGGTTCGAACACAATATTCTTATCATTTGAACTAAAAGAAATTTTAACGTTTTTCTTTTCTCCTCCTCCTCCTAAGTTTAGAATTTTCAAGGTCATTTTATTTTTCTCCCCTGCCGTAAGCATCTTTTGATTTTTTCCTATCCTATAATCGATAAAAGTCAATTTGGGATTTCCTCCTTTTTTATAAATCCCAATTTCATGTCCATCGCTATTGAGCTTGAACTGCAACCTTCCTTTAAAGTCACTTTTTAAAATACTTGCCTGTAGCACTTTTTCGCCTTGATTATAATCTTGAATATGGTAGTCGGTACTAGGTTCATAGATGGCATCTGTGGTAATTGTAGTTTGAAAACCTGGCAGAGATGGTCCATTCGGAAGCCATTTCATAGTATAAAAACCGAACCCAGAAGCAGATACGTTTTGTAAAAAAATAAATCCTGGCTGATTTTTATCACTTTCTATTGAATACCCCCACAGCTCAAAATCATCGTATAGGTCATAATGCGACCATTTGGGCTCTCTTGGAATTGGATTTTTGAAAGCATTTATTACAAACTGGACCGCTTTTTCATAGTTGTCGGTTTTACCCGGTTCGTCTACTTTATGCCCTCCCTCAAACTCCCAATATTCATATTTCTTATTGCCCTCCCAAAGAACGCCATTATGTGTTTCTTTATTGAGTTCGGCAAGTTCTCCTTTTGTACTATTGTGTAGGCGTATTTGAACATCATTGAGGTTGGTAAACGTATAGCGCAAGGGATAGAAAGTGTAATTATCAGGGGCTCCTATATAAAACTCCGTACTACCGACCAAGTTCACCGCCGCACTTACTTTGTCTGGATATTTTCCTGCCAAATAAAAAGACATCATCCCTCCCATACTAAAACCAATTATTCCTCTAGAATTTCTATCATTTTGGGATCTGTACGTATTGTCTATATGTGCGACTAATTCCAAAAAATAGTCTTTCATTTGTTGCCCATACTTCATGTGCTCATGGTACCCCATATTATAAGGCCTAGGTTCGGACTCTTCCATATTCCCATCCCACATCACTAAAATAAACTGGTACTTGTCAACCAATTTCTGCATCAACTCATATTCGAGATTAGCACCTTCATCTTTAAAGTGCCGCCCTCCCCAACCATGAAAGTGATAAATAACCGGATACTCCTTACTGGAAGAATGGTAATTTTTCGGAAAGTATATCCGATATTGCTTTTCTCGGTCAAAAACCTTGCTAAAATGGCCCAGATCTTTATAGATCGAATCTTTTTTAGTGCATGAAGTTATAATTGTACTCACTATAAAAATGATCCCCAGGACCCAATGTGCATTATTATATATTTTCATCTGTTTGGCTTCTCATTATTTTAGAACCGATAAACTACTACTAAGGAATATATCTTTCTGTTTACGATTTCTATTTGAACTCATTTAGTCATTTACTTCATTCATACCTTTTAACGGCTGTTTTACTGAACTTTCAATGCTCTATTAATAAAATGACATTTCAGTTCCATTTGCGGTTCTTTTTACATTTAGCGAACGATTCGGTGAATCGTTTTTAGATTTGCATTGTAAGTATTCGATACGGACTGTTTTGTGGGTACATGAAAACTACCTGCCACCCTTCGTACATTTTATTGAATCAATCAACACCAAAAAAAAATCTGTTAATAACTTCATTTACAAATCTTTATATTTTTGAGAGTATTATAAGTTGGTACGTTAAAATCTCTTGGTTTCTGTGGAAAATTAGTTTGCTATTTCAAATACTTGCATGGAAGCATTATTATTGGCTATCACAATCAAATTCCTATCCGTGGTTTTTAAGATGGATACAGCTTTTGCGTCTCCAGGAA
>JASFYU010000002.1:0-5130 GCA_045046905.1 Flavobacteriaceae bacterium | reverse complement strand
GATGAATAGGCTCAATAATACGATTCCTAGCCCGCTGAATATCAGACTTCCCTGTAAATGTTTCAGATGTTCCATAGCTATAAAAATACATATTATAACTTGTATATATAAATTGAAGATTTATTCCCATTAGGCTGTTGTAATGAGGGTTAAAAGTTTCCGATAGAAAAAGGCTGAACCGGAAGAAAAGCTTTTATGAAATTCCTATGTCACTCGAAATGCTTATATTGAGAATGCTTATTGCCATTGAGCTTCTAGTCTAAAAACCTAACTGCCCCATCTTTGGAGAATCTTAGAAATAAAGTCTTATCATATACTTGGGTCAGTACTGAGAACTTGGATTGGATGCTGCAATTCTACAAGAAAATTCATGTAAAGAAGGGTGGCACGCTAATCAAACCAGGGCAATCGGTACAGTATTTTTACTATCTGGAGGTAGGATGTATTTATTACTATAAAATGGAGGAAGGTGAAGTCAAGGTTCTCGAGTTCTACACAGAGGATATTTTTTTTACCGACCTATTAGCCTATGTTCAAGAAATACCCTCTAGTTCATTTTTAGAAGCTACGGAGGACACCGTGGTCTATGCTATCAAGAAAACAGATGTAGAAAGGTCCTTTACGATGTCGCATCAATTAGAAAGGTTTGGCAGGCTATCGATGCAAGAGGCGTTTATCAAATCTTTTACACGGGTTGAAAGGCTCAACAATCGAAGCTATGAAGAACGTTACCTAAGGCTTTTGGCAAAAAGACCGGGGCTTTTTCAACGTCTACCCCAGTATCTTATCGCCTCGTATCTAGGTATTACGCCTGTTGGTCTTTCCAAGATTCGAAAAAGACTGGTCAAGAACTGATTAGTATGCTACGAATATTCCATCGTCCTCGGATTTTATTAAACCAGTTTAATGATATGGTCATTAAATAAGGGTTAAATTGGGATAGAATGTAGAATCAACAACCTGAATCCAAGCCTGCCTGACGGCGAGGCAGGGGTGCCAGGTATGCTTCCGAAAAAAATATTTTTATTTCGAGGAAGGCCCCTCCATAGGCGGGAAAGCCAGAGATTAAACCCTCAATGAGGGATTCAAAATAGAACAGATTATGGCAAATCAATATATTGATATAGAAACACTTAAGTTCTTGCTTTACAAAGTACATGACCTTCAAAGTGTATTGGGTCAAGCCCGATATGCGGACTATGACCAAGAATCGATAGATCTTTTTTTAAATGCCACCAAGGATTTTTCAGATAAGGAGTTATTTCCTTTTTTTCGAGAGATGGATGCACAGCCTGCATATTTTAAAGATGGTGAGATAATAGTTCATCCGCAGGTAAGAAAATACATGAAAAAAGGAGGAGATATGGGCTTAATCTCTGGCCTGTTCGACTATGAGGATGGAGGCCTACAATTGCCCAATATCATAATTACGGCTTCTATTTATATTCAAGAAACGGCCAATAATCAATTGCCTGGTTATATAGGTTTGACCCTTGGGGCGGCAGAATTGATTGTTAAATTTGCGAGTAAAGAACTGAATGACGCCTATATTCCGAAAATGCTGTCAGGAGATTGGGGCGGTACTATGTGCCTAACAGAACCACAGGCAGGCAGCTCCTTATCAGATATTCTTACCGCTGCGGTTCCTGAAGAGGACGGATATAAAATTTCTGGGCAAAAAATATTCATCTCAGGTGGCGATTATCAAGGGGCTGAAAATATTGTGCATTTGGTATTGGCACGTATAAAAGGAGCTCCGGCGGGTATTAAAGGAATATCCTTGTTTATAGTTCCTAAAAACAGACCAACTGCCGATGGCG
Source organism: Flavobacteriaceae bacterium (assembly GCA_045046905.1). Lineage (GTDB taxonomy): Bacteria > Bacteroidota > Bacteroidia > Flavobacteriales > Flavobacteriaceae > JASFYU01. The sequence goes on along the minus strand of JASFYU010000002.1, from coordinate 3,310 downwards.
GTCTCACTTCGAATGATGTAACCACCTTTGCCGATTTTCAGAAAATGGGTCAAAAAGGCTACTGTACCACACATCTTTTCTTTGGGCATAATGAGGATTGTAAAGGGTGGCTTGTGGGCGAGCCTAATAAAGGGTTGAAGTATATGTTCATGATGATGAATGGGGCTCGAATAGGCGTTGGGCGAGGGGCAGCGGCCATAACCATGGCGGCCTATCGGGCGTCTTTGGCATACGCCAAAGAGAGACCACAAGGGCGGGCTTTGACTAGTACAGGTAAAAAAGACGCAGCACAGGAACAGACCTTGATTATTAACCACCCCGATGTAAAAAGAATGCTGTTATTGCAAAAGGTCGTGGCTGAAGGTTCCTTGAGTTTGGTGTTGTTGGCATCAAAATATCATGACCTTTCGTTGACCCATGCAGATTTACAAGAAAGAGAGCGGTATTTACAATTGCTAGAGGTGATTACGCCTATTGCCAAAACCTACCCTTCCGAAATGGGATTCGTTTCGGTTAGTAATGGTGTTCAAGTGCTTGGTGGCTATGGCTTTTGTACCGATTTTATCTTGCAACAGTATTTTAGAGATATCCGTATATTTTCAATTTATGAAGGTACTACAGGGATTCAATCCTTAGATCTTTTGGGAAGAAAAATCCCTATGGATAATGGCAAGGCCGTACAGCTGTTGTCGGCAGAGATAATGAAGAGTATTGCAAAAGCATCTGAAGATAAAGCGCTGGCACCCTATGCGAAAAAGTTAGGTGACAAATTAGGATTGACACAAGAGGTATTACAATTTTTACTAGAGTTCGCCAAAAAAGGAGATTATGAACGTTTCTTATCAGATGCAACGGTATTTATGGAGTTTTTTGGAAATATAGTCGTAGGCTGGTTATGGTTGGATATGGCTACTAAGGCAAAAAGTGAATTGGCATCAGGCGAGTCGACACATGCCGCTGATTTTTATAAAGCAAAAGTGCACGCCATGCAATTTTATTTTAAATATGAACTTCCGAAGACTTCTGCCTTGGCCGAGATTTTGATGAATACTGAAGTATTGACGGTAACCAATGATAAAACAATATTTTAGCAAAGCATCTTTGATTTTTTATATCGTTTTTTATCAAGAAAAAATGAAAAGAAATAGACTACGGGTCAGGCTGCCTGCTAGGCATTAAAAGGAAACAAATTATAACATTTCGATGCAAACCTGCATGCCGGCATAGGCAGGTTAAACCCACCGGCGAGAATAAAATTTTGAGATACTGTTCAATGACTATGTGAATTATACCAATTTAAGTATATAATGCCGTATTAAAGGCGAAGATATTTCAAGATATAAGAACGCTGTGATTACATTGCATAGCACCGCTACGGAATGTATGAACAAGGCATTTATATTTTGACAAGAACGAGCCAACATGCGATATCATATACTTAAATTGGTATTAGTCACACACATAATGGTAGAGCCTTATTTATATCAAAACGATTAAAAATACAGTATGGATAGCATAAAAGCTAAATTTGACCTAAACGGCAAAGTGGCCATTATTACAGGCGCAAGCAAGGGAATAGGAAAGGCAATTGCCCAAGGCTTGGCTGAGAATGGTGCCAAAGTGGTCGTTAGTAGTCGAAAGCAAGGAGCGGTAGATGCGGTGGCCGAGGCATTCAAAAGTGACGGCCTTGAAGCCGTGGGTATCCGATGTCATATCGGAGATTCTGAACAGCGTCAGTCCCTTATAGCTAAAACTATCGAACAGTACGGAAGAATTGATATTTTGGTAAACAATGCCGCCATAAACCCATATTATGGCCCTTTGGAAGGTTCTGATGAGCAGGTGTTCGATAAGATTATGGATGTGAACGTAAAGGCCCCTTGGATACTTTCGAATCTGGCCCTTCCACATATGAAGGAAAATGGAGGGGGCAGCATCATCAACATATCCTCGGTAGAAGGGCTACGGCCCGGCTTTGGTTTAGGGTTGTATAGCGCTACCAAGGCAGCTTTAATCATGCTTACCAAGAACCAGGCAAAAGAATGGGGGCGGTATGGCGTCAGGGCCAATGTATTGTGCCCCGGTCTTATAAAAACGAAGTTCAGTGAAGGCCTCTGGACAGATGAAAAATTGGTCAGCGGCTTTACAAAAGCCTTGCCCTTGAACCGTATAGCGGCCCCTGATGAAATGGCTGGCTTGGTAATGCTATTGGCTTCCGATGCGGGGTCTTATATGACAGGTGGAGTCTATGTCGCCGATGGAGGGTATATGGTTTCTGGATAGATTTTTTTAGATGAAGGCATGACTGAGGAGTATTTGTCTTTTATCGTGAAGCAAAACGGTTTTTGTTTTTTCAGCAAAGCAGTTTTTATAAAAAAAACGGTCATTATGGCCAAATAGCAAGAATATGAATTTTGAATACAGCGAAAAATCAATTGCCTTACAAGAAAAGCTAAAGCGCTTCATAGCAAAGAACATACACTCTGTAGAGGAAGAAGTGACCACATTTCATAGAGACCCAGTCAATGCTTGGAAAAAATGGGGAGGTCTTGAAACTCTGAAAGAAAAGGCAAAGGAAGAAGGCCTATGGAATTTGTTTTTACCCAAAGTATATGGTGATATGAGTCCGGGCTTGACCAATTTGGAATATGCCCCTTTGGCCGAAATCATGGGGAGAATACAGTGGTCTTCGGAAGTCTTTAACTGCAGTCCGCCCGATACGGGCAATATGGAGGTGCTGGCCAAGTATGGTACCCCCGAGCAGCAAGATAAGTGGTTACGGCCATTGCTGAACGGTGACATCAGATCCGCATTTTTGATGACTGAACCTGATGTAGCTTCTTCCGATGCGACGAATATTGAAACGGCTATTGTTGCCGATGGTGATGATTATGTGATTACCGGAAAAAAATGGTGGTCTTCAGGGGCTATGGATCCCCATTGTAAGATTGCCATAGTAATGGGCAAGACCGATTTTGACGCTCCCCGGCATTTACAACAAAGTATGATTTTGGTGCCTATGGATACTCCGGGCTTGCAGATTGTCCGCCCTTTGAGTGTTTTTGGGTATACTGATTCTCCCGAAGGGCACGCAGAAATTATTTTAGACAATGTTCGTGTACCCAAAGAGAATCTTTTGTTGGGCGAAGGCAAAGGCTTTGAGATAGCACAAGGTCGTTTGGGCCCGGGAAGAATACATCATTGTATGCGATTAATCGGAATGGCACAGCGTTCTTTAGAATTGATGTCGCAGCGAGTTGTAGAACGGAGTCCCTTTGGCAGAACCTTGGATACCTATAGCAGCATTCGT
>JASFYU010000001.1:0-12393 GCA_045046905.1 Flavobacteriaceae bacterium | reverse complement strand
TTACTATGAATTTGTGATTTTCTGTTTTTCTAATATCCAATAATTGGTTGATAAGGCGAAGCAAACGGTTTGAGTTATTGTAAATTAACGCTACCTCATTCTTTATTTTAAGGCCTTTCTCCTTTGTTATATCGCCAATAGATTCGATAGAACTTAAAATCAGGGTAATGGGCGTTTTGAATTCGTGGGAAAGCGATGTAAAGAAATTGATTTTCGCCTCATTGTTGACTTTTGCCTCGTTTGCGATTTTTTCTATTTGATTTCTTTGAACCGTTATTTTAGTATTGGTGAGCTCTAATTGTTTTTTCTTTTTACGAATGGTCAGGAAGGAATAAATGCCATAGACGGCTAGGCCAAAAACTATGACCAATAGGGTTATACTGATTTTGAAAAAGAAATCTTTAGACGCATACTGTTGTTTTTGTATTTTAATATCGAGAGTTAAATTTTCTAGCTCGATTTGTTGTTGGTCTATTTTTTCTAGTTGATGCCTCATTATCTGGGCATTGAATTTATCTATTACGGTCGTGGTCAGTAAATTATTCTTTGGTATTTTTTCTCCTTTCAATATTTGAATGGCCAATTTAATGACTTCATATCCGCCCGTTGGGTACAGTATGGTAGCTTCCAAGATTCCATCCTGTACCATTTGTATTCCGCCATCGGGGCCGTCTAATCCATCGACACCAATAAATTTAATTTGATTTTCCAACCCCTTGGTTCTAGCAATTTCCCAGGCATGCACAGCTACGTTGTCATTATAGGCATATACGTAATCGATCGGGTCTCCTTTTAAGGAATCTAGAATATGTTCAAATGCTTTCTGTGGGAATCCTGTTTCTAAGACCCTGAGGCTTCGAATCATATGCACGCGAGAAATCGTGTCGATAATTTGATGAAATCCCAGGCTCCTTTCTATAGCAGGTGTCGAGATACCATTTCCCCTTATTTCGACAATATTGATGTCTTGTTTGGTAGATGAGGTAATATAATTACCGGCATTTCTGCCTACTTCTATATTGTCAGCGCCTAGATATGCCCTATAATTAGTCGAGTTTATTTTACGATCCAATAAAATTACCGGAATTCCCAGATCTTTCGCCTTGCCTATGACATCGATGATCAGGTCGGGTTCAAAAGGAGATACAATTATAATATCCATTTTATCCTTTATCATCCGCTCTATATCCTCGATTTGTTTTAGGGGGTCCTGTTCGCTGTTATATATGGAAAGTCGCACGTTTGGATAGATACCTGCCTGCACCTGCATGGAATAATTCATGTCCTTACGCCAATTATTATCAATCGAGCATTGCGAAAAGCCGATTCGTATCGTAGCTGTATTTTCCGGATTACATGAAAAAAAAGTACTGATTAAAAAAAAGAGGGAAATATTGGACAGGTAGCGCATTACACTAATTTTATTGCTCTAAATTAAGAATTTAAAACAACTAACATCTTATAATAAATTTGGAGTTTATAAGGGGCTTGTGTTATTAAAAATCCATGCTTCGAACACATTTCATAGAATGGGGGAGTGTTCATATACTAAATTTTATTTGTAGCTTTAGTTGGGTCAATTTGGTTCAAACGAATGGAAAACAAAAAAAATATTCTTCTTCAATGCCACGAACGAATACAACCTTATGTACATAGAACACCCGTGCTTACATCTCGCCTGATTAATACATTGGCAAAAACAGATGTATTCTTTAAATGTGAGAATTTTCAAAGAGGTGGTTCCTTTAAGATAAGAGGTGCGATAAATGCTATTTTACAACGCCCCCATGAGCAAAGAAATAAGGCTGTGGTCACCCATTCATCGGGTAATTTTGCCCAAGCACTTTCGCTTGCCGCAAAAGGGTTGGGGGTCGAAGCTTTTATTGTAATGCCTGCTACGGCTGCGCAGGTAAAAAAAGATGCCGTTCAGGAGTATGGCGGAAAAATAATTGAATGTGAGCCCACGCTCGCAGCACGAAATGCCGCGGCTAAAAAGATTGAAATAGAGACCGGCGCTACTTTTATACACCCTTCAAATGATGAAAATGTAATTTTAGGGCAGGGGACCGCTTGCATTGAGTTGCTTGAAGAACACCCTGATCTGAATTTTGTCATCACTCCCGTGGGTGGTGGTGGCCTTATTGCCGGTACAAGTTTGGCTGCTTATTATTTTGGAGATAAGTGTAACGTTATCGGCGGTGAGCCTTTTGAGGCCGATGATGCATATCGTGCTATGAAAAGTGGAAAAATCGAATCGAATACCACTACCAATACCATAGCAGATGGATTAAAAACCCAGTTGGGCGATATGAATTTTCCCATTATGCAGAAATATATGGACAGTATTGTTCGGGTGACCGAAAATAAAATTATCGAGGCCATGCGCCTTATTTGGGAGCGTATGAAAATAATTGTCGAGCCTTCTAGTGCGGTAGCTTTGGCAGTTATATTGACCGACACGGAAAGATTTAAAAATAAAAAAACCGGAATAATTATTTCTGGAGGAAATGTTGACCTCAATACCCTGCCTTTTTAATCGAGAGACCATAACCATACATTGGGTTTCACCCATTTGTGGGCGAGGCCAATCAAGCAGATTTGCTCCGAGCGTATTGACTTCTGTTGAAATTATTATATGGAATATATCCATATAATAGGAATATATCCATATATTAGCTATCCTTTTTAAGATAGCAATGAAAAAAACGATTCTTCATCTTGATCTTGATACTTTTTTTGTATCTGTTGAACGCTTGTTAGATAACCGCTTGCGGAATAAACCAATTCTTGTCGGTGGCCTAAGCGATAGAGGTGTGGTCGCTGCTTGTAGCTATGAGGCCAGAGGCTTCGGAATACATTCTGGCATGCCCATGAAAATGGCCAAGGAACTGTGCCCTGAAGCTATAGCAATCAAGGGCAATGCAGGCACCTATAGTAGGCATTCGGATCAGGTTACCGAAATCATTAAAGAGTATGTACCTCTTTTTGAGAAATCAAGTATTGATGAATTTTACGCCGACCTTACGGGTATGGATCGTTTTTTTGGTTCCTATAAATATGCCTCTGAACTGCGTGAAAGAATCATAGAAGAAACTGGGCTGCCCATTTCTTTTGGACTATCGATTAATAAAGTGGTATCTAAAGTAGCGACCAACGAGGCCAAACCCAACAATCAGTTAAAGGTAGATTACGGATTGGAAAAGCATTTTTTGGCCCCGCTCTCTATAAAAAAAATACCAATGGTAGGTGATAAGACCTACCAAATATTGCGCAATTTAGGATTGCGGCAAGTACGTACGGTACAAGAAATGCCCATAGATGTTATGCAACGCGTATTGGGCAAAAACGGGGGCCTAATTTGGAAACGTGCTAACGGACTTGATAATACGCCAGTGATTCCGTTTTGTGAGCGAAAATCTATTTCGACCGAACGTACCTTTGATAAGGATACCATTGATATGGTGAAACTGAAAGGCATTCTTATCGCCATGACCGAGAATATGGCCTATCAATTACGCCGGGGTGAAAAACTTACGGCCTGCATTGCGGTCAAGATCAGATATTCCGATTTCAATACCTATTCAAAACAATTGCGTATTCCCTATACCAGCGCCGACCATATCTTGATTCCTAAGATTTTAGACATCTTCAAGACACTGTATAACCGAAGATTGTTGGTGCGTTTGATAGGTGTTCGTTTTAGCCATTTGGTATCGGGCAATTATCAGATTGATCTATTTGATGATACAGAAGAAATTCTAAACCTATATAACGCCATGGATTATATTCGAAAACGCTATGGAGACAAAAGTGTAATACGTGCCTCGGCCATGGGCGCTAAAACTATCGGACGAATGCATAACCCTTTTGACGGTCGCCCACCTATTGTTTTGGCACATCGAAAACAGTAGGGAGTAAATAGAAGAAAAAAGAGAATAGGCAAAAGGCAAAAGAGCTAAGAAAATACGAAACCAGAAACCAGAAACCAGAAACCAGAAACGAGAAAACTAGCTAGAGCTGAGAATCTAGAATCAGGAGTCAAGACGAGCGACGAAACAAGTACAAAGTATTAAGTACAAAGTAATTAGGCTGTCAACGAGCAGGGAACAATAAACAATGAAAATTTTGTGTTTTAGCGATTATTTAATTAAAAATTTATTTTTCATCTAACATCTAACATCTAACATCTAACATCTAACATCTAACATCTAACATCTAACATCTAACATCTAACATCTAACATCTAACATCTAAATCTATTTGTACCTCAACTGCCATACATACTACAGCCTGCGTTACGGCACTTTTTCCGAAGTGGAACTTTTGCAATTGGCACAAAAAAATCAAGTGACGCAATTGGTGCTTACCGATATAAACAATACTTCGGCAGGACTCAATTTTGTGCGAAAAGCAGCGGAATATGATATAAAGCCAATTTTGGGTGTCGATTTCAGAAACGGAGTAGAGCAATGTTTTGTGGGTATAGCCAAAAACAATGAAGGGTATTTAGAACTAAACAGTTTTCTCTCCGAACATTTGCATGAAAAAAGAGAACTGCCTTCACTTGCGCCAAAGTTTAAGAATGTCTATGTGGTCTACCCTTTTGAAAAAGTAGTGCAAAATGATCAAGAAGGTTTTTCCGAACATGAATTTATCGGAATATCCATTGCCGATTTGCGAAAATTGCCTTTTTCACGATTGTTAAAGCTCAAGAATAAATTGGTGGTGCAGCAGCCCGTTACCTTTCGTAATAAACGTGACTTTAATGCCCACCGTTTGTTACGCGCCATTGATAATAACGTATTGTTGAGCAAGCTTCCCCAAACCGAAGAAGCCAATGAGAATGAGAAAATGTTTCCTATTCAAAATTTGGCATCAGTCTTTTCAGAATACACTTTTATTTTAGAAAACACCGATCGTTTGATGAATTCCTGCACCATTCATTTTGATTTTTCCGAAGAAAGACAACCGCAAAACCTAAAAGCATATCTAAATACGAATGAAGAGGATGAGGCGTTTTTAGAAAACTTATGCCAAAAAGGCTTGTCTTATCGCTACCCTGAAGGAGGCAAGGCTATTGAAGAGAGACTTGAAAAGGAGTTGCAACTGATTAAGGCAAAGGGTTTTGTTTCTTATTTCTTAATCAATTGGGATATTGTCTCGGAGGCTGACCGAAGAGATTTTTTTTATATAGGTCGTGGTAGTGGGGCCAATAGTATTGTAGCCTATTTGTTGCGAATTACCGACGTAGATCCAATGGAGCTGGATCTTTATTTTGAACGCTTCATTAATCTATATAGAACCAACCCGCCTGATTTCGATATCGATTTTTCTTGGAAAGATAGGCAGGCCGTAACAGCGTATATCTTTAAGCGCTTTGATTACGTGGCCCTTTTAGGTACCTATGTTACTTTTAAAGAAAAAGGGGCTGTACGAGAGTTGGGAAAAGTCTTTGGGCTTCCTAAGGCAGAAATTGATTCTTTGTCCGAAGGCAGCTATGATAGTGCCAAACTTGATGAGGTTTCATATTTGGTCATAAAATATGGGCGTTTGATTATGGGTATGCCCAATTACCTGAGTATTCATGCCGGAGGTATTCTGATTAGTGAACGACCCTTACATTGTTTTTCGGCCACCCATCTTCCTCCTAAGGGGTTTGCTACGGTCATGTTCGATATGGTTATTGCCGAAGATGTGGGACTCTATAAATTCGATATTCTCGGCCAACGCGGACTCGCAAAGATCAAAGAGGCTTTAGATATTTTAGCATATAATAATCCTGAGGAATTTGCAAAAATCGATATACATGATATCAATAAATTCAAGAAAGACCCAAAGATCAATACCCTTATAAAAACGGCACAATGCATGGGTTGTTTTTATGTTGAGTCGCCCGCTATGCGCATGTTGCTCAAAAAATTGGAGGTCGATAATTATTTGGGCTTGGTAGCGGCGAGTTCAATCATCAGACCAGGGGTGGCCAAAAGCGGTATGATGCGAGAGTATATCTTGCGACACAGAAATAAGGGTAGGGCAGAGAAAATGGCGCATCCGGTGATGTTAGAGATTATGCCTGAGACCTACGGGGTTATGGTTTATCAAGAAGACGTTATCAAGGTCGCCCACTATTTTGCAGGGCTGGATCTGGGCGAGGCCGATGTGCTTCGTAGAGGAATGAGCGGTAAGTTTCGGTCGCGCGAAGAGTTTCAAAAGGTACGTGAAAAGTTTATTGATAACTGTCGTAAAAAAAACTATACCGATACCCTTATTTTTGAGATTTGGGAACAAATTGCCAGTTTTGCTGGCTATGCCTTTGCCAAAGGGCATTCGGCTTCCTATGCCGTGGAAAGCTATCAAACGCTATTTTTAAGGGCATACCATCCCTTAGAATATATGGTGGCCGTACTCAATAACGGCGGCGGATTCTACCGTTCAGAATTTTATATTCATGAAGCACGTATGCTGGGGGCGACCGTTCATGCACCCTGTATAAATAAAAGCCATAACGCCAATGTTATTTATGGAATCGATATTTTTCTAGGCTTTGGTAACCTAAAAGAACTCGAGAATAGGGTAGTTGATCGGATTCTAAAGGATAGAATAAAAAATGGAGCCTATGACTCCTTGGTGAGTTTTTTGGATCGGGTCTTTATCTCTATAGAGCAGATAAGTATTCTCATACGGATCGATGCCTTCCGGTTTACGGGGGTAAATCAGCACCAATTGCTATGGAAAGCACACCTGTTCCTGAATAAAAATGTAAAAATTGACCACCCCAAATTGTTTCCTCCCGAGCACCAAAATTTTAAGATTCCCCAACTACATACCACTAATCTAGAGATGGCCTTTACCCAGCTAGAGTTATTGGGTTTCTGTTTGTGCAGTCCGTTTGAATTGTTGGCAGTACCTCCAAAGAACAATAGGGGCAGTAAAGATTTGGAACGCTACCTACACCGCTATATCGATATTTATGGGTATCTGGTTACGGTCAAGAGTACCAGCACCCATACGGGCAGGCGCATGCACTTTGCGACCTTGGTAGGTCAGCAGGGCGAAGTGTTTGATACCGTACTCTTTCCACCAGTGGCCGCCCAATACAATTTTAGGGGCAGAGGCATTTATCGGTTTTACGGTAAGGTGGTCAGTGAATTTGGGTTTTTAAGTATAGAGGTAATCAAAATGCAAAAACAAGATTATGTTCAGGATCCGCGATATGCCGATATGAAGACGAGTGCCAAGATATTTCAGCGTAAGAAATCCGATAACGTAGAACCAAGTATTAAGGAATAAAAAAGTAAGCTTCGTAAAAATGTATAAATACTTTTACTTCATTGTACAAGTAGTAATAATAGCACTTGTTTCCACTCTTAAAAATACCTAATTTTAGAGGGCATGGAGAGCGCTATTTGGGATATCATTTTACAGTTTTTAGGACGCCTACACCCTATGGTGGTGCATTTTCCTATTGGGCTTTTGGTCGTGGCTTTGTTTCTCGAAGGACTAACCCTCGGTGGTAAACGAAAAGGATTGCGAGAAGGCATTAACATGATGGTATATCTAGGGGCCTGCTTTGCAATTGTTTCGGCAGTTTTCGGATGGTTGCTCAGATGTTATGACGATTATACAGGCGAGTTGGTACAAGACCACCAAAATCTAGGTATTGCAACGGCAGTTTTTGCTGGTATCACGAGCCTACTTTTGAGAAATACCTTAAGGGGGAGATTACGTAATTATAAAGCCTACCGAATAACGCTCGTGGTGACCGTAATCTTACTTACCCTTGCTGGGCATTTGGGGGCAAACCTCACCCATGGCGAAGATTTTTTGACCAGTATTCTGCCGGGTAACAATACCTCATACGATTTTGGAAAAACCACGGCACTACTCGCCGAATTAAACCAATTGGATTCTCTTTCTGAATCACGGAAAGATGAGCTAAATATGGGTGTACGGGCTATTTTTGCGCATAATTGCCATCAATGTCATAGTGAGAACAAACAAAAAGGAGAATTGGTTCTAGAAAATAAGGACGGAGTCTTTAAGGGCGGAGAATCAGGGCCGGTTATTCGTATAGGAAAGCCAGAGGAAAGCGAGCTGTATAAAAGAATTACGCTTTCGCCCAACCATGATGATGTGATGCCGAAAAAGGGAAAGGTATTAAAGAATGATGAAATAGCATTGATCAAGTTATGGATCAAAACCGGCGCACATTGGTCTGATCAAGAACTCAAAATTTTTCCTGAAGCGCCATTGGCACTTTCCAAACCTGATCTGCCTACATCTAGCAAAGAAAAACACCCCATAGACCAATTGGTCGATGTGTATTTCGAAAGAAATGATACCCCGTGGCCCAAGGTGGTGGATGATAGAATATTTATCAGACGGGCGTATTTAGATGTGATAGGCTTGCTCCCCCAACCTGAGGACATTGCCCTATTTATAAAAGACACAAACCCAGAAAAAAGAAGCCTCCTAATTGATGTATTATTGAGTGATACGGTCAATTATACCGAGAATTGGCTGAGCTTTTGGAACGATCTTTTGCGCAATGATTATAGTGGTACGGGCTTTATAACCGGGGGTAGAAAACAAATAACCAACTGGCTATATACCTCTTTAAAGGAAAACAAGCATTATGATCTAATGGTCAAAGAATTGGTCAACCCTACCGAAGTTTCCGAGGGTTTTATAAAGGGAATAGAATGGCGGGGTGTCGTAAATGCCAGTCAACGTACTGAAATGCAGGCGGCTCAAAATATTGGCCAATCATTGCTAGGGGTCAACGTAAAATGTGCCTCATGCCATAATAGTTTTGTGAGTAATCTGACCTTGGCCCAGTCCTATGGCTTTGCTTCTATTTTTGCCGATTCGGTCATGGAACTCAATCGGTGTGACAAACCTATTGGAAAAATGGCTCAAGTAAATTTTTTATACCCTGAGTTGGGTGATGTAAATGGTGAAAGTATAAAAGAACGTCTGCTAAAGCTTTCGGAGGTAATGGTCAAGCCTGAAAATGGCAGGTTGTATCGTACCATCACCAATCGTTTCTGGCAAAAACTTATGGGGCGAGGTATTGTAGAGCCCTTAGATGAAATGGACAATACGCCTTGGAACAATGACTTGTTAGATTGGTTGGCGGCAGATTTTATAGACTCAGGCTACGACCTGAAGTATTTGTTGAAAATAATGATGACCTCAAAAGTATACCAGTTGCCTACCGTCAGTTATCTGAATATAGCAGAAATTAAAACGAATTACATATTTAAAGGACCTATCTTAAGACGTATGAGTGCTGAACAATTTTCCGATGCCGTAAGTCAGCTTATTGCTCCTATGTATGCCGCCGCCGCATATAATCCCAAGGGCCAAGAAGTTAGGTCTTCAAGAATTTGGCATCGCGAAATAAAATTTGACCGTGATGTGCTTCCTGAGCCGGGCAAGCGCTATTTTCGAAGAACATTTACGCTTCCGAATAAAGCGATTCAAAATGCCAAAGTACTAATTTCGGTAGATCATTCGTATGTGCTTTACATCAATGGTAAGAATATAGCACAAGGTTCTGATTGGACAAAAGTCGATAAGATTAATGTAACAAAATTTCTTTCCGAAGGTAAAAATACCATCGCTATAGAAGGCGTCAATGAAGGCAGTATCGCTAATCCTGCAGGTGTTTTGTTTGCCCTTAAAATTGGTTATAGCGATGAAAATGAAATTTCAATCAATTCTGATACACATTGGAAAAGTACGGCCGATAAGCCTAATAAAGATTGGGCTAGTGTAGGGTTCGATGATGCTTCGTGGTCGGTGGTTCGTGATTTTGGCTCATCTAATTGGGGCAATTTGGTCAATTTCACATTTGACGATCAAGAGGGTAGATTTGCTAGGGCAAGTCTTGTAAAACAGCATCCTTTTATGAAGGCCCTTGGGCGACCTAGTAGAGAGAATGTAACTACGTCAAGAGACGATCGGGCAACCTTATTGCAGGCATTGGAGTTGACTAACGGGGTGTTTTTCAATAGGGTATTAGAGGAAGGGGCCAATATATGGCTCGGTCGGTATGGTGATAATAGTGAGGTAATCGTAGATGAACTTTATCAAAAAGCATTAGGGAGAAAACCGACCACAGAGGAAAAAGAAATCATGATGGCCGCCCTTGGTAATCGACCAAAGAAGGAAGCCTTACAAGATCTGTTCTGGTCAACGCTGATTTTACCTGAATTTCAATTTATACATTGAACAAGTTCATTTAGTATAAGGTTATGGAAGAAAGAAATTTTCGAAGAGATTTTATAAAAAAAATGACAGCGGCAAGTCTTGCGGCCTCGACGACCACGCTACCATTGGCCAGCTTTTTGAGCTCGTGCACGACTTCAATTTCAAAAATTTCTTCCACAGCCGATACCGTTATTCTATTATGGATGGCTGGTGGTATGGCTCATACTGAAACTTTTGACCCCAAGGCCTATGTGCCTTATGAGAAAGGGGTAGAGAGTAAGAGAGTGCTGAGTACCTTTCCAAAAATGCCGACGGTGGTCGATGGGCTCGATTTTTCGAAAGGACTAGAGGCTATTGGTGGAGTAATGGATAAAGGGGCTATAATACGCTCATACAAATCAGCCGATCTTGGCCATATTTTGCATACAAGGCACCAATACCATTGGCATACCTGTTATGAGCCTCCGCAGTCAGTTCAGGCCCCACATATTGGGGCGTGGATCGCTAAGGAATTAGGGCCTTCAAATCCTGTTATACCGCCATTTATTGCTATGGGACAGCGGTTTACAGTGGGTGAGGGTGAGGAATTGAAGGCATTTCATTCGGCAGGGTTCTTGGGTAGTGAATTTGGGCCATTCTTGATACCAGATCCATCAAGTGGACTAGATAGCGTTCGCCCACCTCAAGGCATGTCGATTAAAAGGTTTGAGGCTCGGTACAAGCTGTATAAAGAATTGGCCAATAAAAGTAAGGTTATGGAAGGGGGGAGCGATTATCAAAGAGCCTCTTTGATGCGTTCGATGGAACAATCGTACCGCTTGTTGAACTCACCCGAGGCTAAAGTTTTTGATTTGGCTCAGGAACCCAAAGAAATATATGACACCTATAATACCGGAAGGTTTGGTCTGGGATGTCTTCTGGCAAAGCGCTTGGCCATGAATGGGGGTCGGTTTATAAGTGTTTCTACCGAGTATGAGCCTTTTTTAGGGTGGGATACCCACGAAAACGGTCATACGCGCACCCTTAAAATGAAAGAATTGATCGATAGGCCTATTGCTCAATTGATAAAAGATTTGGATGAATCAGGGCATTTAGATAGAACACTAATTATTCTGGCCAGTGAATTCAGTAGAGATGCAATCATGGAAGGACGACCTGGTGCCTTGGTCAAAGGCCAGGTCGATCAACCCGATATTATCGAAGACGAAAAATTCTATGGCATGCACCGGCATTTTACCGATGGTAGCTCTATTCTGATGTGGGGTGGGGGTATTAAAAAAGGCTTGGTCTATGGTAAAACTGCAGACGAAAGACCCTGTTCTTCAATTGAAAACCCGGTGGTCATTGATCAAGTACACCAAACTATATACCACGCACTGGGCATTCACCCTCAAACACACTATACTATCGAGGGCAGACCTTTTTATACCACCCCTGACGGATTGGGAAAACCCGTGTTGGATTTGTTCGGCTAAGTGTTTGTGTTTTACAATTTTTTCAATTGAATATTACGGTACTCCACTTTCATTGGTGGTCCTACGTGTAGCTGCACTCCAATCATGCCCGAGAACATTCGGTTTACAGCATCATTATCGAGTACATCGCTCATTAAAGTGCCGTTGATATAATGTTGTAATCGATTGCTGTTTACGACGAGGCGGCATTCATTCCAATCTTCAGCTTTGATTTTTGTCTTTAAAGAATCCGAATGCCCTAGCAATCCAAGAATTTCTCTGCTCTGCCAGGCATTGCCCTGTACATTGGCCTCTAAAGATCCCGGTTTTTCAGGGTTGTCCTGAGATGAAAGTGTGACCTTCTCTCCACGATAGGCCAAAGTGGCACGCTTACGTTCTTCATAGTTTTGTCCGGTATATTTGTTTTTTCCATCTATATCGGCCTGATACCCCCTCAAAGCATAGGGAATAGTGTCTAAAAGCTCACTTCTATAATTGATTCCGCTATTACCGCTTTCTGAAATTCTAAATTCGGTTTTGAGTTCAAAATTTCGGGGTTGGTCTCCTTGATATATAATAAAAGTATTGACCTTAATTAGGGTTTCAGGCGTAATAGTGCCGACTAAAGCACCATTTTCCACGCTCCAATAGGTGGAGTCGCCATCCCAGTTGGTCAATGTTTCTCCATCAAAAATAAGGGCAAACCCATCGTCTAAATCAGAGG